>JAEYGD010000057.1 GCA_023402505.1 Actinomycetes bacterium
GCCCGGGCCGGTGCGGGCGGCGGCGTCCAGACAGACGGCCGCCCCGGCGCGCCGGGCGAGGTCCAGCGCGCCGGGGGAGACGTCGACGGCGACGACCCGCGCGCCGCACGCCGCGGCGATCATCACCGCGGACAGGCCGACGCCGCCGCAGCCGTGCACCGCCACCCACTCGCCCGCGGCGACCCGCCCCTGAGCGACGACCGCCCGGAACGCGGTGGCGAACCGGCAACCCAGCGCCGCCGCCGTCGCGTAGTCCAGGTCGTCGGGGAGCCGTACCAGGTTGACGTCGGCCTGGTGGACCACCACGTGTTCGGCGAAGGAGCCCCAGTGGGTGAAGCCGGGCTGCGTCTGCCGCTCGCAGACCTGTTGGTCGCCCGCGAGGCAGGCCGGGCACCGCCCGCAGGCGCACACGAAGGGCGCGGTGACTCGGTCGCCGGGCCGCCAGCCGCGTACGCCTTCGCCGACCGCCGTGACGACGCCCGCGAACTCGTGCCCGGGAACGTGCGGCGGGCGGATGTCCGGGTCGTGTCCCCGCCAGCCGTGCCAGTCGCTGCGGCACAGGCCGGTCGCCTCGACCCGGACGACCACACCCTCGGCCGGGGGCGTGGGGTCCGGGACGTCGCGGACCTGCGGTGGAGCACCGAACTCGTCGAAGATCACGGCACGCATGCGCCGCATCCTCACATGCCGCCGGCCGCCCGGTCACGCCGCCCCGGCCGACCTCCGGCGCTGCTCAGGGGGTACGGGCGGCCGGCGGTGTCGGTGGCGGCGGGTCGACGGCGATCCCGATGGACGCCGGCGCGGAGAAGTTGCCCGAGCTGTCGAAGGCCCGGACCTGGAACAGGTAGATGCCGTAGCCCCGGGAGACCCCGTGGGCGAACGTGTCGCCGACCAGGGTCACGCCGGACACGGTGCCGCTCTGCCGCACCTCGTAACCGGCGACGAAGACGTTGTCCCGCGACGCGTCCCAGGTGAGCCGGTAGTGCCCGTCGTTCGGGCCGGTGAGCCGCAGGCCGGTCGGCGGGGTCGGAGGGTCGGCGTCCGGCAGCGAGCCGAGCTTGATGATGGCGAACGGGGACGAGTTGCCGGCGGCGTCCAGTGCCCGGATGCCGAAAGTGAAGACCATCGGCGGTGGGACCGGCATCGTGTGGCTGGTCCCGGTGGTGGTGGCGATCCGGGTGCCGTTGGCGAAGATCTCGTAGGCGGTCACGCCCCGGTCGTCGCTGGCGGAGTCCCACAGCAGGGTGAGCGTCTGGCTGTCGAAGCTGGTGCGCGGGTTCGGCGGGACGCCCGGCGGGTTGACGTCCGGGCCGTCGGGCGTGCCGTCGCAGGGGACGTCGTCGATGCGGCAGCCGGTCGGGGTGCCGGTCCCGGACGCGACCCAGCCGAAGCTGGTCGAGGCGCCCGCGGCGAGGGTGCCGTTCCAGGTCAGGTTGGTGAAGACGTGCCGCGTCCCCAGCCGGGTCAGGGCCGCGTTCCAGTGGCTGGTGACGGTGGTGCCGGCCGGCAGGTCGAACTCGACCCGCCACCCGGCCGTCGGGACCGGCTCGTCGTTGCGGACGGTCACCTTTCCCACGTAGCCGGTGGACCACGCGCTCTCCGTGGTGAAGGCGGCGACGGCGGCGTGGGCCTGGGCGGCCGGAAGGAGGACCGCCGCGGCGCCGAGGAGCAGCGCCGCGGCGGGAGCGACCACCCGCCGCCGGAGGAGCGTCGACAGCGTCATGACCGAAACATTAATTACCTTCAATAGGTACGGCAATCGCCGCCTACCATGTGGTCAGCCCGAGGTCGATCGTCCTGGTCAGCGTGGCGTTGTCGTCGTCGCCGTCGAGTGACCAGACCATCGCGCCGGCCAGGCCGGCCCGCCGGATGTAGAGCGTCTTCTGCAGCACGACCGCCGGATCGTCGTACGTCCAGAACGTCGTGCCGTCGAACAGCCAGGCGTGCCCGGAGCGCAGGTCGCGGTGGACGGCGAAGCCCTTGCCCGGCAGCGTCTTCAGCTGCTTGTAGTCCTCGTTGCCGGGGGCGAAGGTGCCGGGCGCCGGCCCGGTCGCGGGCTGGAAGAGGCCGTTCCCGCCGCCGGTCACGCCGGTCCAGCCCTGACCGTAGTACGGGATGCCGAGGACCAGCTTGTGGCGCGGGGCGCCGCGGGCGATCCAACCGTCGATCGCCACCTCGACGGAGAAGTCGGGGTCGTCGGGCGCCCCCGCCGGCACGCGCAGCGCCGACTGCTGGTTGGTCCGGGCTTCCCAGGTGCCGTGGAAGTCGTACCCCTGCACGGTCGCGAAGTCCAGGTACTTGAAGATCCGGCGGCCCTCGTACCCGGCGTCCATCGCCGCCGGGTTGGCCGGCAGGAACGCCGTCAGCTCGTAGTGCCGGCGGGTCTGCCGCCCGTACGCGTCGAGCTGCCGGCGGAACTCGGCGAGCAACTTGGTGAAGTTCTCTCTGTCCTCCGGGCGTACGACGTTGCCGGGCTCGCCGGGCCAGTTCGGCCACTCCCAGTCGAGGTCGATGCCGTCGAAGACGCCGGCGGCCGCGCCCGGCCCGCCGCTGCCGCCGTCGAGCACCGGGAGGTCGCCCTTGAGGTAGAGGTCGATGCAGGAGGCCACGAAGGCCCTGCGGGAGGCGTCGGTGCGCGCGGCGTTGGAGAAGTACGTCGACCAGCTCCAGCCGCCCAGCGAGATCATCACCTTGAGGTCGGGGTGCTTGGCCTTGAGCTTGGCGAGCTGGCCGAAGTTGCCGTTCAGCGGTTCGCCCCAGGCGTCGGCGACGCCGTCGACGCTCTCCTCGGCCGGCACGGGACGCTGGTAGTCGGCCCAGGGGTCGCCCTCGCCCGGCCCGCCGTCCACAAAGCAGCGCCCGTCCTCGCTGACGTTGCCGAAGGCGTAATTGACGTGGGTGAGGCGGCTGGCCGCGCCGGAGGTGTCGAGCTTCTTGACCGGGAACGCCCGGCCGTAGATGCCCCACTGGGTGAAGTAGCCGACCCGGTGGTAGCCGGCCCGGCGTTCGGAGCGGTCCTGGGCACCGGCGGCGGCCGGTGGCGCGGCGGTGACCAGCACCGTCGCGAGGGCGACGAGGGCGGTGAGGCGGCGGGGACGGAACGGTCGCATCGGCACTCCCACGAGGGACGGAGCGAATCAGTTAAGGAACCTATCTGATTGACGAAGCTAAGCCGATCACTCTCCGGTGGTCAAGCGCCGTCCGGTCCGGGACCGTGCCCGACCGTACGGACGATTGTGAGGACGTTTCTGGTTCGTGACCATCTCGTGCCATGGACTCAGCGCTGACCCTGATCGGACTGCCCATCGCGCTCGGCATCATCATGCTCGGCCTGGGTCTGGGACTCACCGTCGACGACTTCCGGCGCGTCGCCCGGCATCCCAGGGCGGCCGTCATCGCGCTGACCTGCCAGGTGCTGGTGCTGCCGGCCCTCTGCTTCGGCCTGGTCCTCGTGTTCGGCCTCCCGCCGGAACTGGCCGTCGGCATGATGCTGCTGGCCGCGTCCCCCGGCGGCACCACCGCCAACCTCTACAGCCACCTGTTCAGCGGTCACGTGGCCCTGAACATCACGCTGACCGCCATCAACTCGGTGCTCGCCGTGGTGACCCTGCCGATCGTGGTCAACCTGTCGGCGGCGCACTTCCTGGCCGACGGGCGCAGCATCGGCCTCCAGTTCGACAAGGTGGTGCAGGTGTTCGCGATCGTGCTCGTCCCGGTCGCGATCGGCATGCTGGTACGCGCCCGGGTGCCCCGAATCGCCGAACGCCTGGACCGCCCGGTGCGGGCGCTGTCCGTGGTGGTCCTAGTCGGGGTGATCGCCGGTGCCGTACTCGGCGAACGGGAGAACATCGCCGACTACTTCGTCTCGGTCGGCCTGGCCGTGCTGGCGTTCAACGTGCTGAGCCTCGCCATCGGCTACGGGGTGCCCCGGCTGGCCGGAGTCGACCGGACGGCGGCGACCGCGTCCGGCTTCGAGATCGGCATCCACAACAGCACCCTCGCCATCACGATCGCGCTCAGCCCCGCACTGCTCGACAACACCCGGATGGCGGTGCCCGCCGCGGTCTACGGCATCGTCATGTTCTTCACCGCGGCGGCCTTCGGCTTCCTGGTGACGCGCGGGGGCGTCCGCTCCGCCGAGCCGGTCGGCCCCGGTGGGGTGTAGCCCAGCCCAGGAGGCGGTGGGCCGGTCGACGGGCGGGGTGACGTGCTGCGCCCGGCCCCTCGCCCGGCGACCGTCGTACGGCGGTCGCCGGGCGAAGGGCCCGGCACACCCGCTCGGCCGCTGTCGAGCTGCCCCATCCACGCGGCCATCGCGAGGCCGGCCCTGGACGGGGGCGTGATCGACTCGGCCTGCGGGAAGTCGGGGTATCGGTCGCACCCGGACACCCCGCCCTGCGGCAAACCGAGTCGATCAAGCTGGGTCAGGTGCCACCGCGCCGGCTGAACCACGATTTTCCGCGCCAGCGGCGCCCACGCGCAGAGCGCGGCTGACCCGCACGACCCGAGGTGGCTCGCTGACGGTCCGCGTCGTTGTTCGGGTGTCGTCCGGCCGCTCGGCGCCGGTCACCACGTGAGTCCGCTCGTGCCGACAGGCGTGCGTCCGTTCGCGGTCAGACGCTGGGCTCGGCAAGGACCTTCCTGAACATGGCGGGGTAACTGTCGTGCGCCAGGGACAGGTCGCCGAGCGCGTCTTCGGCGAACCAGCCGATGGCATCGTGCTCTTCTGACGCGACGTTGACCGGGGAGCCCGTCCACGCCTCGATCAGCCAGATCCGCATCTCGTACGTGTCGCCACTGACGTCGTACCGGGGCGGCCCCGAGGGCGCCGCGACGTCGATCCCCAGTTCCTCGCGAAGCTCCCGGGCAAGCGCCGCGCCCGGCTGTTCTCCGGGTTCCACATGCCCACCCGGCAGGTCCCAGACGTCGGGATACCAGCGACGCCGGGGAGACCGGTGACAGAGCAGGATCCGGTCGCCGTCGCGCAGCAACCCAGCGACGATACGGGCTTTGGCAGAGCCGTCCGCGGACTTCGGCACGGGCGTATCCTGCCACCGTCGCAGCCGGCGCGCTGCCTCGCCGAGCGTGGCCGGTCCTCAGTCCCGCTGGTCGGCCGCCCGGCGTTCGGCGCGCTCGTGCCGGTCGACAGCGCGGGCGTGGGCGATCGCCAGTAGCCGGTCGATCTCGGGCAGCATCTGCGGACCGGGCATGACGATGCTGCCGAAGCCGTACAGCGCGTAACCGGGATGCGGCACGAAGGTGTCCAGCCGGGCGAAGTCGAACTCGTGCCGGTGGTCCTCGAAGGCCTTGGGCGGGAAGCCGAACAGCCGCTCGAACTCGGTTCGGCCCAGGTCGAGGTTGAGGCGGAAGACACCGGGACGGTCGAGTTGGGAGGCCTCGTCGAAGCCGGGTACGTCGTGGTCGATGATGGTGGCGAACGGTTGGCGGCGGTCGGGGCCGACGTAGAAGAACCGGTCGCCCCAGGAGCCCTCGGGCGCGTCGTTCTCCTCGCTCGCCACGAACTGCTCGACGCCGGGCAGCGCGCGGATCCGATCGGCGAGCGTGGCCGCGTCGACGCCGGTCGGGATGTGCAGCACCGCGTCGGCGTGTTCGACGGTGGCCTGGTCCAGCGGGAAGTAGCGGTGGTCGTGCGTCCTCCGCTCGGCCGGTTCGATCTCGGACGCCCGGACGTACCGGGGAAGGTCGACCCCCTGCGGGAGTCTGCCTTCGTAGGTCGACGGGGCGGGCGCGGCGATGCCGAGCGCGGGACTGGCGCCGAGACTGCCGACGACCACCGCGTACCGGTCGCCGAGCAGCGACGCGACGATCGCGCCGGCACCGGCCCACGACACGTCCGTTCCGGCCATCGTCATCGTGCTGAGGTGGCGCTGGAGATGGGCGTTGTGCGCGAAGACCAGCGTGGGCCCACGGTGTTCCTCGGTCGAGCGGATCGCGAGCAGGTTCTCGGCCATCAAGGCGTCCCGGACGCCGGCCAGACGGGCGAAGCGTTCCTCCCGCGGCAGTGGTGCGGCCGCCGCGGCGTGGTAGCGCAGCAACGCGACCGCCGACGTGGCGTGTACCAACGCCGCCCGCCAGCCCTCGGCCCGCCCGGGCGCCCGCAGGTAGAGCTCGGTCAGCAGGTCGTCGGCGATCACCCGCAGGCGCTGGGCGTCCGCCGAACGCCCGATCGACCGGCCGGGCTCCCAGATCGCGGCGGTGTCACTCCACCGGGCCTCGTCCCCGACCAGGTCGTCGATCTCCGCTTTCCGGTCGAGGCCGAGGAAGTCGCAGACCCGGGCGAGGTGGCGCCGTGGACTCGGGGCACAGTCGATCTCCAGCGGTGCGTCGAAGCCGTGGAACGTCAGTCGCTCGGAGGCCGGCCGACCGGCGTTCCACTCGCGCATCCGCAGCAGCAGGTCGCGGTTGGCCGGGGCGGCGCCGAAGCCGTGGCTGAACCCGTCGGCGAGCGCCCGGTCGAGCGTCACGGTGGGGGAGCCCTGGACGAACTCGTCGGCGACCAGCCCCGCGGCCCGGTCGCTCTCCAGCGCGATCGACCGGTAGCCCTGCCCGGCCAACGACAGGAAGACGTCGTTGCGGACCTGGAGGAACGCGGACTCGCCGTGGGTCGGCTCACCGAGGGCGAGCAGGGCCGGCGGAACCGGGAGCAGATCGAGGAAGGCCGTCATCGCATCAACCGTATCGTTGAACCAGCGGTTGAACCTTTCGAGCAATGGAGAGCGGTGACCACCACCAAAGCCTCAAACCCAGGGGTACGCCGACCGGTCGACCTCGCGCGCCGTCACGGTCTCTCCGCGCAGGCCGTGCGCAACTACGAACGAGCCGGCGTCCTGCCGCCGGCCGAGCGCGGCCCGAACGGCTACCGCCGGTACTCCGAGGTGCACGCCAAGGCGCTGAACGCCTACCTCGCGCTGATCCCCGGCCACGGCTACGCGGCCAGCGGCGAGATCATGCGTACCGTCAACCGGGGCGAGATCGACGTGGCGTTGCGGACGATCGACCACGGCCACGTCCTGCTGCAACGTGACCGGGACACCCTGGACACGGTCGAGGCGGCGGTCGCGCATCTCACCGCGGCGCAGCCTCAACCGCAGGGCCGCAAGGCCGTGCCGATCAGCGTGCTGGCGCACCGGCTCGGCGTACGACCCGCGACCCTGCGCAAGTGGGAGCGGGCCGGCATTCTGCGGCCGGTCCGCGATCCGGCCACCCGTTACCGCGCCTACTCACCGGACGACGTCCGCGACGCCGAACTCGCCCACCTGCTGCGCCGAGGCGGGCATCGGCTCGACCACATCGCCGGTGTGCTGCGTCAGGTCCACGAGGCCGGCGGGGCCGAACCTCTCGCCGCGTCGCTGCGGCAGTGGCGGCAACGGCTCACCGAGCGCGGCCGGGCCATGCTCACCGGGGCCGCCCGGCTCGCCGAGTACATCGACGGCGGCATCCGGCCGACCGGGTAGCGGCGGCACGCGGGTGCCAGGCCGGGGAGTGATCCGGATCGCCGAGCTGCCCGAACCGGTGCGGCGGCGCCCCGGTCACCTCAAGCCGTAACGTCCGGGTTGCTCACCTGCTGCCGGCGGCCCTGAGCAGCGCCTCCGTCTCCGGGTGGCCACTTCGGACGGCCCATCCCAGGGGCGACAGCCCCCTTCCGTGGTCCTCGCGGAGGTCCGGATCTGCGCCCCGTGCCAGGAGCTCGCGGACGACACCTGCGTGCCCCCACGCCGCGGCTCCCGTCAACGGTGTTCCCTCCTCGCCGCGTCCGCTCTCGACGTTCGGGTCCGCACCGGCGTCCATGAGGATCCGCACCGCCGTAGGTGTGTTCTGCAGCGCGGCCAGGTAGAGCGGCGTGGTGCCGTCACGGTCTGCCGCGTTCGGGTCTGCTCCGGCGCGCAGCACCGCACGTACGGCCGCGAGATCGTCACGCAGCAGCGACGCCATCAGGCGGGCGGTGAGCTTCTTGCGCTGCCGGACGTTCACCAGCAGCAGGATAGGTCGTCCGTCCGAGGCCAGGGGACGCGGCGCTCAGTCGGGCGTGCCGATCTGCAGCCAGACGCGGATCCGCTCGGTCACCTCGTCGCGTCCGTCGAGGGCGTCGCGGACCTCCGCGGTGAAGGCGGCGCGGCCCTGCGCGGACGGCAGCCGGTCGGCCGACATGGCGGAGAAGACGCCGCCGACCATGTCGTCGACGGTCAGCGGTGCGTCGTACTGCACGGAGGACTCGGTGTACCGGTAGCCGGCGCCCGGAGGGCGTCCTGGTTGCGCCGGCGGCCGGCCAGCATGTCCGGCTCCGGGTCCACGCCGACGATGGACCCGACCCGGGCGGCGAGTGGGAGGCTCAACTGACCGGTGCCGCAGCCGAGGTCGACAACCGTGTCCGCGGCGCCGAGCCCGAACGCGTCGACGAGGGCGTCGAGAACCTCGGGCGGGTAACCGCGTCGGTGCCTCGCGTAGTACGTCGCCACCGCGCCGCTGAAGCTCGCTCTCATGTCGACAGCCTGTCCGGGGCACGGGTCGGTAAGCGAGCGATTCTGCTCAGGGCACGCGCGACGTCCGCGATCCGGCTTGCCACCCCGGCCTACCGTCGAAAGACCCGGCACCGGCGGACGTCAGGTGGGCTGGCATGCAGATCATCGAACACAGCATCATCGGGACCCGTTCTGCCGTGCTGCGCCTGCGGCGCCCCGGCAGCCAGTTGCAGTTCGTGCTGTTCCCTATGTTGCACGTGGCGAGCCCGGAGTTCTACGCGGCAGTCGCACAGCGGCTCCGACAGTGCGACGTGCTCGTCGTCGAAGGCGTTCGTGGTCGCTCCGTGCTCACGTGGGCCCTCACGCTCACCTACCGGGTGATGCCGGCCAACAAGCGTCACGGCCTGGTGCTCGACAACATCGCGTACCGGTCGCTCGGCGTCGAGCTGATCACTCCCGACGTGACGACGGCGGAGTTCGCCCAGGGCTGGCGGGCGGTGCCGCTGCGATACCGGCTTCTTGTGTGGTGTGCCATTCCGTTCGTGGTCGTCGTCCAGTTCTTCGGGGGCACCCGATGGCTGCTGTCGCCCGAGGTCGAGTTGAGCGACCTGCCCAGCGCGAAGGACGAGATGTACGCCGACAGCGACGTCGACGGACACTTCGAGCGCGCGTTCGGCGGCGACCGGGACGAGCGGTTGCTCGCCGCGCTGTCCGAGCTGATCCGTACGCGTTCAGCGGAACGGATCGACGTCGCGGTCGTCTACGGTGCCGGTCACGTGCCGGCGATCGTGCGGGGGCTCGCGGACCGCCACGGTTACCGGCCCCGGACCGCCGAGTGGCTCACCGTGCTGCGCTCAAAATCCGACCGCGGGTGAGTCGCGCCTATCGGTGACGAGAAGGTCGGTCGGGCGAGCGTCGCAGTTGTCCAGCTCGCTGACCGCGAACCCGAGCCCACGCGGGTGGCCAGACGCTGCCGATGTGGCACGACCTCTGGACCGCCGCCCACCAGGCGACCGACGGCTGACCGCGCGGCCGGGACCGGTGCGCCGGGCGGCGGTGTCCGCGACCCGCCGCCCGACCCCGGTGCGGTGAACGTCAGTCCCACCGGAACGACACGGTGGCCACGGCGGCGCCCACGACGGCGGTGGCGGCGAGACCGATCAGGTTCGCGGTGTCGACGGGCATCCCGGCCCAGGCGGCCGACAGCGCCTCGACCGTCGCGCCGAACGGCAGCCACGAGGCGGCGCGTTCCAGCGGGTCCGGCAGCGACGCCGTGCCGCCGAACATCCCGCCGACCGCCCCGAACGCGAAGAAGGCGATCAGGCCGATCGCCACGGCGGAGTTCGGCGTGGGCGCCAGCGAGGCGACGATCATGCCCAAGCCGTACATCGCGGCGACCGCGAGCCCGACGACGCCGAGCGCGACGCCGACCCGGACCGGCGGGCGCGCCCCGAAGGCGAGCACGGCGACGGCGTACGCCAGACCGATTCCGATCACCGCCTGCGCCAGGCTCACCACCATCTGCGCCACGAGCACCATCGCCGGTGAGGCCGGGGTGACGGCGAGCCGGCGCAACACCCCGGAGCGGCGGTAGTACGCCAAGAAACTCGGCATGTTGATGATGCCGATGGAGGCGAGGACGATCGTGAAGACCAGCGGCAGCACGAAGACGTCCAGCCCCGAACGACCGTTGACGGCCGGCTCGTCGCTGGCGGCCGAGGCGTTCATGACCATGATCAGCAATGGCAGGCCGACCGGCACGACCAGGCCGGCGGTGTCCCGGACGACCATTTTCGCCTCGCACCGGATCAGCGTCAGCCAGGCCCTCGGCCCGGGCCGGCGCGCGGTCACCTCGGTCATTCGGCCTCCTCCTTGACGAGTTCCCGGCCGGTGAGGGCGACGAAGGCCTCCTCCAGGTTCGCCGCGCCGGCGCGGGCGACCAGCCCGGCCGGGGTGTCGAGGGCGACGATCCGGCCACGGTCGATCAGGGCGACCCGGTCACAGAGCCGCTCGACCTCGTCCATCGCGTGGCTCACCAGCACCAGGGTCTCGGCACGCAACTCCTGCATGCCCGCCCACACCCGCCGCCGGGCGCGCGGGTCCAGGCCGGTCGTGAGCTCGTCGAGGATCACCACGCGGGGACGGCCGACCAGGGCCAGCGCGATGGACAGGCGCTGCTGCTGACCGCCGGAGAGCTTCTCGAACCGGGTGCCCGCGTGCCGGGCCAGGTCGACCAGGTCGAGCAGTTCGGCGGCCGGGCGGGGATCGGGGTAGAAGGTGCGGTAGAGGCCGACGAGTTCGGCGACGGTCAGGGCGTGGTGCAGGTACGCCTGCTGCAACTGCACGCCGAGCACCTGGCGCAGGGCCGCGCGGTCCCGGCGCGGGTCGAGGCCGAGCACCCGGACCCGGCCCCGGTCCGGGGTACGCAGGCCGGCGATCATCTCGACGGTCGTCGTCTTCCCGGCGCCGTTGACCCCGACCAGCCCGAGCGTCTCGCCGGCCGCCACCTGGAGACTGACGTCCTCCACCGCGACGACCTCGCCGTACCGTTTGTGCAGGTGTTCGACCTCGATGGCGGGTTGGTTCATACCTCGATGCTGGCTGGGCGCCGGGGTCTGGCGCCTGTGCCGACGGTCAGCTCCACCGGCCATGACTTCCGGCACTCCTGGCCGGCCGGGCCCGGTCGGTAGATTTGGCCCATGCGCCGGATCGGACTCGACGAGTGGTCCGGCATCGTGATGCTCATCGTGTGCGTGGGCGCCGCCGCACCCGTCGTGTTCGGCGTCCTCGAACCGGACATCCCGGCGCCGGTCTGGGTCGTGCTGTTCCTGGCGACGCTGGTCGCGGCCTTCCTCGCCGCCGCGGAGGGCCGCCCCACCCTCCGGCGGGTGGCCTTCGGCGTGGCCGTGGTCGCCAGCTGGGGCATGGTCCTGACCGCCCCACGGGCCGGCATGCTGCCGATCCTGCTGGTCGTGATCGCCTCGCTCGGCCCGGAGGCCGTCCGGCTGCCGACCAATCTCGTGGTGGTCGCCCTGAACACCGCCGTGATCGCCCTGGCCAGGGCGCGGGTGGACGGCGACGGCGTCGAACTGGTCCTGACCGCGGCGTTCTACGGGCTCATCCAACTCGGGTCCGTGTTCAGCCTCACCGCGATCCACCGGGAGAGGCGCCTGCGCCGCGAACTCGCCCAGGCGCACGTCGACCTCCAGGCCGCGGCCGTGCTGCTGGCCGGGTCGGCCCGCACGGCGGAGCGGCTGCGGATCTCCCGGGAGCTGCACGATCTCATCGGTCACCAGCTCACCGTCCTCACCCTGGAACTCGAGGCGGCCCGGCACCGGCAGGGGGAGGCCGCCCGCGAGCACGTCGAACGGGCCGACCGGGTGGCGCGGGACGTGCTGGCGGACGTACGCATCACCGTCGGCACGCTGCGCGCAGCGCCGGCCACCGACCTGGCCCAGGCGCTGCGCGACGTCGGTCGTGACGTCCCCGGGCTCGACGTCGACGTCGAGGTGGCCGACGACGTCGAGGCGGACGAGGAGCAGACCGCCGCCCTGGTCCGGGCGGTGCAGGAGATCGTGACGAACACGCTGCGGCACGCCCGGGCGCGCGAACTGTCGGTCACCGTCGCCCGCGACGGCGACCGGATCCGGCTCACCGCGACCGACGACGGGCAGGGCGCCGCCGACGTGGTTCCCGGCAACGGGCTGCGCGGGCTCGCCGAGCGGTTCGCGGCCCTCGGCGGCGACGCCGGCTACGACGGCCGGTCGGGCTTCCGGGTGACCGCGTGGGTGCCGGTCCGGTGACCCGGGTCGTGGTGGTCGACGACCAGACCCTGGTCCGGCAGGGCATCCGCAACCTGCTCGACATGGCGGGCATCGACGTCGTGGGGGAGGCCGACGACGGCGCGGCGGCCGTGGACGTCATCGTCGAAACCAGGCCGGACGTCGCCCTGCTCGACCTGCGCATGCCGCACCGGGACGGCATCTGGGCGCTGCGGCAGCTGCGCGAACGCGCGGTGGACGTGCCGGTGCTCGTGCTCACCACCTTCGACGACGACACCCTGCTGCTCGACGCGGTGCGCGCCGGGGCCCGCGGCTACCTGCTCAAGGACGTCACCCTGGAGCAGCTGACCCGGGCGGTGGAGACGCTCGCCGCGGGCGGGACGCTGATCGCCGCGTCGATCACCGACCGGCTGCTGCGCGCCATCCGCGCCGCGCCGTCACCGGCCGGTGCCGGCGTCCCGCCGCAGGAGCTGACCGAACGCGAGGTGGAGGTGCTGCGCCTGATGGCCGAGGGTTGCAGCAACCGGGAGATCGCCGGCGTCCTGTTCCTCGCGGAGGGGACGGTGAAGAACCACGTCTCGACGATCCTGCTGAAGCTCGGCGCCCGGGACCGCACCAACGCGGTGCTGCGCGCCCTGCACGAGGGCGTCCTGCGCTGAACGCGGACGCCCGGGCGCTCAGCCGGTGGTTCCCTCGGTGCCGAAGCCGTCGAGCGACTCCCGCTCCGCCAGCGTCCGCAGTTCCTGGAAGACGGTGATGTGCAGGTCCGCGGGAGCGTCGAGCCGGGCATTGACCGACTGCCACGGCGTGGTGGTCGGCGGCGCCACCGGCACCGCGCCGCCCGCCACCAGGCGACCGGTGGCGGCGACGGCGTCGTCCACCTCGAACGCCACCCGGATCCGCGGCGCCACCTGGCGTCCCACCTCGACCTCGTCGATCATCTGCTTCTGCGCCGGGCTGGCGATCTCGAGGGTGGCGCGCCCGGCGTCCAGGATCACCACGCGCGCGTCCCCGCCGCTGGAGTACGCGGCCTGCTCGGGCAGCCCGAGCACGTCCCGGTAGAACCGGACCGCCGCGTCGTAGTCCTCCGCCTCGACCACCAGCCGCAACTGGCGTACGGCGGGCGGTGGGGGAGCATCGGCGGAACCCGGTCCGTTGACGTCGTCGGTCATGCCCGACGGTAACCCGCCGGCCGTCGTACGCCGGAACTGTCGTACCCCTGTGATGGGTTTGCTCACATGATCGTCGTTGTCCTCGGTGCCACCGGCACCACCGGTCGCCGGGTCTCCGCGCGCCTGCGGGCGGCCGGGCACACGGTGCGAGCAGCTTCCCGCCACGGTGAGATCCGTTTCGACTGGGCCGACCCGGCCACCTGGGACGGTGCGGTCCGCGGGGCCGATTCGCTGTACCTGATGGCACCCGACGGCCAGCCCGTCGAGCCCGGGTTCGTCGCCCGCGCCGTGGCCGCCGGAGTGCGGCGCGTCGTGCTGCTGTCCAGCCGGAGCATCGACGTCATGGGTGACGAGCGGCTGCTCGCGGCCGAGCGGACGGTGCGCGGGTCGGGGGTGCCGTGGACCATCGTGCGGGCGGACTGGTTCGACCAGAACTTCGACGAGGGTTTCTTCCGCCCGGCGGTGCTGGCCGGCGAGGTCGTCCTGCCGCTCGGCGACGTCCGGCAGGCCTTCGTCGACGCCGAGGACATCGCGGCGGTGGCGGCGGCGGCCCTGGTGGAGGAGGGCCACGAGGGGCGGACGTACGAGGTGACCGGCCCGTCGGCGCTGACGTTCGCCGAGGCGGTCTCGGCCGTCGCTGCGGCGGCCGGCCGTCCGGTCCGGTACCTGGGCGGTGACGACGACTACCGCGCCGCCCAGCGGGCGTTCGGCGCGCCGCCGGAGCAGACGGAAGCCGAGATCGCCGCGTTCGCGGCGCTGCGCGCGCAGGGCGACGGTCGCCCCACCGACGCGGTGACGAGGGTGACCGGGCGCGAGCCGCGCGCTTTCGCGGCGTACGCGGCGGAGGCGGCCGCCGCCGGAGCGTGGCGGGAGTGAGCGTGCCCCGCCGACCCGACCTCACCGTCCGCCCGATGACCTCGGACGACGCCGACCCGGTCCTCGCCGTCTACCAGGCCGGCCTCGACACGGGCCACGCCAGCTTCGAGTCGACCGCACCCACGTGGCCGGCCTTCGACGCGGGCCGGCTGCCCGGGCACCGTTTCGTGGCCGTCGACCCGCAGGGCCGGCTCGTGGGCTGGATCGCCGTCTCGCCGACGTCGACGCGGGCGGTCTACGCCGGCGTGGTCGAGCACTCCGTCTACGTCGACCCCGCCGCCCAGGGCCGCGGTGCCGGCCGGTTGCTCCTCGACGCGCTGGTCGCCTCCACCGAGGCCGCCGGGATCTGGACCATCCAGTCCGGCGTCTTCCCCGAGAACACCGCCAGCCTCGCCCTGCACGAGCGGGCCGGGTTCCGGGTCGTCGGCGTCCGCGAACGCGTCGGCCGTCACCACGGGCGTTGGCGTGACGTGATCCTCCTCGAGCGCCGCAGCCCCCTCATCACCTGAACCCGCCGGCCCGGACGAAGGGGCCCGATGGCCGCCGTGAGCCGTCCCGGGCCAGCGGCCCGCCGGCCGTCCGGGGCGGCAGCGGCGCGCGAGAGCAGCGCGGACGAGCCCGCTGACCAGCATCTGGGCAATCCACGGCGCGTCGCCGAAGCTGTCCGGGCGTCGTCCGGCTTCTGTGCAACCATCGACGGGCGTCCCGCGGCCCGACCGGCAGAGCCGCCGCGTACCCATGGCAGGCATGGGAGCAGGCACCTCGCACACCCCTTGGAGAGCTCGATGTCCCTCTCCCCGTCGCGGGTCCTCGCCGCGTTGAACGCGGAGCGGCCCGCCGACCAGGCGTCCCCGGTCCTCGACAAGGCCGTCGTGCTGGGCGGCAGCGTCGCCGGCCTGCTGGCCGCCCGGGTGCTCTCCGCCTACGCGGACAGCGTCGTCGTGATCGACCGCGACGACCTGTACGTGACCGGCGAGCGGCCCGGCGCGCCACAGGGGACACAGCTGCACGCGTTGCTGCCCGGCGGTCTGCAGCAGTTGGCGAACCTGCTCCCGGGATTCCGGGAACACGCCCTGGCCCACGGGGCGGTCGCGGCGCCGCCGGAGGCCCGTCGCAACTATCTGGACGGGCGCCTGAAGATCGCCGTACCCGACGACGCCGACACGCTGGCCGGCACCCGTCCGCTGCTGGAGGGGCTGATCCGCGAGCAGGTCCTGCGGTTGCCCAACGTCAAGACCGTGCGGGCCCGCGCCACCGGCCTGGTGGTGGACGGCGCGGTGACCACCGGGGTCCGCTACGACGTCGGCGGGGCGCCGGGCGTCGAGTGCGGGGACCTGGTGGTGGACGCCATGGGGCGCTCCAGCCGGCTCTCCGACTGGCTGGAGGAGGCCGGCTGGGACCGGCCCGCGACGCGGCGGATCACGGTGGACCTGAACTACGCGACGGCCCTGTTCCGGCGCCGCGAACCGGACCCGGGGTTCACCGTCGTCATGGCCCTCAACAGCCCGGGAACGCCGGCGGAGGTCGCCGGCGCCGCGTTCTTCGCCGTCGAGGACGGCCGGTGGATGGCGATGATGGCGGGGTACGGGGACAACCGTCCGGGTCGTACCGCGGAGGACTTCGTCCGCCGGCTGCGCGAGGCGGTCCCGCCGGAGTTCGGCGAGGTCGCCGGAAGTGAGCTGCTCGGCGAGGTGCGGACCTACCGCCACGCCGACAGCCGGCGGCGCGACTTCGCGGCGCTGCGGCGGTTCCCGGCCGGCCTGGTCAGCGTCGGCGACGCGGTGGCGTCGTTCAACCCCGTCTACGGGCAGGGGATGACGGCGGCGGCGCTGCACGCGGCCTGCCTGTCGCGCTACCTGCGGTCGAATCCGGCCCTGGACGCGCCCGCGCGCCACTTCTTCGAGCTGCAGAAGGTCGTCGTCGACGCGGCCTGGTCGTTGTCGACCTCCGCCGACCTGGCCCTGCCGCACGTCACCGGCCCCTACCCGCGCGGCTACCGGCTGTCCAACTGGATCGGCCGGCAGATCGTGGCGGCGACCGTCACCGACGTGGCGGTCGCCCGGCGCTTCAACGAGGTGGTCTCGATGCGCGAGCACCCGGTCGCGCTGGCCCGGCCCCGCCTGGTGCTGAGCGCGCTACGGGCCAACCGGCGCACCCGCTGACCGGCGGCCCGGGCGAGGGCGGCGGTGACGGCCGTCGCGGCACCCACGCCGGTGGCCGGAGCTCCGGCTCTGACCGGCCGGCGCGCCCCGCCCGGCTCAGCGC
>JAEYGD010000086.1 GCA_023402505.1 Actinomycetes bacterium
AGCAGGAGCTCACCCGGTTCGAAGAGGCGGCTCCGCCGCGACGCGCAGCCTCCGCAGAAGCCACTCTGCGCGTCCTGTCGACCCTGGAAGGGCCGGTCCTGTCGGTGCGCCTCGGACTGCTTCGAAACATCCTCCCGTCGATGGCACGCGCCCTCGCCAACGCAGCCCTCGTCGATCTGCCGGCTGACGGTCTGCGCGATCTCACCGCGAAGGCGGCCTCTTTTCTGGGCGACGATCCCGGCGCACGCGCGCTGAAGGCGCTCCTCGAAGCCGAACGGGCCCGCGGTCTGGAATCCCCGCCTGGGGAACGAGTCGCTCGGTACCGAACGGCGGCGGAGCTGGCATCGCACGGCTGGCTGTCCGTGCGGGACGCGCAGTACCTGCGCTACCGACTCGCCGAATCGCTCATCGCCGCCGGCGAGCGCGTGCAGGCGCGCGAGGTGCTCGGGGAGATCTGCGCGACGGCACCGCCGCAGGGCGTCGCGCTCGTCGCACGTTGGGCTCGAGAGCTGTCCGCGAGGAACGGCATCCCGAGCTCCCGTGATACAGCCGCACTTTCGGCGACCCGCACCGCCCTTGCCCCGTTCGCGGCACTCACGCCCCGCGAACGGCAAGTGCTCGCGCTCGTCGCACGAGGCCTCACCAACCCCGAGATCGGTCGCGAGCTCTACATCTCGCCCAAGACCGCCTCGGTGCACGTCTCGGCGATCCTCGCGAAGGTCGGCGCGGGCAACCGCACGGAAGCCGCCGCGCTCTTCGCGGCCGTCACCAGCTGAGGCAGAGCGCGGTTCGATCTGAGGCGTCTCCAGCGTGGATACCCGGCAACCGCCCGATGAGGAGCACCCCCCTCAGAGAGCATCGTCATCCCTGTCCGCACCAACCGCATCGGCTCCGGCCGGAGCCTCTCGACAGGAGACAGACATGAACGACATGCTCCACGCAACGGACCTCCTCTACGCGCACGCCGCTCGGGAACGCGCGCGCGAGAATGAGATCCTGCTTCAGCAGGCGGCGCGCATCATCGGACGCGACCACATCCGCCCCAGTGGGCTGGCGGTCGTCACGGACCGCTTGCGCGCGCTCGTCCGACTCGCCACCGTGCGTCCGGCGCAGTGAGCGTCGCTCCCCGCCTCGGCACCGGGTGGCCTAAGGCGCCTCGGCCTCGAAAGATAAGGCATCCGTCCGATGGGGAGACCCCTCCTTAGAGAGAAGAGTCGTACCTGTCAGAAGCCGCCGAGGCAGGAAGCAGGAGAGCGACATGGATGCCATGACCTACGCAGCACATCAGCTCAGCGCGCACCGCGCGACGGAGCTTCAGCGCGAGATCGCCTTGCGTGCCGCGCACGCCGCGCGCGCCGAGGCCCGCAGGACCCCGGGCGTCGGAGGACGAGCCGCCGACGCCTGCGTGCAGGGGGAACTCGCGCTGGCCGGGCCGAGCGCTTGACGCTCGCCCGGTCCGCGCGGGCCTGCCCTGTGTCGGCGGGAGGTGCGAGCATATGAGCATGCCCGCCCTCGCGTCGAGTCCACGCATGGTGGGGCGCCGCGCCGAGCTCGACGCCCTCCTCGACGCGTTCGATGAGGGGCTCGAGGGCACCGCCCGCACCGTCGTGATCCCTGGCGAGGCCGGGATCGGCAAGACCCGCCTGCTGGAGGAGTTCGGGCGCGAGGTCGGCGAGGCCCGGCTGCTGGTGGGGCAGTGCCTGGAACTGGGCGAGGCCGGCCTGCCCTTCGCGCCGATCGCCGCCGCGCTGCGGGCGGTGCTGCGCAGCGACGGGCCGGGCGTCTTCGACGGGTACGAGAGCGAGTTCGCCCGGCTCCTGCCGGAGCTGGCCCGGGGCCCGCTCGGCGCCGTGCCCCCGATCTCCGACGCCTCCCGTGGCTACCTCTTCGACCTGGTCGCCGACCTGTTCGGGCGGCTCGCCGCGGCCACCCCGCTGGTGCTGGTCATCGAGGACCTGCACTGGGCCGACCGCTCCACCCGGGACCTGATCGGCTTCCTGGTCCGCGCCGCCCGCGCCGACCGGCTGCTGCTGATCTGCACGTACCGCACCGACGAGCTGCACCGCGGCCACCCGCTGCGGCCGTTCCTGGCCGAGCTGGACCGGGTCCGGGGCGTGGAGCGGCACGAGCTGAGCCGGCTGGACCGGGACGGCACCGGTGCGGTCCTGGCCGGTCTGCTGGGCGTCGAGCCGGCGGCCCGCGCGGTCGACGACATCCACGACCGGACGCAGGGCAACCCCCTGTTCATCGAGGAACTCGCCGCCGCCGGCGACCCGATCGGCTGCGCCACCCTGCCGGAGACGCTGCGCGACCTGCTGCTCGCCCGGGTCGACCGGCTCACCGAGCCGGCCCAGCGGGTACTGCGCATCGCGGCGGCCGGCGGCACCCGCTTCGCGCACCAACTGCTCGCCGAGGTCGCCGGGCTGCCCGACGCCGAACTGGAGGACGCGCTGCGCGCGGCGGTCGCCGCCCAGCTCGTCGTGGCCGACCCGGAGGGCGACTACGAGTTCCGGCACGCGCTGGTCCGCGAGGCCGTCCACGACGAGCTGCTCCCCGGCGAGCACGCCCGCCTGCACGCCCGATGGGCCGCCGCCATCGAGGCGCAGCCGCACCTGGTGGCCGCGGGACGTGCCCCCGCCGAGATCGCCCACCACTGGTACGCCGCCCACGACCACCCCCGCGCGCTGGTCGCCGCCCGGACGGCCGCGTGCGCGGCGGCCGACCGCTACGCGTACGCCGAGCAGAGCCGGTTGCTGGAACGCGCGCTCGAGCTGTGGGAGCTGGTGCCCGACGCGGGCCACCGGCTCGGCATGGACCACCTCGCGCTGCTGGAGGAGACCATCGCGGCGGCGGCCGCCGCGGGTGACTACCAGCGGGTGCTCACCCTCACCCGGGCGGCGCTGACGGAGGTGGACGAGGCGGCGGAGCCGCTGCGGGCCGCGCGACTGCTCGACCGGCGCGGCCGGATGCTGGCCATGCTCGGCAAGAGCGACGGCGCGGCCGAGCTGCGGGAGGCGTACCGGCTGGCGTCCGGCGTGCCGGACAGCCCGGAACGGCTGCGGCTGCTCGCCGACGTGGCCGCCCACCTGGCCCGCGTGGACCCGGCCGAGGGCACCCGGCTGTCCGCCGAGGTGCTGGCGGCGGCACGGGCCGTCGGCCTGGACGCCGCGCAGCTGCCGATGCAACTGGCCGCGCTGCGGCGCGGCGAGGACGCGCCCGACCTGGGCCTGGCCGAGCTGCGCCGCGCCGAGGCGCTGGCCCGGGCCGCCGGGGCGGCGCCGGAGCTGGTCGCCGCCCTGGTGAACATTTCCGACGTCCTCTACGAGCTGGGCCGGTACGAGGAGTCGGCCCGGGCCGCCGCCGACGGCGTGAGCGAGGCACGCCGGTTCGGGATCAGCCGCTCGACCGGGGCGTACCTGCTGTCGAACCGCGCCGAGGCGCTGCTGGCGCTGGGCCGCTGGGCGGAGACCGAGGAGGTGCTCGCCGACGCCGCGCGGATCGACCCGCCAGGCGTGACCGGCTCGCACTGGCTGCAACTGTGCGCCGCGCTGCGGCTGGCCCAAAACCACCCGGCCGCCGAGGAGACGGTCGGGCGGGCGCTGAGCTTCCTCAGCAAGGCGTACCTGCACCCGCACCAGCGGCTGCCGCTGCTCGAACTGCGGCTGGAGAGCGCCCTCACCACCGACGACCGGGCCGAGGCGCGGCGGGCCGCCGAGGTGGCGCTCGCGGACACCGGCATCACCGGCCACCCCCGGTACGGCTGGCCCCTGCTCACCGCCCTCGCCCGGGCCGCCCGGCACTTCGGTGACGACGCCCTGGCGGCCCGTACCGCCGCGCTGGCCGCCACCGTGCCGGCCCGCTTCCCGGCCGAACGCGCCCACGCCGCCCAGGTCGCGGCGACCCTGCCGGCGGCGTCGGCGACGGTCGTGCCGGGGGCATCGTCGTCGGGGGCGGTGGTGGTGCCGGCGCCGTCGTCGGGTGCGGTG
>JAEYGD010000101.1 GCA_023402505.1 Actinomycetes bacterium
GGCGGGGCCCCGACGCCGGCGAGTTCGGCCGAGGGCCGCCGGCCGGCCGGGGCGCTCGCCTAGGCTCGAAGTCGACGTGGTCCCGCGACGGGGCGAGGCGCGCCCGGCACGTCGCGCCCGGGGCGAGGCGTCACGGATGCGGAGGGCGCCGGGTGGGCGACGCGACGTTCACGGTGCCGCTGTGGGGCTGGGCGGTGGTCGGCGCGGTCATCGCCGTCATGCTCGCGGTCGACGTGCTCTCGCACCGCGACAACCACGTCATCCAACTGCCCGAGGCGCTCGCCTGGTCGGCCGTGTGGATCACCGCCGGGCTGGCGTTCGGCCTGGTGGTCCTGTTCTGGTTGGGCGGCGAGCCGGCGGGCGCGTACTACTCCGGCTATCTGCTGGAGAAGGCGCTGTCGGTGGACAACGTCTTCGTGTTCGCGCTGCTCTTCCGCTACTTCCGGGTGCCCGAGGAGTTCCAGCACAAGGTGCTGTTCTGGGGCGTGGTCGGCGCCCTCGCCTTCCGGCTGGTCTTCATCTTCACCGGCGCGCAGCTGCTGGACCGGCTCGCCTGGGCCGGCCTGGGCCTCGGGGCGTTCCTGATCTGGACCGGCTGGCGGCTCGCGGCGCGCGGCGAACCGGAGGTGGACCCCGAGCGCAACCTCGCCGTCCGGCTCTTCCGCCGGCTGGTCCGCACCGACCCCCGCTACCACGGCGGCCGCTTCACCGTGCGCGTCGACGGCCGGCCGCACGCCACGCTGCTGCTGGTCGCGCTCGTCGCGATCGAGGGCACCGACGTGGTGTTCGCGGTCGACTCGGTGGCGGCGATCCTCGCCATCACCACCGACACGTTCCTGGTCTGGACGGCCACCGCGTTCGCCGTGCTCGGCCTGCGCAGCCTCTACTTCTGCCTGGCCGGGCTGCTGCGGCACTTCGGGTGCCTGCGCTACGGGCTCGCGGTGGTGCTCGCCTTCGCCGGCGTCAAGCTGATCCTCGCCGAGACGCCGGTGGGGAAGGTGCCGGTCTGGCTCACCCTGGCGGTGGTGGTGGTCGCGCTGTCCACGTCGATCGTGTGGAGTGTGGTGGACCTGCGGCGGGCCCGGCGGCGAGCCGGCCGGATCACCCCGCCGGGTGGGTGACCGGCGCGGCGAGTTGGGCCGCCAGGACGGCCGGGGCCTCCGCCAGCGACGGCCCGTACCAGGTCAGGTGGCGGCCGGAGAGCAGGGCGCACGGCACACCGGGGAACGCCTCCGGTCCGTCGTGCGCCGTGAACAGGTACGGCTCGTCGGGCAGCACCACCAGCTCCGGCGACCGGTCACGCAGCTCGTCCAGGCCCGGCCGGGGGTAGCGCTCCGCGTGGTCCGCGTACAGGTTGGCGACGCCCAGCCGGCGCAGCACGTCCCCGGCGAACGTGTCGCGGCCCAGCACCACCCACGGGCGCCGCCACACCGGCACCACCGCGCGGCGGGCGGTGGTGCCGCCCTGCGGCGCCGACCAGGCGCGGCGGGCCTCCACCAGCCAGGCCGGCTCGGCCGGCGCGCCCAACTCGGCCAGCAGGTGACCCAGCTCGGCCAGCGCCTCGTCGACGGTGCGCGGATAGGTGACCCGCACCGGCACGCCGGCCGCTGTCAGGGCGTCCGCGTCCTCCCGCCGGTTCTCCTCGACGTTGAGCAGGACCACGTCGGGTCGCAGGGCGCGTACCCGGTCCAGGTCCGGGTACTTGCTGCCGCCGACCCGTTGCACGTCCAGCCCGGGCGGGTGGGTGCACCAGTCGGTCGCCCCGACCAGCGCACCGGGCAGCGTCACCGCCACCGCCTCGGTCAACGACGGCACCAGCGACACCACGCGCATCCGACCCGCCTTCCGCGAAAGGGCTCTGCCCAACATCGCATCCCACCGCGGCGCCGGACCACCGGGGCTGCGTGGATGATCGACGTCCTAGACTCGGCCGGTCGCCGGCCGCGCGTGCCGAGACGGCGGGCGACGGGACACGGCGGGAACGACAGCGGGGCGGACAGCGGGCGATGGCGAGCGGCGACGGGGCGCACGGCGACTGGCTGCGGGCGGTGCCAGCCGACGGCGGGACGCTGCTGGCCCGGGGTGGCCAGGTCGTGCACGGACCCCGACGGCTGAGCGACCTGGTGCACCGCCGCCCGCCCGGCGTCACCGGCCACCAGTGGACCACCGCGCTGCGGGAGACGTACGACCTGGTCGTCTGCGCCGCCGACACCGGACGCCCGACGGTGGCCGTCGAGATCGGTGCGCTTCCGGCGGCCGGCTCGCCCGGCCAGCGGGTGGAGCGGATGAAGGAGGCGGTCGGTGCCGCCGTCGGCCTGCCGGTGCTGCGGATCGGGTCGCCGACGCTGCGGGCCGCCGACCACGGCGCCACCATCGCGGCGTACGTGATCGAGGCGCGTGGCTACGCCGAACGGTGGGCGGGGGAGCCGGGAGCGACCGGGTTCCGCGACATCCTCGGGCGACTCCCGGACGGCCGGACCGGCCCGGTCAACGACCTCGGCGCGCTGGCCCGGGCCGCGGCGGTCGACGCGTACGTGGCCCGGCGGCTGTCCGACCCGATCGTGCGCGGGCTGCACGTACGGTGGGCCGGCGGGCCGGCCGAGGGGTGGAGCTGGGTGGCGGTCCGCCCCGGCGAGCTGCTGGTGGAGCGGGTGACCCTGGCGGAACAACGCTTCGCCACGGGGGTGGACCCGGCCCGGTTCGCCGAGGATCTCGCCACCCTGGCGGTCGGCGAGCGGCTGCGCGCCCTGGACGACGGGACCCCGGCCCTGACCTCGCCCGACGAACTGCGCGAGGCGATCCGCGCGTTGGCCGCGCGGCGCGACGAACTGGCCGGCGGTTTCGGCTTCGACCACCTCTGCGTCGACTGATCCCCGCCCCGCCGGAGCCGGCGGGAAAATTTCTCCACCGCCGTTGAACCATCGTCCGCGCCCTCCCGTACTCAAGCGGGAATGGACAGGATCTCCCCGACCGCGTCGCCAGACGCGGAAGACGGTGCGGAAAGGGCATCGTCGTTCATCGACGTGCCACCGGTCGCGTCCCGATGGGGCGTGCCGTCTCAATTCCGTCGGTCCGCCGAGGTCTCGAATCAAATACCGGATCGAGAAGGAGAGCAATTCGATGCGCAGGTCCACACGGGCGCGCCGGTCATCCGGCAACGCGCGGAGCAAGCGGCTGCTGGCCGTCGTCGGCACGCTGGCGGTCTTCGGCGGTGTGGTCGCCGTGACCCAGATCTCGTCGGCCGAGGACCGGCGGTCGAGCAAGACCCGCCCGGCGTCCGCCGCCTGCGTGGAGCCCAGCCCGGGTGCGACCGCGCCGGCCGGGACCGGCACGACGACCCGCACCTGGCAGAACGGCCGTTGGGTGCGCAACCACTGGGGTGACGGCCAGCAGTCCGTCGAGGAGTGCCAGGACACCCGGGACGGCGAGGCGCCGGCGAACAACGGCGGGTCGGCCGTGGCCTGCCCGGACGTCGCCAGCCGGCTGCCGCAGATCCCGGAGCGGGCCCGCGCCGAGGTGGACCGCAACCTCGCTCTGCTGCAGCAGCAGATCAACGAGGCGGACCGGCGGCTCGCCGCCGACGGCAGCCGGGGCGAGGCCTTCGTCCGCAACGCCATCCTGCGACCGCTGGCCGACCGGCGGCGGGCGACGCTGCAACGGATCACCACCGCCATCGACCGGTTCGGCCCCCGCCCCCGTGGCCTGGCCGAGCTCGCCGAGTGCCAGGTCGCCCCGACCGGCAATCCCAGCGACGGGAACAACAACGGCGGAAACAACGGTGGCAACAACGGTGGCAACAACGGTGGCAACAACGGCGGTAACAACGGTGGCAACAACGGCGGTAGCACCCCGCCGGGTGCCGGACTGGGCGTCATCGCCAACAACTGCGACGAGAGTCAGCTCCAGGCGCACGACGGTTTCCAGAACGGCAATCGCTGCGTCAGCACGGCCTTCGGTGAGGTGGGTGCCGCCGCCAACAACCCGTCCCTGCTGATCACCGACTTCCCGCAGGAGGTCGGGGCCAACCAGCCGTTCACCCTGCGGGTGAGCACCCGGAACCTGATCCGGGACCGGTTCCTCGCCGCCGGCCAGGGCGGCTACTACGTCGAGAGTTCGCTGCTCAACGAGGACGGGCTGACCCGCGGCCACTTCCACACCGCCTGCCGCATGCTGCAGAGCACCGACCAGGCGCCGGGGAACCCGGAGGCCGTGCCGGCGTTCTTCGTCGCCACCGAGGACAGCCAGGGCGGCCGCGAGGCGGACGAGGTGGTCATCCAGGTCCCGGGCCTGCCCGAGGCGGGCATCGCGCAGTGCGCGGTCTGGGCCGGTGACGGCTCGCACCGCATCCCGATGATGGAGCGGGCGAACCAGACCCCCGCCTTCGACGCGGTGCGGATCAACATCAACTGAGCGGCGC
>JAEYGD010000209.1 GCA_023402505.1 Actinomycetes bacterium
GCTCCTGTACCGCCCGCAGGTCCGCGCCGCCCTCCAGCAGGTGGGTCGCCGCCGAGTGGCGCAACCCGTGCGGGCTGATCCTGGGCAGGCCGGCCGCCGCCGCGTACCCGGCCACGACGCGTCGCGCCGTCGTCGCGTTGAGCCGCCCACCCCGGGCCCCGAGCAGCAGCGCGTCGGTCGACCGCGGGCCGGCCAGCACCGGACGTCCGTGGCGGAGCCAGGCGTCCAGTGCCCGCTGGGCCGGAACGCCGTACGGCACGCTGCGCTCCCGACCGCCCTTGCCGAGCACCCGGATCACCCGCCGGCCCGGGTCCACGTCGGCGACGTCCAACCCACACGCCTCGCTGACCCGCACCCCGGTCGCGTAGAGCAGTTCCAGCAGCAGCAGGTCCCGCAACCGTACGGGGTCGCTCCCGCCGCCGGCCGCCCCCACGTGCCGCCCGGCGCCGGCCGTTGGTTCCTTCGCCGTGTCGCTTGCCGGTCTCACGTGCCGGGCGTCGGCGGTCGGCTCGTTCGCCGCGTGGCTCGCCGATTTCACGTGCCCGGCCCCAGCCGCTGGCCCGTCCGCCGTGTCGCTCGCCGGACGCTTGGCGGTCGCGGCGGCGGTGCCGGGGCGGGAGCCTCGCCCCGACCGCTCCTCCTCCGCCGACCCGTCGCCGGTGGGCGTGCGGGCCGCGGTTTCGATGAGGGCGGCGGCCTGGTCGGCCCGGAGCACCGTCGGTAGTTCCCGGTGCGCGCGGGGACTGGCCAGCGACGCGGCCACGTCGGTCGGCAGCAGGCCTCCGCGGTGCGCCCAGGCGCTGAAGGTGCGGGCCGCCGCGGCGCGGCGTGCGAGCGTGGACCGGGCGGCTCCCATCGTCCGCTGCCGGGCGAGCCAACTGCGGACCACCGTGAGGTCCAGGTCGGCGGGGATCCGGCCGCCCGCCCGTACGGAGTGGTCGAGCAGTGAGACCACGTCCGTGACGTACGCCCGGACGGTGTGCGCGGAACGGTTGTGGACCCGGGCCAGGTGCGTGGCGAACTCGTCGACGGCCTCGCGCATGGCCGGGGGAAGCGCCGCGTGCAGGACCCGGGTGGCCCGGCTGTCCCGCCCACTCACCGGCGGGCCCGGCCAGCCGTGACGGCCGCTGGCACGGCTCCGGGCTGCTTGTCGGCGCGCACCCGTTCAGCTTACGGTCGCTGCAACCGCCGCCGACGGCGCCGGCGGTCGCTGTGGACGTGCGTCACGTCGCGCGTCCATCCGCCGACCGCGCGGGCACGGCCTGCCGTGCGGTCCGGCACGGGGTCGGACGCGACGGACGGGGCAGCCGTGGGACTGGATGTCGTTCTCTACCGGACGCTGCGGGCGAGCCGCCGCGTCTCGTACGTGCCCGTGCGGGTGGTGCCGGACGACGACGACACGCTGCGGGGGCTCCTGGACCGGATCCGGGGCGCCGGCGGCACGCCGCTGCTGGACCGGCTGGACCGGGTCGGTGAACAGGGCTTCGACGCACGCTCGCTGCCCACCCTCCTCGCCGAGTTGCGCCGCCTGGCCGAGGCAGCCGGATCGGAGGCGGAGGCGGCCCACGTACGCGACGTGCTCGCGCTCGCCCGGCGCTGCCTGCGGGAGCCGGGCACCGAACTGCGGTTCGAGGGCGACTGAACGGTTCGTCATGCCCGGCCGCCCGCCGCCGAGGGCGGGGCCGAGCGCGAAGCGGCGAGCGCGTACCCGGTGTCGCGCCGGACGACGAACCCCAACTCCTCCAGCAGGGCCAGCTTGCGCAACGCCGTGCGTACCGCCACTCCGGACCGGGCGGCGATGTCGTCCACGCCGGTGACACCGCGCCGGGGCAGTGACTCCAGCACCGTCGCGGCGTCGTCGTCGAGCCGGTCCCTGGCCCGCTCGGGTCCCCGGGCCGGCGGCGCCAGGTCGCTGCCGATGCGACCCACCTCCTCCAGCACGTGCGCGACGGAGGCGACCAGCCGGGCGTGCGGGTACTCCCGCAGGAGTTCGTGCGCCCCGACCGACATCGCCGAGGTCACCGGGCCGGGGACGACCATGGCCCGGCGGGCGATGGCCAGGGCACGTCGCATCGTCTGGGTGGCGCCGCTGCGCGCGGACGCCTCCACCAGCACACTGCCGCGGGTGGCGGCGGCGATCACCCGGTTGCGGATCAGGAACCGGGGCCGCAGCGGGTCCGCCCCCGGAAGCCACTCGCTGACCAGCAGCCCGGTGTCGGCGATCCGGTCGAAGAGGGCGGCGTTGCCCATCGGGTACGGCCGGTCCAGGCCGCACGCGAGCACGGCGACGGTGAGCCCACCGGCGTTCAGGGCGCCCCGGTGGGCCGCGGCATCGATGCCGAACGCCCCGCCGGAGACCACCGTCCAGCCCCGTTCGGCCAGCCCGTACCCCAGCTCGGTGCCGACGTGGATGCCGTACCCCGTCGCGGCCCGCGCCCCCACCACCGCGACCGACCGGTCGAGCGCCTGCGCCAGCGGCCACCCGCCCCGGACCCACATGCAGAGCGGAGGGGCGGTCTCCCGGTCGACCTTGCGGGTCGCATCCGGCAGGACCAGGTGGCGCAGGCTCTCCACCTGGGTCGGCCACTCCTCGTCGGCCGGCGTCACCAGGCGCGCGCCGAGACGCTCCGCCCGCTCCAGTGCCTCGGCGGCAGCCGCCAGCGGGTCACCGGCGGCAAGCCGCGTCGCCACGGCCTGCCGCAGCGAATCCTCGGGCGCACCCCCGTCCCGCAGCAGGGCCAGCGTGTCGACCGCGCCGTGCCGCCGGACCAGGTGGAAGACCGACCGGGTGCCCGGCTCGGTGAGCCAGGTCAACGCCACACGGGCGAGCCGGTCGGCATCGTCCGCACCCGGTGGTGGCACGTCGTGGGTGGTCGTCATGGCAGCCTCCTCGTCGGAACCGGTCCGCTCCATCCGGTGGCGCCCCCGCGCCACCGGATCACAACGCCTCCCCGGTACGCAGGCCGATCGCCTCGCCGACGTCGCCGGCGTCGGGGCGCTCCCGGCCGTCCAGGTCGGCGATGGTCCAGGCGAGCCGGAGGACCCGGTCGAAGCCCCGCGCCGAGAGGGAACCGCGGTCGAGCCGGGCGCGCAGCTCCCGCGTGACCTCGCCGGGCAGGCACCATGGTGGCCGGCGCAGCACCGGGCCGGGCAGTTCGGCGTTGATCCGCCGACCGACGCTGGACCAGCGCGCGGCCGCCGCCGCGCGGGCCGCCGCCACCCGGGCGGCCACCACCGTGGAC
>JAEYGD010000217.1 GCA_023402505.1 Actinomycetes bacterium
GTCCTCAGCGGGCCCGCGCCGCGACCCGCCGGCCGCGCACCGCCAGCAGGGCCACGACGAGGTACGGCACGGCGGCCACCGCGAAGGCGACGCCGTTGCCGGCGCCGGTGGCGAGCAGTCCGTACGCGCCGTAGACGGCGATGATCGTGGCGTCGGTCGCCATGCCCGCCAGCGAGGTGACGGTGGCCCGGGCGGGCCCGGTGATCCGGGCCTGGAGCCGGGCGTCGGCGAGCACGGTGGCCAGTTGGAGCCCGCCGAAGGCGACGCCCACCAGCAGGAAGCCGGCCGGGTGGCCGAGCAGCGCGCCGGCGGCGAGAGCCACGGCGGACCCGGCGAGCAGTCCGGCGTACCCGCGCCGGCCCAGCCGCTCCCCCGCCGGGGCGAGCAGGCCGCCGGCCGCCACCCCGAGCCAGGTGAGCAGGAGCAGCAGCGGGACGGTCGGCTCGGACACCCCGGTGTCGCGGGCCAGCAGCGGGGTGTACTCGTCGAGCGCGCCCCACACGGCCGCGACCACCGCGACCAGCAGCACCGCGGAGCGGACCGCCCGGTCGGCGTGCGCCTCGGCGAGACCGGCCCGCAGGCTGGCCCACCAGCCGAGGTCGTCGCCGTCCGGTTCCGGTCCGGCGGACGGGTGGACCGGGTCGGGCCGGCCCGGCTCGTCCGGCAGGCGGGTGGCGACGGCCGCGGCGAGCAGGCACGCGAGGACGCTCGCCGCCCCGATGGCGGGATAGCCGCCCAGGGCGAGCACCGGCGCGGCCAGCACGATGGACGCGAGCGCGCCGAGGGTCTCGGCGGTGCGGGCCCGGCCGATGACGCGCGCGTACCGGCCGGCCGCCCCGAGCCGGTCGAGCCCGGTGTAGACCAGCGCCTCCAGGGCCCCGGAGGCCAACGCTCCCCCGGCTCCCCAGAGCAGGAAACCGACCGCGAAGGCCGGGTACGACGGCACGAGCACCCAGAGGGCGAAGCCGGCGGCGGTCACCAACGGCGCGAGGCAGAGCAGCAGCCGGCGGGACACCGCGTCGGCCAGCGCCCCGGAGGGGACCTCCAGCAGGAGGCTGCTGACCGACCAGATGACGAACAGCGTCGAGATCTGCCACACCGTGAGGCCGGTGTCGGCGAACAGCAGCGCGTAGACGGGGTAGAGCAGGACGAGGTCGCGGAGGAACGCGTACGCGTAGAGCGTTGCCGCGAGCCGCCGGACCGGCAGGTCGGGCGGACGGACGGTGACAGGGGTCATGGGGCCTTCCCGTGGGACGGATGCGGACGCCGGAGGTGCGGCGACCGCGGCGGCCCACGGGACGGGCTCTCAGCGGTGGATCAACATCGCCACGTCATGGGGCTGATCGTAGACGGGCCGGGGCCGGGGTGGCGACACGGTTCGGGGCGGGACCGGCCGGTCCCGCCCCGAGCATCCGTGGCCGGTCAGCGACGGGACCTGTCGACCTGGGCCGGCGGGATGACCATCGTCGCCTCGACGTCCTCCGGGGTCGGCTGCGCCGGCACGGCGCGCGGCGTGGCCCGGGTGCTGTCCGGGTCGCGCGGCACCGGCACGGTCGGGTCGGTGCCGGCCGTGGGCACCACCTGGGTCGCCTCGACGTCGTCGGTCCGGGGCACCACCTGCGTCGCCTCGGCGTCGCCGCCCAGGTGCGCGGCGGTGTCGCGGCGGCCCGCCTGGTAGGCGCGGGCGTGCGCGGCGATGGCACGGGACTCCTGCTCGGCGCGACTGAGCCACGACTCCCAGCGGCTCTGCATGGGACGGACCAGACCGCCGCCGACCCCGACGATCAGGATGCCGCCGGCCGTGGCGAGCACGGCGACGAGTACCGGCGTGGTCACCGCGGTGGCGACGCCGATCTGGTTGAGCGCGGCGATCACGCCGAGACCGAGGATGAAGACGTACGCGACGGTGGCGAGGATCCGCCCGTACGACAGGCCGCCGAGGGCGCCGCTGACGATGTCGCGGACCGCGTTGGCGATCGCCGCGGCGACCACGACGATGACGATCGCGACGAACGCGCGCGGCAGCCACGCGATGACGGCGGCGATCAGGTCGGAGATCGGGTTCGGGCCCCAGATTCCGAAGGCGAGTTGGAGCGTCACCAGCAGGACCGCGTAGTAGGCCAGTTTGGCGACGATGTCGCTGGCGTCGTAGCGGGACCGGGCGAGGGCGCGGCGGATGCCGCCACGCTCGACGGCGCGGTCGAAGCCGACCCGCTCCAGCACCTTGTCGACGAGTTTGCGGACCGCCTTGGCGATCAGCCAGCCGGCGACCAGGATGGCGACGAAGGCGAGCGCCTTGGGCAGGAAGAGCAACACCGAGCGGAGGGCCTCCCCCGCCGCGTCACCGAAGTTGTCTGTCATCGGGTTCCCTCCAGGGGGGTGCGGTTCGTCCGCGACCTACCCCCGGCGGCTGGCGGAGAAACCCGCCGTCAACCCCGGCAGTCGTAGGCCACGGCCGTCCGCGCCTGGGCCGGGGTGGGCTCGACGATGTTGACCGTCGCGGTCTCGGCGGTGCTGCCCACGCCGCTGAACGACCAGCGCAGGGTCAGCCGCGCGGTGCGCTGCCCGTAGCCGACCCGTTCGCTGAGGATGGTGCCGGGCGCGCTGCCGGAGCGCAGCCACTGGTAGCGGATCTCGCCGGCCCGGCCGTTGGTGGTCACGGTGGCCACCACGTCGACGGTGACGTCGCAGCGGGTGCCGGCCGGTTCGGGCACGGCCACGCTGACGCCGGTGATCTCCAGTGGACTGAGTCGCTGCCACAGGTACAGCCCGACGATCGCCACCAGCACCACGGTGAGCAGGGCGGACAGCACCGACGTCACGCGGCGCCAGAGCGGCCGGCGGCGGGGCGCCGGGGCGGCGGCCGGCCAGGCCGGGGCGGACGGCGGGGTGGCCGGCACGCCGGGCC
>JAEYGD010000312.1 GCA_023402505.1 Actinomycetes bacterium
GGTCCAGCCAGACCTGCACGGCCGGCCGGGCCCGGTCGGCGGCGGCGTCGTGGCGGGCGAGCATCGCGACGTCGACGGTGAACTCGAACAGCCGCCAGTCGACGTCGATGGCGGCCCGGTGCAGGCGGGCCAGCCGAGCCACCCGGGCAGGATCCGTGACCGGCCGGGCGTGGCCCGCCACGTATGCCTCGTCGTCACTCTCCTCGGCGGGAAAGGAGTGCAGCGCGTAGCGCCCGTCGCGCTCCAGGTCGCGCCGTTTCGGCGAATCGATCACGAAGCAGAAGAGGCCCTCGTCGGTGACCACGGGGGAGACCGGGTGGACGCGGGGGCCGCCGTCGGCGCGGACCGTGGCCAGGTAGCCCAGGCCCGGCCCGTACTGCTGGAGGAGACGACGGATCCCACCGGCGAGTCGGGGCTCGTCGGCGGCGAATTCGGACCAGGAAACCATGCGAGCATTCTATCGAACAAATGTACGAACGCGCACGCCGGGCCGCCACCTGAGAACCCTGGTCGCTATGGTGGTGCGATGCTGCTCTCCGACCGCGACCTGGTCACCGAGATCAAGGCCGGCACGCTGGCACTGGAGCCGTTCGACCCCGCTCTGGTCCAGCCGTCGAGCATCGACGTACGCCTCGACAAGCTCTTCCGGGTCTTCAACAACCACCTCTACACGCACATCGACCCGTCCCGGCAGCAGGACGATCTCACCTCCGCGGTCGAGGTGCCCGACGGCGAACCGTTCGTGCTGCACCCCGGCGAGTTCGTGCTCGCCTCGACGCTCGAGGTCATCTCGCTCGGCGAGCAGCTCGCCGGCCGCCTGGAGGGCAAGAGCTCGCTCGGCCGGCTGGGTCTGCTCACCCACTCGACGGCCGGTTTCATCGACCCCGGCTTCTCCGGTCACGTCACGCTGGAGCTCTCCAACGTGGCGAACCTGCCGATCACCTTGTGGCCGGGCATGAAGATCGGCCAGCTCTGCATCTTCCGCCTGGCCTCGCCGGCCGAGCATCCGTACGGGTCGGCGGTCTACGGGTCGCGGTACCAGGGGCAGCGCGGCCCGACGCCCAGCCGTTCCTGGCAGAACTGGCGGACCTGGCCGACCCGCTGACGCACCGCCCGACAGGCGTACGACGAGGGCCCCGGACGAACACGTCGTCCGGGGCCCTCGGTCCGTTGTGGCCGGATCAGCCGGGCCGGCGGAACCCGGCGACCGGCATGGTGTCGATGCCGGAGACCTGGACCGGCTTACCGGTCCGTGGCGCGTGCACCATCTTGTTGTTGCCGAGGTACAGGCCGACGTGGCTCAGGTCGCTGCGGAAGAACACCAGGTCACCGGGGCGCGCGTCGGCACGCGGGATGGCCTTCCCCTCGTTCCACTGGTTGCCGGTGTGGTGGGTCAGGTAGATGCCGGCCGCCTTGTACGCGTACTGCGTCAGGCCGGAGCAGTCGAACGAGTTCGGCCCGGCGGCGCCCCACACGTACGGCTTGCCCACCTGGGCGCAGGCGGTCCGGATGGCGGTCCGGGCCGCCTCGCTGACCACGCCGTTGATGGTCGGGCACTTCTCGGTCTTCACCACGGTGACCGGCAGCGTCTTCTCGAGGCGCTTGATCTCGGCGTCGATCTGCTTCTTCTTCGTCGCCAGCTCCCGCTCCTGCTTGACCTGGGAGGCGATGAGCGCGTCGAGGGCGGCCTTCTGGTCGTCGTACTTCTTGCGGATCGTCAGCACGCCTTCGAGCTGCTTGCGTTCCGAGGCGGCCAGTCGATCCAGCAGGGCGAGCTGCTCGCCGAGCACGTCCGGGTCGGCGTTGACCAGCAGCGCGCCGATCTCCTGCGACGGACCCGTGATGTAGTACCGGGAGGCCAGGTCACCGACCCGGTTCATCGCCATCTCGCTCTCCAGGGCGAGCGGCGTGATCTTCTTCTGGATCTCCGCGGACTTCTTACGGTTGACCTTGAGCTGCGCCCGGACCTTGTTGTACTGCTCGATCGTGGGCTCGAGCTGGCTCCACTGCTTGTCGATCGCGGCCTCGATCTCGTCCACGGACGGTTCGGCGTACGCGGGCGCGGACAGCGTGCCGGCACCCACCGCGACGGCGGCGACCAGGATGAGCAGACGGTTGACGACCCGGCGCAGGCCGCCCGGACGGCGGGACCGTCCCGGGGCGTGGCGATGAGGGGGCATGGTTGCCACCGGCACCGACTCCTTTGCGACCCGGCCGCCGGGCGCCTCGCGTCGGGGAAGGGGCGAGACAGACGAGCCACAGCGGCCGACGCCCAACATTAGGGAAGGTCGGTTACGGAATCAAGGCGACAAACGTCTTCATCACTGCTGTGCGACCACTGACACACCATGCGTAAAGGCGAATTGCAGAATGACAGTCGTCGATGCAATGTTTGTTCGGCGCGGTTACTGTGGGGATATGGCCCACCACACGCTCGCCCACGACCTGGTCCTGCTCAGCTACGACGACGAGGGTGTGAACCGGCTCGGCCGCCCGGCACTCGACCAGGGGCTTGCCGGCGCCATCCTGGTGGAGCTGGCACTCGCCGGGCGGGTGACGGCCAGCGACGACCGGCTGACCGTGACCGACGACACACCGCTGGGCCAGCGCCAGCTCGACGAGGCGCTCCAGCGCATCGCCGCCGACCCCCGGTCGCGCTCGCCGAAGGACTGGGTCACCCGACTCGCCAAGGACCTGCCCGAGCAGATCCTGGACGGGCTGGTGACGGCCGGTGTGCTGCGCCGTGAATCGGACCGGGTGCTCTGGGTCTTCCCGCGTACCCGCTATCCCTCCTCCACCGGGTCCGAGCCGGCGGTCGAGACGGAGGCCCGGCAGCGGATGCTCGCGGCGGTGGCCGGCGACGGGCCGGTCGACCCGCGCACGGCGGCCCTGCTCGGCCTGGTCAAGGCCGTGGGGCTGGACCGCGCCGTCCTCCGCGACCTGCCGAAGGACCGCGTGAAGCGCCGGCTCGCCGAGATCGGGGCGGGCGACTGGGCGTCCGCGGCGGCCCGGAAGGCGATCGAGGAGACCCAGGCCGCCGTCCTGATCGCGACGACCACCGCCGCCACCGCCGCCATCATGGTCACCACCACCTCCTGACGACCGGCGGCGGCACCGTCGGGTGCCGCCGCCGTCGATCCAGGGGTACGCGTCAGCCGGCGACCGGCTCGCCCTCCTTCGCACCGGTGGCCTGCTCCGGCTTCACCGAGCGGAGCAGCACGCTCGCCACGTCGACCACCTCGACCTGCTCGCCGGCGCCCTTGCCGTTGACGCCGTCGTTGAGCATCGTCGAGCAGAACGGGCAGCCGACCGCGACCGTCCGCGCGCCGGTGGACATGGCCTCCTCGACCCGGTCCACGTTGATGCGCTTGCCGATCTTCTCCTCCATCCACATCCGGGCGCCGCCGGCGCCGCAGCAGAAGGAGCGCTCGCTGTTGCGCGGCATCTCGACCAGGCCGCCGTCACGGTCCGCACCGGACGCGCCGGCGGTGCCGTTCTGGCCGCCGCCGAGGGCGGCGCCGAGCACCTCGCGCGGCGGGGCGAAGACGCGGTTGTGCCGGCCCAGGTAGCACGGGTCGTGGTAGGTGACGCCGCCGTCGACCGGCTGCACCGGGGTGAGCTTGCCGGTGGCGACCAGGTGGGCCAGGAGCTGGGTGTGGTGCACGACCTCGAACTCGCCGCCGAGCTGGCCGTACTCGTTGCCCAGCGTGTTGAAGCAGTGCGGGCAGGTGGCGACGATCTTCCGCTTGCTCTTCTCCCGGCCGTCGAACGCCTCGTTCAGGGTCTCGACGTTCTGCTGGGCAAGCATCTGGAAGACGAACTCGTTGCCGATCCGGCGGGCGGGGTCGCCGGAGCAGGTCTCGCCCTCACCGAGGATGGCGAAGGAGACACCGGCCTCGTTGAGCAGCGTGGCGACCGCCCGGGTGGTCTTCTTGGCCCGGTCCTCGAACGCGCCGGCACAGCCGACCCAGAACAGGTACTCGAAGTCCTCGACCTCACCGACCCGCGGCACCTCGAAGCCCAGGCCCTTGGTCCAGTCCTCGCGGGTGTTCTGCGGGGCGCCCCACGGGTTGCCCTTGTTCTCCAGGTTGCGGAGCATCACGCCGGCCTCCGAGGGGAAGCTGGACTCGATGAGCACCTGGTAGCGGCGCATGTCGACGATGTGGTCGACATGCTCGATGTCCACCGGGCACTGCTCGACGCAGGCGCCGCAGGTGGTGCAGGACCAGAGGACGTCCGGGTCGATGACGCCGTTCTCCTCGGCGGTGCCGATCAGCGGCTTGTCCGCCTCGGCGAGCGCCAGCACGTCGACGTGGGCGAGCTGCGCGGCGGTCGCCTTCTCCTCGCCGGTCAGGTCCTTGCCGCCGCCGGCCAGCAGGTAGGGGGCCTTCGCGTACGCGTGGTCGCGCAGGCTCAGCACCAGCAGCTTCGGTGACAGCGGCTTGCCCGTGTTCCACGCCGGGCACTGCGACTGGCAGCGGCCGCACTCGGTGCAGGTGCTGAAGTCCAGCAGGCCCTTCCAGGTGAACTGCTCGACCTGGGCGACACCGAACTGGTCCTTCTCCGGGTCCGCCTCCTCGAAGTCGAGGGGCTTCCCGTTGCTGGTCATCGGCTTCAGCGCGCCTAGGCCGGAGCCCTTCCGCCCCGGGTCGCGCTTGAAGAAGATGTTGGGGAAGGCCAGGAAGCGGTGCCAGGCGACACCCATGGTGACGTTCAGCGAGATAACGATGAGCCAGGTCATCGAAATCGCGATCTTGACGGCGGCGGCGACGCTTACGCCGGCCTCCCAGTTCGGCAGCAGCCCGCCGACCGCGTGGCTGAGCGGGGCCGCCCACACCGGGTACTCGAAGTGGTCGGTGGCGACCTTGAAGCCCCGGATCAGGAAACCCATGATCAGGACAGCCAGGATGATGGCCTCGACGAAGTAGCCCTGCCACATGGTGGAGCCGGTGAACCGGGACTTGCCACCCGGCCGGGTCGGGCGGTTGCGCAGCCGGATCGTGATCAGCACCAGGATGCTGACGATGCCGAGGATGCCGAGCCACTCGGTGACCAGGCCGTAGACGGTCCAGCCGCCGACCAGCGGCAGCCCGCCGGTCGGGGAGACGACCTCGAAGTACGCCTCCAGCACCAGCAGCGACAGCACGACGAAGCCGACCATCACGAACCAGTGCGCGGCGCCCACGACGCTCCAGCGGAGCATCCGCGTGTGCCCGGCGGTCTCGGCCAGCATGGTCTTCGTACGGGTGGCCGGGTCGCCGACGCGCGACGGGTCCGGCTGACCCAGCCGGATCACCGCCACCATCTTCATGACCGCCCGTACGGCGAGCCACACCGCCACGGCGGTGATGGCGGCCGCGACGATCGTGGTGACGATCTGGACGCTGCCCATCGAGTCGGCCCTCCCCGGGTCTGCTGCTGCCTCGAGCGGCTCGGCGACCGGTGCCGGGTCAG
>JAEYGD010000383.1 GCA_023402505.1 Actinomycetes bacterium
TGGCATATCAAGCACCCTGTTGAGTTCTCAAAGAACAACCACACACCATCCGAGCACCACAACCGCAGCAACTCATCCGGGGCCAACCACCCGACACTCTCGCGCCGAGCACTTTTACTACGTTACCTCACCGTCTCTGCCGTGTCAAACCGTGTGTCCCGGTCTGTCATGCTTCGTACGGCTCGGTCCGCTGAGCGCGCACAGCGGTACACCGCCGTACGTGATCATCGGATTCGGCAGGCCGGCCGCCGCGGTGTCCCGCTGGCTCGCCCGGTTCCCTGCCGGTCGTCAACCATACCCGGTCGGTTTCGCCGCGCCAAATCGGCCTCTCGGCTGATCCAACGGGCCCCGCCCGACCGACGTAACAGGGACTGAAGCCCGCCGTACGCCGGCGCCGGTCCGAGCGGGCTCCTTGGCTTTCGCCCCGTTTGCCCTGTTCCGAACTGGCAGAGAGAAAGTTACGCGGCTGTGGGTTTGAACGTCAAATCGACGGGTAGCGGTCCGCGTCACACCGTCGCCGACCAGCTGGGACAGCTCTCGTTGGCGACGCCGACGGCAAGCGGAAGCCTGCGACGGTCCGGCGGGAGGACCGGCGTGCTCTAGTCGGCCGAGGAGCGCCGCCTAACCGGCCGAGGAACGCCGGGTGGCCCGGACACCGCGCACGCCGAGCAGCCCGACGGTCGTGCCGATGGCGAGGGAGGCACCGATCAGGAGGGCGTGGATCCACAGGAAGCCGGTCGCCGGGAATTCCCCGACCACCCCGCTCGTCCAGGAGCGCGGATCCTGCCAGATGGCGACGGCGAAGCGGGGCCAGATCACCCAGGTCCAGACGCCCACCGCCACGAGGAACAACGCCCAGCCACGCGACAACACCATGGCGACCGAGTATGTCACCGGCCCGCGGGAGGCCACCCGCACACCGGCCCGACTTGCGGGAGGCCACCCCGCACACGGCCCGACTTGCGGGAGGCCACCCCGCACACGGCCCGGCCTGCGGGAGGCCACCCGCACACGGCCCGGCCCGCGAGCGACAACGGGCCGGGCCGGCACGGTCAGAAGCAGGTGCCGATGCCGCCGATCGCCGGGTTGGCGCGGTCGTGGTGGTGGATCGTGCCGGACGTGTCGGCCATCGAGCCACCCCAGATCGTGCAGCCACCCAGGACGTACGCCCGGACCGGGCCGGCGGCGTAGAGCCGGTTCCCGTCGTCGACCTGGGTCGGCAGGTACTGCGCGGCCAGGTAGACCTGGGTACGGGTCAGCGCCCCGGCGTACGCGGACTTGACGGTGACGGTGCAGGCGTAGCCGACGAGCGGGTTGTACATCAGGTGGACCGTGCCGAGCCGGTCGCCGGTCTGCGCGTGGTGGATCGGGTCCTGGTCCCGCGCGACGTAGCCCGGGCCGCACAGCGACTGGGGAGTGACGGGGCTGACGGCGGCCGGTGCCGCGGCGCCGGTCCCGGCGAGCAGCCCCGCGGTGAACACGAGCACGATCGCGGTGCGACGAGCGGCACGGAACATGGTTGTCACCCTTCTGAGCCCGGTGGATTTCGGGACCAGAATGGTGTCCGCGCGGGACCCGGGCGAATGTGCCGGGCGGCCACGGCCGGTCACCCACGGGTGTGCCGACCATTTATCCGAGCATCGATGACCTGCGGAAACGGTCACTGCCACATCGAGTGAACTCGAATATGACGAACTTCGCAGTCACCTGTTCCGGTCGGCCATGAATTGCGGCTCCGCCGTGGCGAATAGAGGTCGCACCCCTGGGGTGGCGCTCAGGCGCGGGCGGTGAGGGCCGCCGAGAGCCGGCCCAGGAACTCGCGGATGCTCTGCTCGCTGTGCGGTGCCTCGACCTGGTCGTTGAGCGGCCCCGGGTACCGCAGCGCCTGGGTCAACGCGTCCAGCGTCGCCGCCCGGCCGCCGGGGTAGCTTCCGCCGACGACACCGTCGGCGACCCGGGCGACGACCTTGTCGTCGAGGGTGGGATCGAACTGGATCCCGTAGAGGATCCCGTTGACGTGGCCCTTCCAGCTTTCGGTGCTCATGCTCCGCTGTCTCCCTAGAAGATCCGGCTGCCGTCCCAGCTGTGGATCGGGACGTCGCCGAGACCGTTGCGCTTGAACTCGGCGTCAAGGTTCGCCATGTGACCCGGTTCGGGCTGGTAGTGGCCGCTCCGCGCGGTCGCGAGCTGCACCCTACCGTCCTTGACGACCAGCTCACCCGCGGCGGCGACCGGCTGGCCGTTGCCGAGGGTGGAGTGGTGGAAGTCCCCGACCTTCTGGTACGTGGACGCGTAGATGTTGCCGTTGCGGTCCATCACGAAGATCGCTTGGCCGTCGCCGCTGAACACCGTGCTGGACCCGGACGTGTCGTACGGCCGGCCGTCCCTGGCGCTGCGCAGGATGCCGTCGCCGTCGAAGAAGACCCGGTGCTCCTCCAACTGCTCCGGGGTGAGCCGGCGCACCGGTGTCGGGAAGAACCCGCCGGGTAGGTGCTCGTTGCGGTACTTGTCGAGCATCGGCTTGGTGTTGTGGTAACGCGGCGTGGTGTGCGGGCCCGGGATGCCCGGTCGCGGGCCACGGCCGGACCCCGGGCCGCCCTTGCGGGTGAACCGCCGCAGCAGGGTCTTCGCCCGCTTCAGCAGCTGCGGGATGATCTCCTTGACGACCCGCTCGACGACCTCCTTGACGATCCGCTGGATGGCCATCCGGGCGATGCCGATCGAGACCGGGATCTGGGCGAGCGACGCACCGAGGCTGGGTGCGGCGGCAGCCAGCGCCATCGCCACCTGCACGACCAGGATCACCAGCTGGATGATGACGAGGATCTTCTGCGTGAGGGTGATGATCGCCATCACCAGCAGGGCCATGCCGATCAGCTCGGCGGCCTGCGCGCCGTCCTCCATCCGGCGAGGCGCACCCTCCGCACCCCGCCACGCCTGCTCGAACGCGCGTACGTCGTCGCCGCGGTTGCTCCCCCAGACCTGAGCCGCGCCCTTCTCCGCGTCACCGACGGCGGCACGGAGCCGGCCGGCGAACGCGAACCACATCTGCGACGCCTCGAACAGCAGCTCCTCGTCGGCGGTCGGCCAGGTGAAGCCGACCCAACCCAGGGCTTCTGCGAGCTCAGGGGGCAGCTGCATACCCACCGGGCAGCTCCATCCTGTTGAAGAGGTCGGCGTTGCTGGTCTCGATCGCCTCGTAGGCGTCGGCGCTGCTGCTGAGATTCCCGGCGACCTCCAGCAACTGGTCGGCCATCGACCGGTAGACGTCGAGGGCGTGCGTCAGCACCTCGACGTAGACCGCCCCGAAGAGCGAACCGGCCTCGTCCGAGCCCCACGGGCTACCCGAGCCGGTCACCGTGCCCTCGAGGCTGGTCACCTCCCCGCTGAGCTGCTGGCCCGTCGTGTCGAGTGACCCGGCGGCGGCACGCATCGCGGCGACGTCGACCTCGATCCCGTCGGACATCCCGTCACCGCCGGTCGATCCGCCGCGCGGCCGCGTCGAGATCGCTGATCATGCGGTTGAAACCACGGAACGCCTCCTCCGAGACGCGTTCGAGCTGCCGGCTCAGGGCCGCGGTGTCGGGCACCGCACCGCCCGTCGTCTCCGCGCGCCGGGCGCGCTCGTCGTCCTGCGCGGCCCGGACGGCCTCCAGCACGTGCTCGGCGATGGCGGACGTGCCGGCCCGCAGCAGGCTGGGGTCGATCACCAG
>JAEYGD010000393.1 GCA_023402505.1 Actinomycetes bacterium
TGGCATATCAAGCACCCTGTTGAGTTCTCAAAGAACAACCACACACCATCCGAGCACCACAACCGCAGCAACTCATCCGGGGCCAACCACCCGACACTCTCGCGCCGAGCACTTTTACTACGTTACCCGAGTGGTTTCCGCCGTGTCAAACCGCTCTGCGGCGGTTTGCCGTGCTTCACACCATTTCCGGGCATCACGACAGGACCGACTCGCGTCGCTCTCGTCGTGGTTTTCGGCGGACCGGCCGCTGCGGTTTCCCGCAAGCGCGCCCGGCTCCCCTGCCGGTCGTCAACCATACCCGGTCGGTTCCGCCTCGCCAAATCCGCCTCCCGGCGGATCCGGGGCACCGCCCGGTCCAGACTCTCGAAGGGTGCAACCCTCGCGAACCCGGAGTCATTCCCGCGCCCGGCCGATCAGGACTTTCGCCCTTTTTCGTCCGTTCCGCGCTGACAGAGAGAAAGTTACGCGCCCGGCGGAGTGATCGTCAAATCCGCCGGACGCGTCCCCGGTCACACCGTCGACGTACGACTATCTGCGCAGCTCCACGCCCGCGAAGGCCCGCTTACCGCGCCGCAGCACCAGGTACCGGCCGTGCAGCAGGTCCTCCGGGGCGACCACGGCGTCGTCGGACGTCACCCGGTTGTTGTTGACGTAGGCGCCCCCCTCGGCGATCACCCGCCGGGCCTCCTTGTTGCTCGGCACCAGACCCGACTCCTTCAGCAACCCGACCACGTCCGGCAGCTCGTCGAGGTGGACCAGGCCAGCCTCGGTCAGGGCCGCGCGCAGCGTCGCCGGTGACAACTCCTCCAGCGCCCCCCGACCGAAGAGAGCCTGACTGGCGGCCACCGCCTGCGCCATCTCCCGCTCCCCGTGCACGAGCGTCGTCAGCTCCTCCGCCAACGCCCGCTGGGCGGCCCGGGCCGCCGGCCGCTCCGCGGTCTCCTTCTCGAGAGCCTCCAACTCCTCCCGGGAGCGGAAGCTGAAGTACCGCAGGTACCGGGTCACATCCCGGTCGTCGACGTTGACCCAGAACTGGTAGAACGCGTACGGGCTGGTCATCTCCGGGTCCAGCCAGATCGAGCCACCCTCGGTCTTGCCGAACTTCGTGCCGTCCGACTTGGTGACCAGCGGCGTCGTGAAGGCCTCCACCGGACCGGCACCGCGACGGCGGATGTAGTCCACCCCCGCGGTGATGTTGCCCCACTGGTCGGAACCGCCGAACTGGAGCTGGCAACCGTGCCGGCGGTGCAACTCGAAGAAGTCGTTGGCCTGCAACAACTGGTAGCTGAACTCGGTGAAGCTGATGCCGCTCTCCAGCCGGGCCTTGACCACCTCCCGGGCCAGCATCTTGTTCACCGGGAAGTGCTTACCGACGTCGCGCAGGAACTCGACCACCGACATCTGCGCGGTCCAGTCCAGGTTGTTGACCAACTGCGCCGCGTTGGCGCCCTCGTACGACACGAACGGCGCGAGCTGATCCCGGATCCGGGCCACCCAACCGGCCACCACCTCGGGCGGGTTGAGCGTGCGCTCCGCGCTCTCCTTCGGGTCACCGATCTGACCGGTCGCGCCGCCCACCAGCAGCAACGGCCGGTGACCGGCGAGCTGCAACCGCCGGGCGGTGGCGACCTGCATGAGGTGCCCGACGTGCAGGCTCGGCGCGGTCGGGTCGAAGCCGACATAGTAGGCCGCTCCGGGGCCGTCGAGCAGCGCGCGCAGCTCGTCGAGGCCGGTGGAGTCCTGGATCAGGCCCCGCCACCGCAGGTCGTCGAAGAGTGAATCCCGCCCGGAACGCGGGAGGCTGGTGTCGGTCACGGTCACCGATTCTCCCCCATCACCGACCGGAAACCGTACCGGGTTTGCCCGGTCGCTACGCTGGCCGCTGCCGAACGACGAGGGGGATGACGTGGACGAGCCGGACCTGACGGGTGGCTTCGTGGCGCTGCTGGGCCTGAAGTTCGACGAGGCGAGCGCGGACCGGGTGGTCATCCGCTGGCGGGTCCGGCCCGAGCTGCACCAGCCGTTCGGCATCCAGCACGGCGGCGTGTACTGCTCCGTGGTCGAGACCGCGGCCAGCGTCGGCGGCGCGCTGTGGCTGGGCGACCGCGGGCAGGTCGTCGGCGTGTCCAACCAGACCGACTTCCTGCGCGCGGTCCGCGAGGGCGAGCTGACCGCCGTCGGCACCCCGGTCCACCGGGGGCGCAGCCAGCAGCTGTGGCAGGTGGAGATCACCGACGCCGACGACCGCCTGGTCGCGCGCGGCCAGGTCCGGCTGCAGAACCTCGCCGCCGCCTGAGCACGCCGGGACGGCCCGGCCGCCAGAGCGCGTACGCGGAACCCACCGCGTGACCCCGGCCGGTCAGGAGCGGGACGCGTCCAGCTCCGGAGCCGGCTCCTCGTCGTGCGCGGGTCGGCGTACCCGCACCTGGGTGATGGCGCGGTGCTCGATGCCCAGCACCTCCAGCTCCCACCCGTCGACCGTCACGCTCTCGCCGGCCACCGTCGGGATGTGGCCGAGGCCGGCGAGGACCAGCCCGGCGATGGTGGTGTAGTCGCCGACCGGCCGGCCGGGCAGGTCGACCCCGACGTCCGGCAGGTCGTGCACGGGGAAGGTGCCGGGCAGCAGCAGCGAACCGTCCGGCTCGGCGCGCACCGACCGCACGTCCCGGTCGGTCTCGTCGTAGATCTCCCCGACGATCTCCTCCAGGATGTCCTCCAGCGTGACGATCCCGTCGACCGCGCCGCGCTCGTCGACGACCAGGGCGATGTGCTGGCGCTCGGCCTTGAACTGGCGCAACGCGTCCACCACCGGCAGCGAGTCCGGCAGGAGCATCGGCGGGCGGGCGATGTCGTCGACCGTCCGGTCGTCGGGCACACCCACCAGATCACGCAGGTGGATCACGCCGACGGAGTCGTCCAGGCCGCCGTGGCGGACCACCGGCGCCCGCGAGTGGCCGGTGGCGGCGAGGACCAACCGGGCGGCCTCCGCGGTGGTGCCGCTGTCGAGCGTGAAGACCTGCAACCGGGGTACGAGCACCGCCTTGAGCTGCCGGTCGGCGATCTCTACCGCCCCGGCGATGATCGTGCGCTGCTCCTTGGTGAAGCCGTGGTTGCCGGCCACGATGTCGCGCAGCTCGTCCGGCCCGATCTCGTCCGGCTCGTGCCTCGGGTCGAGACCGACCAGCCGGACCACCAGGTCGCTGGTGGCGCCCAGCGCCCAGACCGCCGGGCGGGTCAGGGCGGCCAGCACGTCCAGCGGCCGGGCCACCAGCAGCGCCCAGCGCTCGGCGGACTGCATGGCGATCCGCTTCGGGGCCAGCTCACCGAAGACCAGGGTGACGAAGGTCAACGCCAGGGTGACCAGCACGATGGCGGCCGTCTCGGCGGCGCCACCCAGCGGGGCCAGCAGCGGCACCAGCGGCCGGGCCAGCGACACCGCCGCGGCGGCCGAGGCCAGGAACCCGGCCAGGGTGATGCCGATCTGGATCGTGGCGAGGAAGCGGTTGGGGTCGCGGGCCAGGCGGGCCAGCGTCCGCCCGGCCCGGCCGGTGCGCTCCAGCCGCTGGATCTGGCTGTCCCGCAGCGACACCAGCGCCATCTCGCTGCCCGCGAAGAGCGCGTTCAGGACGACCAGGACTCCCACCAGGGCCAGTTGGCTCCCGTAGCTCTGCACGCCGGGCACTCCTCACGCGTCCGTCGCCGGCACCGCCGCGCGGGGGCCCGCCGGCGTACGCGCATCTGTGCCCCGCGGGCGGGGACGTGAATCCTCTACCCGGCCGCGGGAAGATCCAGCACGTACGCGTCGCCCTCCCGGCGGAAGCCGAGGCGGTGGTAGTAGGGGGCGACCATGCCGGGCGGGCTGACCACCCGCCGGAAACCCCGGTCGGTGAAGAGCCGGCTGCGCCGGTACACGAACTCCCCCGGCGTGAAGTCGCGGAACCGCCGGGTGACGTAGTCGAGATCCACCTGGGCCACCCCGCCGGGCTCGGCGTGCGACAGCACCACCCCGACCACCTCGTCGGCCTTGACGACCAGGAACGCCGACCGCTCCCCCTCGGTACGCCAGGTGAAACCCGGATTGAACCGGGCGATGTCGGCCTCGTGCACCCGCAACGTGTGGGCCAGGAACTGGTCGTCGACACCCACCTCGACCACCTCGTAGGTCGCCTCGTCGTGCCGGGTGGCCAGCATGCCGCGCAGGTACCACACGTTGATGCCGGCCAGCACCACGTTCAGGCCGACCATCGGCCACACCTGCACCGCCGCGTTGTAGCCGATCAGGATCAGGCAGCCGATCAGGTTCAGCGCGCGCAGCCGCAGGATGCGCGTCTGCAGCAGCGACCAGACCAGCACCGCGGAGCCGGTCCAGCCGATCAGTTCCAGCCAGTTCACCCCGCGAGGGTAGTGCCCGCCCTGGTCAGGCCGATGGCGGGGCCCGGACCGGGCAGCTCCAGCACCCACTCCTCGACCTCGGCGCCGCGCCCGTGGGCGTACCCCCGGTCCTCGCCGGTGACGACGAAGCCGCACTTGCGCAGCACCGCGAGGGACGCGCGGTTGTCCTTGGCGACGCGGGCGTGCACCGGCCGGCGGGGCACCTCGCCCAGCAGGGCGACGAGCGCGCCGGTCGCGTAGCCCCGGCCCCACCGGCCCGGGTCGATCCAGTAGCTGACCTCGGTGCGCCCGGCGGCCGGAAAGGCGATCACGTGGCCGACCACCTCGCCGCCGACGAGCACCGTGCGCGGCACCACGGCGGTGTCGGCGCGGACCCGCCGCCAGTGGGTGTCGAACGCCACCCGGTCGGCCGGGTCCGCCGGGCCGAACGCCGCCATCCAGTTCGCCTCGACGTCCTGCTGGTGGGCGAAGAACAGCGGCAGGTCGTCGTCGAGGACGGGGCGCAGGCGCAGGTCGGCGGTCATCGACGTCGAGGATAGGGCGTCGCGCCGACGTTCCGGTCGAACCCGCGCGGACGGTGCCCCGCGACAGATCGGGACCTCTGGCCCGGTCGATGTCCCGTCCGGCCCTGCCGGCACCCCCCTGTGCGGGACTACCAACGAAGGGAGACGACATCCAGGGCGGTGGCGGAGGAGGCCGGGAGCCATGACGAGATACGTCTACGACTTCATCGAGGGCGACCGGAGCAGAGCCGACCTGCTCGGCGGCAAGGGCGCGAACCTCGCCGAGATGACCCGGCTCGGGCTGCCGGTGCCGCCCGGCTTCACCGTGAGCACCGACGCGTGCCGGGCGTACCTGGCCGCCGGACGGCCCCCGGTCGGCCTGTTCGACGAGGTCAACGAGCACCTGCGGGAGATCGAGGTGCGGCTGGACCGGCGCCTCGGCGACCGGCAGGACCCGCTGCTGCTGGCCGTACGCTCCGGCGGCCGCTACTCGATGCCCGGGATGATGGAGACGGTCCTCGAGATCGGCCTCAACGACGCCACGGTGACCGGACTGGCCGCGCGTACCGGCGACGAGCGCTTCGCGTGGGACTCCTACCGGCGGTTGATCCAGATGTTCGGGCGCACCGTGCACGGCGTACCGGCCGAGGAGTTCGAGCACGAGCTGGCGGCGGTCCGCGCGGCGGCGGGACCGGACGGGCCGGACGCGGCGGCGCTGCGGGCGCTGGTCGACACCTACAAGAAGGTGTACGCCGCCCACGTCGGGCACGACTTCCCGCAGGCCCCGCACGAGCAGCTCTACCTCGCCATCCGCGCGGTCTTCGAGTCGTGGAACGCCGAACGGGCGGTGCTCTACCGCCGGCGCGAGCACATCCCGGACGACCTGGGCACGGCGGTCAACGTGATGGCGATGGTCTTCGGCAACCTGGGCCCGGACTCGGGCACCGGGGTGGCGTTCACCCGCGACCCGGCCACCGGCGAGCCCGGCGTCTACGGCGACTACCTGACCGACGCGCAGGGCGAGGACGTGGTGGCCGGCATCCGCAACACCGTGCCGCTGGCCGAGCTGGAACGCATCGACCCGGCGAGTTTCGCCGAGCTGATGCGGATCATGGGCGTCCTGGAGCGGCACTACCGGGACCTGTGCGACGTCGAGTTCACCATCGAACGCGGCCGGCTGTGGATGTTGCAGACCCGGGTCGGCAAGCGCACCGCCGGCGCCGCGTTCGCCATCGCCACCCAGCTCGTCGACGAGGGGCTGATCACGCTCGACCAGGCGCTGCACCGCGTCGACGGCGCGCAGCTCGCCCAGCTGATGTTCCCGGCGTTCGACACCACGGCGACGCCGGCGCCGCTGACCACCGGGGTCGCCGCCTCGCCCGGGGCGGCCGTCGGGGCGATCGTGTTCGACTCCGCGGCGGCCGTCGCCGCCGACCGGCCGGTGATCCTGGTGCGCCAGGAGACCAACCCCGACGACCTGCCCGGCATGATCGCCGCGGCGGGCGTGCTGACCGCCCGGGGCGGCAAGACCTCCCACGCCGCCGTCGTCGCCCGCGGAATGGGCCGCACCTGCGTCTGCGGCGCCGAGGAACTGCGCGTCGACGCCGAGCGCGGCGAGGTCGCCGTCGGCGGCCGGGTCCTGCGCGCCGGTGACGTGATCTCCATCGACGGCACCACCGGCGCGGTGTACCCGGGCGCGGTGCCGGTCGCGCCCTCCCCCGTCGCCCGCTACCTCGCCGGTGAACTCGCCCCCGAGTCCGACCGGCTGGTCACGGCCGTGGACCGCCTGCTGGCCCACGCCGACGCGGTCCGCCGGCTGGGGGTACGCGCCAACGCCGACACCGCGGCCGACGCCGGGCGGGCCCGCGCGTACGGCGCGTCCGGGATCGGGCTGTGCCGCACCGAGCACATGTTCCTCGGTGAGCGCCGGGAACTGGTGGAGCGGCTGATCCTCGCCGACGACCCGGCCACCCGCGCCGCCGCCCTGGACGCGTTGCTGCCCGTGCAGCGGGCCGACTTCGTCGAGATCCTGGCCGCGATGGACGGGCTGCCGGTGACCGTACGGCTGCTCGACCCGCCGCTGCACGAGTTCCTGCCCCCGCTTCACGAGCTGACCGCCCGGGTGGCCCGCGCCGAGGCGCTGGGCGAGGACCCGGGACGCGACGGTGTCCTGCTGTCGGCCGTACGGCGCATGCACGAGGCGAACCCGATGCTCGGGCTGCGCGGGGTGCGGCTCGGCCTGGTCGTCCCCGGCCTGTTCGCCATGCAGGTCCGCGCCCTCGCCGAGGCGGCGGCGCACCGGGTCCGCGACGGCGGCGACCCCCGGCCGGAGATCATGGTGCCGCTCGTCGGCGACGTCCGTGAACTGACCGCCGTCCGCACCGAGATCGACGAGGTCCTGGCCGACGTGCCCGGTGCGCCGCCGATCCCGGTCGGCACCATGGTCGAGACACCCCGCGCGGCACTGACCGCCGGGCCGCTGGCCGCCGAGGCGCACTTCTTCTCCTTCGGCACCAACGACCTGACCCAGACCACCTGGGCGTTCTCCCGGGACGACGTGGAGGCGTCGTTCATCGGGACGTACCTGCAGCGCGGCATCCTGGCCGTCTCCCCCTTCGAGACGGTCGACGCCGCCGGGGTGGGCCGGCTGCTGCGGCTCGCCGTGGTCGAGGGACGCGCCGCCCGCCCCGACCTCACCGTCGGGGTGTGCGGCGAGCACGGCGGCGACCCGGCATCGATCGGCTTCTTCGCCGACGCCGGCCTGGACTACGTCTCCTGCTCGCCGTACCGGGTGCCGATCGCCCGGCTGGCCGCCGGGCGGGCCGCCGTCGACCCGGCCGGCGCCGGGTCCGACTCCCGCTGAGAGAAGGGGTGGCAGCCATGACCGCGATCCTCAACCCCACCGGACCGGCCCTGACGGCGCCGCGGCGGGCAACCGCCGCCGCGCCGCACCCGGCGGCCGGCGTACCGGTCGGTCCGGTGCTGGACCTGCCGGGTGAGCCGGCGGCGGCGCTGGTGCCGGTGACCCGCGACGGTCGGCCGGTCGGAGCGTTCGTCCTCAGCGGCGGGCGGGTGCGCTACCGGCCGGTGCTCGACCCGGACCGGCTGCTCGCCGCGACCGCCGGCGTCGTCGCGCTCGGCCTGGTCGCCGC
>JAEYGD010000429.1 GCA_023402505.1 Actinomycetes bacterium
TTGGGGGGGGGCGGGGGTAGCGGGCGGGGTTGCGCGGGGCGGCGCCCTGCCGGCCGCCCGGGCCCGTGCGGCGACGCTAGCTGGGGTAGACCCCGAACGACCGCCAGCCCCGGTCGGGGAAGCCGGCGGCCCCCGCCACCCGGGCGGACGCCGCGTTGCGCCGGTCGTGCAGGTACGTCGGCACCGCACCCTCGTCCAGCACCCGCCGGGCCGCCTGGGCGACCAGCCGCCGGGCCAGTCCCCGTCCCCGGGCGGCCGGGACCGTGCCCACCGCCAGTTCCCGACCGTACGCGTCGTGCCCCTTGACACCCACGCCGGCCAGGTACCGCCCACGGTCGTCGCGCACCACCAGCACCGGCCGGTCGAACAGCCGCAGCCAGGGCGGCAGACCCGGTGTGGTGGGCGGGATCCACTCGCCGACGTCCGGCAGCGGCGCGGGCTTGAGGCTCCACCGGAACACGTCGTCGTGCACCGCCCAGCCGGGGTGGCCGACGGCGGCCGGGAGGCCGGAGAGCAAGCGCGGCGCGGAGCCCCGGGCCAGGTCGCGGACCTCGGCCACCCGGTCCGGCGCCACGGAGAGCACGGTGCTCGCTCCGGCGGACACGGCGACGGCCGGGCGGAGCCGGCCGTCCCAGGCGGGCCGGGCTCGCCGGTGGGAGGCGACGACGTGCAGCCCGGGGCCGGCCGGCCACTGGCCGAGCCAGGTGGCCAGGTGCAGGTGGAGCCGCCGGTCGCGCATCGACCCCTCCCCTCCGGCACCGACTCGTCGCCCGGCGATCACCGTACGCCGAACGACCGCGACGCGGACGGGCCCGGGCGGGGAAGACCTCCTCCCGGTGCCCGCGGTCACCGGGGTTGCGGCGCCCCCGGGGCGGGTACAAGGACGGGCATCGATGATCCAGGTCCGGTCGCCGGCATCGGGAACCGCCGTGATCAATCGACCGTCATATCTATTTCCATAGACGTACAACTTTCTTTGGGACGGTAGGGTCATGCCGAATCAGCCGAACGACCGGTACCAGCACGACCCCGACCTGCTCTGGCCGAACTCCGGGGTCACCGCAGGACGGTTTCCGGCCCAGCCGCCGTACCGGGGCAACCGCACCTCGACACTGACCTGGGGTGAGCTGAACCGCCTGCCGGCCGGCGCCTCCACCCGCAACCTCAACACCCGCTGACCCGCGACGGCGAGCCAGCGCGGGCTTTCGCACACCTGTCGGGTAACGTCTCCTGGTCCTCAGACCGGCCTACGACAGGAGAAGCTCCCCGCATGGGCAAGAAGACGATCCGCGTCTCCGACTTCAGCGGCACGGTGCTGCAGCCCGACGACGAGGCCGTCCGCGTCGTCGTCCTGGAACACCCTGACCTGGTGGCCGGGCCCGTGCAGCTGGACGCCACCCCGGTCGAGGTGGAGAGCATCGACGACGCCGCCCTCGACGTCGCGGTCGTCGAGATCCACGACCGGCACGGCGGCGGCGAGCCCCGCCGGGTGGTGCTGACCGCGAGCGAGTTCGACGCAATGGCCACCGACGTGCCGATGGCGCAGCTGCTGCGGACGGCCGAGCGCGTCCGCCCGCCGAAGACCCGCCGCGCCGCCGAGCGGGTCGACTACGGCACCATCGACCACGCGGGCCGGCCGCACCGGGGCCGGGTCACCGAGGAGGAGGCCCGGCTCGTGCGCGAGCGGCTCGACGAGGTCAACAAGCGCCTCGCCGACGCCGGTCTGCGCCAGATCGACCCGGCCGACCCGGAGCACGCCGCCCGCTACGGCTTTCCCGGGCCGTCCTGACCGGGCTCACTCCCCGCTTCGGCGACGACGGCGGTGAGCGCAGCCGAGATGCCGGCCTCGGCCTCCGTCTTGTCGACGCCCAGGCCGGACAGCACACCGCTGCCGTCCTCCTGTTCGAGCAGCGCGAGCAGGATGTGCTCGGTGCCGATGTAGTTGTGCCCGAGCCGCAGCGCCGCCCGGAACGTCAGCTCCAGCACCTTCTTGCTCTGCGCGTCGTACGGGATCAGTGGCGGCACCTCGCCACCGGGGGCCGGCGGCAGGGCCGCGAGGGCGGCCTCCCGCACCCGGTCCAGCGGGACGCCCTGCGCCACGAGGACCCGCCCGGCGATCGCCGCCGGCTCGGCCAGCAGGCCCAGCACGATGTGCTCGGTACGGATCTCGGTGTGCCCGGTCGCCCTGGCCTCGTTCTGCGAGGCCATCACCACGTTGCGCGCCCGGGGGGTGAACCGGTTGAAGCCTTCCTGCGGGTCGATCGGGGCGTCGCCCGGCTTCGGCACGAACCGCTTCTGGGCGGCCTGCTTGCTGACCCCCATGCTGCGGCCGATCTCCGTCCAGGAGGCGCCGGAGCGGCGCGCCTGGTCGACGAAGTGGCCGATCAGGTGGTCGGCGAGTTCCCCGAGGTGGTCGGCGGCGACGACCGCGCTGGAGAGCTGGTCGAGGGCGTCGGTGTGGACCTTCTTGATGGCCCCGATCAGGTCGTCGAGGCGTACGGCGTTGGTCATCTGGACTGGTTCCGTCATGCGTCAACCACCAGTTGACGGCAGTCCACGCCATTGACGGCACGCCGCTCCGCTCAGCGGCAGCGCCAGACCACCGGCCGGATGACGTCCGACGCGTCGTTCGCCTGACCGCCGATCGTGCGACCGTCGTCGCTGACCGTCGTCGGGCTGTTCCGCAACCCGCCCGGCTCGTGCGTCGCCAGGTCCGGCAGCGTCACCGCACCCGCGTCGGAGAGGAACATGCCCCGGCCCTGCCGGTCCGTTCCGATCTGCCAACCGTGCGCGTTCGCGGCACCCGCCCGGGTGGTGAACTCGGGGAAGAGCCGCACCTCACCGGTGTGGACGTTCCAGCGCACCGAGGCGGTTCTCTCCCCGTCCTTCCCGAGCAGACCGGTCACCCACCCGTTGCGGATCGTGAAGGCCCGTCCCGCGGTCGCCCGCTCCGCCTCCGGCACCGGCAGCTCCCGGTGGGTCCCGTCCGGAAACCACACGTACGGCCGGCCGTCCGGACGGTCGTCGGTGCTGACGGCACCCACCACCGTCCCGTCCTCGTCCACGTCGTGTGCCTCGCCGCTCGTCGTGCCGGGAGGCAGCGGCAACGGCTTCGCCTCGTCCGCCGCTGACGCCCAGAACACCGGCCGGCGGGACCGCTCGTCCACCCCGACGATCTTCCCGGCCTCGTTGACGGCGTTGGCCGAGCCGGAGGTCACGCCGGACAGCCGGGTCAGCCTCCCCGCCGAGTACGCGTACGGGACCGGCCCTGGCTCACCGGCGCCCAGCCGCTGGTAGCTCGACCCGACCGCGAGCCCGTCCGTCGTGACGTCCCGCAACAACTGGTCGCCACCCGGCATCCCGACCTTCGTCGGCTCACCGTCCACCCAGACCAGCACCTGGTACGCGCCCTTCGCGGGGTACGACCGACCGAGCAGGATCCGGCCGGTCGGATCGGCGCCGGTGACCAGCGCAGTCTTCACGGCGTCCGGCACCGGCAACACCGAGATCGCGCACCGGGTCGGCGGCGCCTGGCCGGGGACCGGCGGCGGTGCCTCTCCGGGGACCGCCGGCGCCCCTGCCGGCGCCCCGCCGGGCCCCGACGACCCACCGCCCGCC
>JAEYGD010000457.1 GCA_023402505.1 Actinomycetes bacterium
GGCGGGCGGCTGGTTCGCGCTGCGGCTGGCGTCCCGGCTACTGCCCGGCGCGGCGGCACTGGCGGCGGCGGCCGGCGACGCCGCGGCGACCGAACGGCTGGCGGCTCGCGCGACAGCGGCCTACCGACCGTCACGCGCCGCCCGGCTCGGCTGAAGACCGCGCCGGTCAGCTCGTCAGAGCCAGTCGAACCATTCCCTCGGCAGCAGGCTGTAGCCGACGAAGGCCACGATGTCGAGCAGCGTGTGCGCCACCACCAGCGGCATCACCCGCCGGGTCCGCAGGTAGAACAGGCTGAACACCACGCCCATGACCACGTTGCCGACGAACGCGCCGAAGCCCTGGTAGAGGTGGTACGAGCCGCGCAGCAGCGCGCTCGTCGCGATGACGGCGCCGAGCCGCCACTGGAGCTGGCGCAGCCGGGTGACCAGGTAACCGACCACGATCACCTCCTCCAGCACGGCGTTCTGCACGGCGGCGAGGATCAGCACCGGGACCGTCCACCACAGGTCGGGCAGGGCGGCCGGTACGAGCGTGGCGTTGAGGCCGAGCTGCGCCGCCACCCAGAACAGGGCGAGGCCGGGCAGCCCGATCAGCGCGGCCAGACCAGCCCCGCGGGCGAGGTCCTGGCCGGGCCGCCGCGCGTCGAGGCCGAGGGTCCGGGCCGGGTCACCGGGGTTCCGCGCCAGCAGGTGTACGGCGAGCAGCACCGGCAGCAGCGCGAACACGATGCCGAGCAGCTGGTACGTGAGGTCGAGGTACGGCCGCGCCGACCGGGAGGTGTTCAGCGCGGCGGTCTGGGCGGACAGCGGACCGTCGGCGGTGAGCTTGGCGACGATCGACACGAGAGCGTAGACGGCCGACTGGCCGAGAGACAGGCCGAGCACCAGCAGCGTCTCGGTGCCCAGGGTCCGGCGGGCCACCGGGCGGTCCAGCTCGAGGGTCACCGCACCACTGTGCCTGACCGGGCGACGGAGCGTGGCACCGAGTAGACCTCACGAGCCGATCGCACATTCTGTGCGACCGGTCGACACGCTCCGTGGACATTCTATGGGGGCCCGATCCCCGTACGGAGAAGGAGCACGCTCCCGTGGACGACGTCGCGCGGCTGCTGAAGGAGAGCTGGACCCTGGTCGAGGAGCACCGGGACCGGCTGAGCGGTCACTTCTACGCCCGGCTCTTCCTGCTGGACCCCGAGCTGCGCTCGCTCTTCCCGGTGCAGATGACCGGCCAGGGCGACCGCCTGCTGGAGGCGATCATCACCGCCATCCACACGGTCGACGACCCGGAGGGCTTCGACGGGTTCCTCCGCTCGCTCGGCCGGGACCACCGGAAGTACCACGTCGAGGCGAAGAACTACGAGACCATGGGCGTCGCGCTGCTGGACGCGCTGCGCAGCACCGCCGGCGACGGCTGGAACCTGGAGTACGACCAGGCCTGGCGGGACGCGTACGCGGCGATCTCGGAGAAGATGCTCGCCGGGGCCGCGGCGGACGAGAACCCGCCGTTCTGGCACGCCGAGGTGCTGACCCACGAGCGGTACGGGCCGGACACGGCCGTGCTGACCGTCCGGGCCCTGCAGCACCCGCTGCGGTGGAAGGCGGGCCAGTACGTGAGCGTCGAGGTGCCCCGCCACCATCCGCGGGTGTGGCGCACGTACTCGGTGGCGAACGCGCCGAACGACGACGGCGTGCTGGAGTTCCACGTCCGGACGCCGCAGGGCGCGGGGTGGGTGTCCGGCGCGCTGGTGCGCCGGGTGAAGCCGGGTGACCTGCTGCGGGTGGCGGCGCCGATGGGGTCGATGACCCTGGATCGCGCGTCGGAGCGGGACATCCTCTGCGTGGCGGGCGGGGTGGGGTTGGCCCCGGTCAAGGCTCTCGTCGAGGAGCTGGCGACCTACAACCGGACCCGCTGGGTGCATGTCTTCTACGGGGCGCGCACGCGCGACGACCTGTACGGCCTCCCCGGGCTCCGCGAGCTGGTCGCCCGGCATCCGTGGCTGTCGGTGACGCCGGCGTGCAGCGAGGACGCGGACTTCGACGGCGAGGTCGGCGACATCGCCGAGGTGATCGGCCGGTACGGCCCGTGGACGACCCACGACTGCTACGTCTCCGGGTCGGCGCCGATGGTCCGGGCGACGCTGAGCGTCCTCGCCGGGGACGACGTGCCGCCGGAGCGCACCCGGTACGACACCTTCGGCGGGCTCTGAGAAGCGTTTCTCCCCCCAGGACCGGGGCGCGTGCCTCCGCCCGCTCGGGCACGCGCCCCGGTCCCCCGAAAGGGCGGTTCGCACCCGCCCCGCACGACCACGTCCGCCCGGCCGTCCTTCCCACCCGGGCGGACGTGGTCGTGCCACCGACGTCAGTAGCGCCAGGGCTGACCGGAGTAGCCGTACTCCTCGACCGGCACCAGGGGCACGCCCGGCGTCATCCGGTCGACGTAGAGGCGCCCTTCCAGGTGGTCGATCTCGTGGGCGACGAGCCGTGCCATGCCGTACTCGAACGAGGTGATGACCCGGCCGCCGTCAACGTGGGCGTGTTCGACGTCGATGCGCAGCGGTCGGGGCACCAGGCCACGGTGGTCGAAGAAGGAGAGGCATCCCTCGTACTGTTCGTCGGCGTCGGGCGACGCGTCGACGACCCTCGGGTTGAGCAGGACGACCGGCTCGGCGGCCCGGTCCGGGGGCCGGACGAGCGCGGCGGCCCGGCCGATGCCGAGTTGCGGGGCGGCGACCCCGACGCCCTTGCTGAACGGGTGCAGCTCGTCGAGGCGGAGCAGTACCGCGGCGAGCCGGTCGACGACGTCCCGGGCCACCGGCTGCTCGTGGGGCAGGTCGAACGGTTGGGCGGGTTGCCGCAGCAGCTCGGCGCCGCGCTGGAGGATGCCGAGGCCGCGCATCCGGTCGCTGGGCCGGACGCGGCCCGGTTCGTCCGGCTCGACGTCGGGTCGGGCCCGGAACCGCCACTGCATGCGGTAGCGGGCGTTCAGCGGCGGCTCGTCGGTCGCCCAGTCGAAGATCACCCGGTCGCCCTCGTCGCGGCGGGCCACCGGGGTGCGCAGCGGGCCCTCCTCCGCCGAGAGTGAGGTCTCCGCGCCCCACACCTGCGGGTCGACGGCCGCGGGCAGGTCGAGGCGTACGGCGAGGTGCCGGGTGGGCACCCGGACCGCCCGCTGGAACCAGGGTCCCCACTTGTCGGCCCCGACGTGGTACGCGTACTCGATGGTGGCGCGGTCGCCGGGGTAGAGGGGGAACCGGCGGCCGGCGTTCTCGAACAGCAGCCAGATCTCCTTGAACGCGTCCCGGTCGTGTTTGGCCCGCCAGTGCATGGCCTCCTGCTCGTCCCCGTCCAGGCGGTGCGCGCGGAGCTGCAGTTCGGCGAAGGTCAGCGGGTGTTCCCGGTGGTGGCGGTTGGATCGGCCGGGGTCACTGGGGTAGCGGTCGACGGCCACGCGCACGAGGTACCGGGTGACCGGTTCGGTGCCCGCGTTGTAGAGCTCGCGGCGGATGACGCACCGGTACGCGTCGTCGAGGTAGGTGAGGATGGCCTGCTCACGTTCCACGATGAGGCCGGTGCCGGGTGGGAGCCACTGCCCGGGGGCGGGCGGTTCGCGGTGGTGGCCCCGGTCACCTCGGGCGTGCCGCAGCTCGTCGTACTCCCGGAAACGCTGCCAGATCGCTCCGCTGGCCTCCAGGACGGCCTCCGCGCGCCGGGCGAAGTCCTCGGTCGGTCGGTGGCGGCGTCCCTCGACGTGGCTGACGTACGAGGGGTCGAACCCCATCAGGGTCGCCAGCTGTTTCTTGGACAGTCCTCGCCCGGTCCGGTGGCGGGCGAGTTCAGCGGCGAAGGAGTCGGCAGCCCGATCGAGCGGTGAGGTCGTCATCAGCTTCCTCGTGGCCGGGAGTATTCAGTTTCACTTTCCGTCGCCAGTCGTGTACAGAACTGCCACCTTGTCGACAGGACCCTTGACTCGGCAACGATCTGCGTCGATACTCCGGCGATCGTTTCCCCGCCCGGGCGGCGGGTAGTACGCCGAGGCCGGCGGCACGAGGCCCGAAATCAGGTGGCTTTCCTTAGACCGATCGCGCTGGTTAGGCTAGCCTTAGCTCAGACGGGCAGCGCTTCGGACGGGGGACGAGCCAGTGACAGCGGTCATGCCGGGGCGCGAAGCCGCCAGCGCGCTGGCCCCGGTCACCGCCGCCCTCCGTCAGATGTTCGGCACCGACGACGTCCCCGGGCTGGCCCCCGGGCTGCTGGTGACCGACGAGTTCGGCTGGTCGCCGGCCACCGGCCTGCTGGACGGCACCCGGCTCCCCGAGTTCCTGAGCGCGGCCGGCACCCGGTGGGGTGGCACGCCGCACGCCTGCGCGGCGCTGGCCTGGAAGGCGTACAGCTACTGGGCCGCCCTGCCCGCGGTGCTGGGCTGGGCGTCGGCCCGGCGCGTCCCCCTGCTGGACCCCACCGACGTGCTGATCCACTTCGAGGACCACCGGCCGCTGCTCACCCTGGGCCTGCGCCGGTCGATCACGGTCGCGGTGCTCCCGGGGGACCCGCTGGCGCTCGCCGGCCTGCCCGAGGTGCGGGTGGTGGCCGACGAGGCGGAGCTGCTCGCCGCCCTGCGGGGCTCGCTGCTCGACGCCCACCTCGCCCCGATGATCTCGGCGATCCAGGCGGAGGTGCGGATCGGCACCCGCACGCTGCTCGGCTCGGTGGCCTCCGGCATCGCCCACGGCATCCTGCGGGCCACCGACGGCCTGCCGGGCTCCTCGGTCGCCGCGATCGACACGCTGCTCGGCGCGCTCGACCTGGCTGACCTGGTGGAGCTGGTGCCCGGCCCGGCCGGCGAGCCGACCGTCCAGCGCCGCACCTGCTGCCTCGCCTTCACCCTCCCCAAGCCCAAGATCTGCCAGGGCTGCTGCGTCCGACCGGCCTGACCGCCCGGCGCCGAGCCGCGCCCGTCAGCCGGTGAGTTCCCGCACGTCCCAGAGCCAGACGCCCCCGGTGTGCGTCGGCCGCACGCCGGTCAGTTCGGTCATCCCCCGGCGGAGCGCGTCGGCGTGCTCGTGCTGGCCCAGCACGACCGCGCCGGCCCGCCAGTACCGCAGGTCGTCGACGGCCGCCACCCGCGCCTGCGGGGTGATCGGCGGCACCGCGCCGGTGCGCCGGATCTCCTCGAAGAAGTTGCTCGTCGGGCGGGGCGGCGCCGTGAACAGGGCCACCCGGTGCCGGCCGGGCCGGGTGTCCGGGCCCAGGAAGTAGCCGCGGGCGATCGGCATCTCCAGCCCGGTCTCCGCCGACCAGCGCAGCGGGTCCGCGTAGCGGGTGTCCGGCAGCGGCAGGGTCACGATGCTGCGCCCGCCCGCGACGTACGGCCGCCACCCGCCGGAGGTGACGAACGCGGGGGTCGGGTCGAGCCGTACCGCCGGCAGTGGCGTCGGCAGCAGCGGCACCAGGGCCATCGCCAGCACGGTGCCGGTGGCGAACCGGATCTGCCGGCGGGCGGACGGATGCCGGGTGGCGAGGGTCCGGGCCCGGTCCGCCCCGTACGCCAGCAGCAGCCCGACGACCGGGGTGATCGCCAACGCCCAGCGGGTCGGCACCACCGAGTGCAGGACCGGGAGGTTCTCCAGCGCCGCCCAGGGCGCCGGGATGCCCGTACCCCGGCCGTTGAACTGGATCTCCCGGCCGAGGGACAGCACCCCGAAGAGCACCGCGAGGACCGCCAGGCCGCGGACGACGACGTCGCGCCGCAGCCACCAGACGAGAGCGCCGACGAGCAGCAGCAGCGGCCAGCCGAAGAACGCGTTCTCCTCGGTGGGGTTCTTGGCCAGGCCCTTCGCGCTGCGCTCGTCGCCGGCCAGCGACTCCCGGGAGTACGCCACGAAGGAGGCCAGGTCGGTGGAGTAGCCGCGGATGAGGGGGGACAGGCCCCGGTACGCGCCGGGGCCGAAGAACTGCACGTAGAGCGGGTACGCCAGCACGGCGAACGCGACCACGGCGGCGACGCCCAGCCCGGCCAGGAAGGGGCGTGCCCGCCGGCGCAGTTCGGGCCGGCCGAGGGCGAGCGCGGCGACGACCACGCCGAGACCGATCGCGGTCATCAGCAGGATCTCCAGGTTGAGGAAGGCCTGCCAGACGATCACCAGGGCGAGCAGCAGCCCGTTGCGCAGCCAGCGACCGGCGTCACCGAGGCGCAGGGTGCGCCAGATGATCAGGGGCACCACGAACTGGGAGACGATGTTGGGATGGGCGTTGGCGTGCGAGATCATCGCCGGCGCGTACGCGCAGAACGCCGCCCCGAGCCAGGCGGGTCCCCGGGACCGGACGAGCACCCGGGACAGCAGGAAGTACCAGGAGGTCGCGGTGGCGGCCATGCCGAGGGTGAGAAAGAGCAGAAACGAGGCCCGGGGGCCGGCCAGGAGAGTGACCGGGGTCATTGGTATAGAGACGGATAATACGGACGTATTTGCCATCAGATTGACGGCGTCCGGCACGTTCATCCGATCCGACGTGAACGGATAAACGAAATCGGTCACGACCCGCGCACCGTGCGCCATCATCCACTCGAACTGCGACTGGTCGGTGCGGTTGTCCCGCAGGCCCTGCCGCGGATCGAGCCAGAGCCGGACGGTCACCCAGAGCGCCAGGGCGACGAAGCTCAGCACGGCGAGCAGGTCCGCCACCCACCCGCGCGGCGGCCACCACCCCTGGTCGGGCCCTTTCGCCGCCGTCCCACCCCCGGGGGCGCCGAGGGGTGAGCCCGATTCGGGAGTAGTCATAACAATTCTGAGAGTAGTCACGCTATGGCGGCACCGTGACAGGTTTCAGCGGACTGGGTAGCATGTGCCGGGTTCGCCGACCCTGGTCCCGCGCCACCCCCCGATCACATTTCGGCCACCCCGGTGCCCCGATTTGTTCAACCTTCTGCGCGGATGATTCACTCTGTCGGTCCAGGCGCGGGTCGAGTCACACCGTGAGGAATCGACGCATGGCAGAGATCACCGGAAATCAGCGCGTGCAGTCCGAGGTGCTGGAGGGCCTCGCGACCGCGGTGAACCACCGTCGCTGGTTCGTCGAGCTGGCCCTGCCGTACCTCGGTGACAACCCCATCGAGATCGGCAGCGGTCTCGGCGACTACGCGCTGGAGTGGGCCGAGCGGGTGCCCCGCTTCACCGCCACCGAGGCGGACCCGGACCGGCTGGTCGCCCTGAAGGAGCGGCTCGCCGCCGAGCCGGCCGTCGAGGTCCGCCAGATGCTGCTGCCGCACTCGGAGCGCGGCGACTACAGCGCCGCCGTGTCGTACAACGTGCTGGAGCACATCGAGGACCACGTGGGTGCCCTGCGCAGCATGCGCGACCTGGTCCGACCCGGCGGTGCGGTCGTCATCATCGTGCCGGCCTTCGAGTTCGCGATGAGCCCCGCCGACATCGCCACCGGCCACGTCCGGCGGTACACGAAGCGGACCCTGGCCACCGCGATGACCGAGGCGGGGCTGACCGTAGAGAAGATCCACTACGCGAACGCGCTGGGCCTGATCGGCTACTTCATGGCGACCAAGGTCTTCCGGCTGATGCCGAAGGAGGGCCCGATGGTCAAGGTGTACGACACCCTGGTCCTGCCGGTCACGAAGGCGGCGGAGCAACGCGTCCGCCCCCCGTTCGGCCAGTCCGTCTTCGCGGTGGCCCGTACCCCTTCCTGACCCCTTCCCCCGCGATCTCGTACGTCCGGCCCGCGTGGTGCGGCTTCGAATGCCGGGGCGGTCAGTGCGAGATCGCGGGGGCCGGGTGAGACCGGTTACTCCTTCACCTGGTGGGTCGGGCGGATCACGGCGCGGGCCAGGGTGTGGAAGGCCAGGTTGAAGCCGACCTGCGCCGGGGTGGAGTCGGGCGTGACGTCGAGGCGCTCGACGTCCAGGGCGTGCACCGCGAAGACGTACCGGTGCGGGCGGTCCCCGGCGGGCGGGGCGGCACCGCCGTAGCCCTGCTCGCCGTAGTCGTTGCGGATCGTGAACGCGCCGGCGAGGTCGTCACCGCTGGCGCCGCGCGGCAGCTCGGTCACGGTCGCCGGCAGGTTCACCAGCACCCAGTGCCAGAAGCCGCTGCCGGTGGGGGCGTCCGGGTCGAAGCAGGTCACCACGAAGCCCTTGGTCTCGGCCGGGAAGTCCGACCAGGCCAGGTGCGGGGAGACGTTGTCGCCACCGACCCCCGGGTGGACGTGGGCCACGTCCATGGGCTCGCCGTTCTGCACGTCGTCGCTGGTCAGCGTGAACGACGGAACCGTCGGCAGCAGCTCGTACGGGTCCGGGGCGATCGGTCGTTCCAGGGTCATCGGGACGGATCCTTCCGGTGAGCGCGATTTCTCCTGCGCACCTTCTTACCCTGCCGACCCGGCACCCCGAACCGGAACGTCGGACGGTTGCCCGCGCCCGCTACCGTGCCGCCGACGAGACGGCCGACCGGGGAGGCCGGGTGCCGGACCGGCACCCCTGGCGGAACGCCGCTCGCTCAGGGGCGGAGGGCAGCGCGAGCCGCGTCGACGGCGTCGAGCAGTTCCTCGTGGGCCTCGAACAGGTCGGCGCGGTCGACATCGACACCGCAGTCCCGTTGTCGGGCGCGGAGTGGCCCCTCCTGCGAGTACGCCGAGATGTCCACCGGGAAGGCGAACGGGTCGAGACCGCGCTTCACGAGCAGGTCGAACGGGTCACCCCCGGCGTAGCCGATGTGCAACCACGAGTCGTACGGCGAGCGGTCGTACACGTTCGCCGCGAACCCTCTGGTCCACTCGGTGAACAGCGCGACCAGGCTGGGGGCGGCGCGAACCGGGTTCCAGTCGTCGGCGCCGACCTGGTATCGCCAGATCTCCCCCTCCCGGTCACCGGACAGCACGAACGTGAAGACGAGGTGGTCGGCGGAGAACAGCGGAATCTGGTGTCGCCAGTCGAAGGGGACCCCGACCGCGAAGGACAGGTAATCGAGTAGCCCGTCCGGATCGGCCCACGACAGCACGTGCGCGCCGGCCGGCAGGACCCGCTCGTACGGCAGTGCCTCCGAGACGAGCCAGACCGGCTGATCCGGGATGCGGTCGACGTCGAAGACCCGGCAGAGCACGTCGCGCGACGGCCGGTCGTTCCGCTCCCCGGCGTCGGGCCACGGGACACCGGCGGCCGTCGCCGCCGCCCGGTACGCCTCGACCGCCGGGCGCAGGACGGACATGTCATCGAGCATCGCGGACCCTCCGAGGATCGAGACCGGACGACAGGCTAGCCGCTGCCGGGTCGATGTGGGGGGCGGCGGAGTTGCCGCTGGCGGAGCGGAGGGTGTGGGCGCTCAGCCCGCACCGGGCAGTGGCCGTGGGCCGTCACCGATACAGTGCCGCAGCATGGGTGCGATCAAGCCGTGGCACATCGCCACGCTCCTCTGTCTCGTGACGTCGGTGGCGCTCCTCGCCGGCCTCGTCTGGTCAATCGTGCGCCGATCGAACCGGCGCTGAAAGCCGGATCCACTGGGCCGGAGCGTTGGGGGACGGCAGGTGACGGACTACCGCTCCTCGGCGCGCCCTGACCGGCGTTCGCGCTGGCCAGGGGCGTTTTAGCTGTCACCCGGGAGCGGAGGGTGTGGGATTCGAACCCACGAAGAGATTGCTCCCTTACCGGTTTTCAAGACCAGCGCCATCGGCCACTAGGCGAACCCTCCCGGGCCGCGCCCCGGAAGGGGTACGCGACCGTGCCTAGTCTGCCACGACCGCCCGTCGGGCGAGCGGGCACCGCACCCCGCTTGGGATGATCGGCGGTGTGTGGGACAGCCCTTCCGTCGTGCTGATCACCGGGATCATGGCCGCCGGCAAGTCCACTGTGGCTCAGGCGTTGGCCGGGCGCCTGGCGCTGGCTGGACACCTCCACCCAGACGCCGGCCCAGACGGTGGCAGAGATCCTGGCCCGGGCGTGGACCGACGGGCGGGTGGGGTAGACAGGGGCCATGCGCGCGATCACGATCCCGGAGCCCGGTGGACCCGACGCACTGCTCTGGAGCGAGGTGCCGGATCCCGAGCCGGGTCCCGGTGAGGTGGTGGTCGACGTGCGGGCCGCCGGGGTCAACCGCGCTGACCTGCTGCAACGGCAGGGACACTACCCGCCGCCGCCGGGCGCGCCCGCGTACCCCGGTCTGGAGGTCTCCGGGGTGGTCAGCGCGACCGGCTCCGACGTGAGCGGGTGGACCGTGGGCCAGGAGGTGTGCGCGCTGCTGACCGGCGGCGGGTACGCGGAGCGCGTCGCCGTGCCGGCCGGCCAGGTGCTGCCGGTGCCGGAGGGTGTGGACCTGGTCGACGCGGCGGCTCTGCCCGAGGTGGCCTGCACGGTCTGGTCGAACGTGGTGCGGCTGGCCGGGCTGGCGCGTGGGGAGACGCTGCTGCTGCACGGCGGCGGCAGCGGGATCGGCACGTTCGCGATCCAGCTCGCGTCCGCGCTCGGGGCGAGCGTCGTGGTGACCGCCCGGTCGGCGAAGCACGACCGCCTGCGGGAGCTGGGGGCGGCGCACACGATCGACTACCAGGAGCAGGACTTCGTCGAGGAGGTCCGGCGGGTCACCGGTGGTCGGGGCGCCGACGTGATCCTCGACATCATGGGTGCCTCCTACCTGGGGCGTAACGTGGCCGCGCTGGCCACCGGCGGCCGGCTCGTGGTGATCGGTCTGCAGGGTGGGCGGAAGGGAGAGATCGACCTGGGCGCGCTGCTGGCCAAGCGGGGGACGGTGGCGGCCACCGCGCTGCGTTCACGGCCGGCGGCGGAGAAGGCGGAGATCGTCGAGGGCGTACGCGAGCAGGTGTGGCCGCTGGTCGCGGCGGGCTGGATCCGTCCGGTCGTGGACCGGCGGCTGCCGATGGCCGACGCCGCCGAGGCACACCGCCTGGTCGAGTCGAACGGGCATGTCGGGAAGGTGCTGCTGCTCCCGTCGCCCTGAGCATCCGGCGATCCGCCCGGACCCGCCCTAGAGACGCCAGCCCCGCCCCAGAGACGCCAGCCCCGCCCTAGAGACGCCAGCCCCGCCCTAGACGCCAGCCCCGCGCTAGAGACGCCCGGAGTTCACGCTAGAGACGCCGGGGCCCGGCGCCCTCGGCGGCCAGCGCGTCGCCCGGGTTGTAGAGCGTGCAGCGCCGCAACGACAGGCACCCGCAGCCGATGCAGCCGTCGAGGTCGTCGCGCAGCCCGGTGAGGAGCTTGATCTTCTTGTCCAGCTGGTCGCGCCAGGCACGGGAGAGCCGGGCCCAGTCCTCGGGGGTCGGGGTACGGGAGGCGGGCAGCGAGTCGAGCGCCTCGCGGATCTCCTCGAGCGAGATGCCGACCTGCTGCGAGATCCGGACGAACGCCACGCGGCGCAGCTCGGTGCGGGCGTACCGGCGCTGGTTGCCGCCGGTGCGCTCGGCGCGGATGAGCCCGAGCCGCTCGTAGTACCGCAGCGCGGAGGGCGCCACGCCGCTTCGCTCGGAGAGCTGGCCGATGGTCAGTGACTCCTGCATCACGTCACCTTGAGTTGAAGTGAGGTTCAACTTGCAGGCTATCCGCATGAGCCCACTCGCCACCACCACGACACTCGCCGAGGCCGCCGCGCCACTCGACGGCCGGCACCCGGTCGCGCCACTGCTGCACCGGATCCGGGCCGGCCGGGAGTTCGGCGCCAACGTCTACTCCACCGTCGACGTGCTCTGGGTGCTCTACGACCGGGTCCTGCGGGTCGGACCCGCGACGGTCGACGCCCCGGACCGGGACCGCTTCCTGCTCTCCAAGGGACACGCGGTCGCCGGCTACTACGCGGTGCTCGCCGCGAAGGGATTCATCCCCCTCGCCTGGCTCGACGACCAGGGCGGCCCGGCGAGCCGGCTCGGCGACCATCCCGACCGGCTGCTGGTGCCCGGCGTGGAGATCGGCTCCGGGTCGCTCGGCCACGGCCTCGGTCTCGGCGTCGGGACCGCGCTCGGGCTGCGCGCCCAGGGCCTGCTCGATTCCCGCGTCCACGTGCTGCTCGGCGACGCCGAACTGGACGAGGGCTCCAACCACGAGGCGATCGCGTACGCGGGAGCGACCGGCCTGGCCAACCTCACCGCGATCGTGGTCGACAACTCCTCCGCCACCCACGGCTGGCCGGGCGGCGTGGCCGCCCGGTTCACGGTCAACGGCTGGACCGCGACGACCGTCGACGGACGCGACCACGAAGCCCTCCACAAAGCCCTGACCGGGCACGACAACCACCGGCCGCACGTCGTCGTCGCGGTCGTCGACTCCGGGGAGTGACCGTGCGCGACACCTTCGTGGACACCACCACCGCACTGCTGGCCGAGGATCCGCGTACCGCGCTGGTGCTGGCCGACATCTCCGCCGCCGCGTTCGAGCCGGCCGCCGCCCGCCACCCCGACCGCGTACTAAACGTCGGGATCCGGGAACAGTTGATGGTCGGGGTGGCCGGCGGCCTGGCGCTGACCGGACTGCGCCCGATCGTGCACAGCTACGCGCCGTTCCTCGTCGAGCGCGCGTACGAACAGCTCAAAATCGACCTCGACCACCAGGGCGTGCACGCGGTGCTGGTGAGTGTCGGCGCCTCGTACGACCGGGCGTCCGCCGGGCGTACCCACCTGTCACCGGCCGACGTCGCGCTGGTCGACACCCTGCACGACTGGACCGTGCACGTCCCCGGGCATCCCGGTGAGGTGGCGGCGCTGCTGCGCGCCGCGGTGGCCGCCGACACCTCCGCGTACCTGCGGCTCTCGGTGCTGCACAACGACCGGCCGCGCGCCGGCGACGGCGCGCTCCAGGTGGTACGGGACGCCGGTCCGGGAGCGCCGCTGCTGGTGGCGGTCGGGCCGACCCTGGACGCGGCCCTGGCCGGGACGGCCGGGCTTGCGGTCACGGTGGCGTACACGAACCGGCCGCGGCCGTTCGACGTCGCCGGGCTACGGGCGCTCGCCGGCTCGGACGTGATCCTGGTCGAGCCCTACCTGGCCGGAACGTCCACCCGGGTGGTCACGGCGGCGTTGGCGGACCGGCCGCACCGGCTGCTGGCCCTCGGCGTCGGGCGGCAGGAACTGCGGCGGTACGGGTCGGCCGACGACCACACCCGATGGCACGGTCTGGACGCGGCGGGCCTGCGGCGGTCGGTGGCGGACTTCCTGTCACCGGCGCTGGTCTGACCGGTCGCGAGGGGGGCGGAGGGCGGGCTCAGCGGGCGGGGAGGCGGGCTCAGCGGGCGGGGGCGGGGGCGGGCTCAGCGGGTGGAGCGGCGGCGGGCCCGCTCGCGGCCGAGGATCCAGATCGCCTCGACGCCGTCCTTCCAGGTGATCTTCTTGCCCTCCTCGCGACCGCGGGCGCGGTAGCTGATCGGGACCTCGTACGGGCGGATCCGGCGGCGCAGCAGCTTGCCGGTCACCTCGGCCTCCATGCCGAAGCCCCGCGAGCGGATCTCCAGGGAGCGGTACAGCTCGACCGGCATCAGCTTGAAGCAGGTCTCCAGGTCGCCGATGTAGGAGTTGAACAGCACGTTCGCCGCCATCGTGACACCTTTGTTGCCCATCACGTACCAGAAGCTGTACGCGCTGTGGCTGCCGAACGTCCGGTTGCCGTAGACGACCGTGGCGCGCCCGTCGAGAACCGGCGCGAGCAGCTTGGGGATGTCCTGGGGGTCGTATTCGAGGTCGGCGTCGAGGACGACCATGTACTCGCCCTCGGCGTTGTCGACCGCGGTCCGGATGGCCGCGCCCTTGCCCGCGTTGCGCGGGTGGGTGATGACGCGTACGCGGGCGTCGTCGGCGCGGCCGAGGACCTCCCCGGTGCCGTCGCGGCTGCCGTCGTCGACCACGACGAGTTCGATCTCGCACGGGTAGTCGACCGCGAGAGCCTGCTTCAGGGCGTCCGCGATGCGTTCTTCCTCGTTGTAGACCGGCATGAGGATCGAGAGCTTCACGGAATTCTCCTGGAGAACGGACAATACGACGCCATAGCGTACCCCGGTCGGCCGTTTCGGATGCCCAGCCTGGTGACCGTGCGGGCAGGACGCGTCTGGTCATTCATCGGCCGCCGCGCGGGGCGACGCCGGTTCGGGCGCGACTTCCGTCCGGATCGTCCGGTTCCGCATTCCGCGCGCAACCATTCCGAAACGTATTCACATCCTTCCATGAGCCGCGCTACCTTCCGGTAACTCGATCGACGTCCCGCGATCGAGCCGAAAGGAGTGCGTCGATGCTTGGCAACCCCGGGCGTGCACCGGTGACCAGACGGCGGGCCCTCACCGCCCTGATCGCCACCGCGCTCATCCTCCCGATGCTCGGCATGCCGGCCAGCCCCGCCGCCGCTGCCGACCGTCCGCCCGTCCAGCCACTCCCCACCAACCTCGAGGCCATCCGCGCCGCCGAGGCCACCGCGCTATACGGTTCCCCCGGCATCCGACCCATCGAGCAGCGCCGCACCGCGCTGATCACCATGGGCGACAGCCAAATCTCCGGTGAAGGCGTCGGGAACTACGTCCCCGGCACCCACCAGCCCGGCAACTGGTGCGACCGCTCGTACGACCAGGCGGTGTTCCGTACCGGCATCGCCGCCGACGAGCGGTACAACATCGCCTGCTCCGGGG
>JAEYGD010000502.1 GCA_023402505.1 Actinomycetes bacterium
GCCGATCACCCGGTGATCGGCCGCGGTTCGCGTCGGAGAACGTCTCAGTAGTCAGCGAGCGTTTCGGTGGTCAGCGAGCGTCCTGATGGTCAGCCGTTGTCGATCAGGCTGGCGATCTCGTTGTAGATCAGGTGCGCCTTCGCGCCCTGGTTGGACGGGCAGCCGCCCAGGTGGTGCAGGGCGATCACCCGGTGGCTCGAGTTGAGCACCGGCGAGCCGGAGTTGCCGCCGGAGGTGTCACAGCTGTAGCTGATGTTCCAGGTGTTGTAGTTGGCGTTCCGTACGGTGCACCGGGCTCCACCCTGGGTGTCCTCGTAGATCGACAGGCGCTTGGGCCGGCCGTCGCCGTGGCCGGGGATGTACATCTGCGTGCCGGTGGTGGTGGCGGTCGTGGCCAGGTACAGCGTGCCGAAGCCCTGGATGCTGGCGAAGTTGTTCACCGAGTACAGGGTGTAGTCCAACTGGCTGGAACCACCGCTGCTCACCCGGTAGAGGGTGGCGCCGCTGACCTTGGTGCCGGCACCCGGGTTGTTGCCGCCGCAGGTGGCGCACTGGTAGTTGAACTGCATCTCGCTGCCGCTCACCGCGGCCTGGGTGGAGAAGCAGTGCTTGTTGGTCAGCATCCGGTTGGTGTTGCCGACCCGCCAGGTGGTGCACATCCCGCCGCCGCTGATCAGCAGCCGGGCCACCGCGTTGCCCCGCGCGTACTCGGTCGGGTGGCTGCTCTGGTAGCAGACCGCGTCGCGGCGGGCGTCGGTGCTGCAGACCGACAGCGTGGAGAAGTTGTGCTCGGCGAGCTCCGTGCGGTCGTAGCCGCGCCAGAAGCGGTCGATGGTCGCCGCGGCGCCGCGCGTCCGGTTGCTGTGCAGCGTCACCACCGCGGTGTCGCCCTCCACCGACATCGCCCAGAAGCCCGGCTGCCCGTCGGTGGTGTAGTCCGAGCCGGTGGCCCGGTTGAGGTAGCGGTCGTACCGGTAGGTCTCCCGGCCGTCCGGGCTCGACACGGTGACGTACTCGCCGTGGGCGAGTCGCAGCGAGCTGAAGTGGACCTTGACGTACGATGCGCCCGGATGCCGGATGATCTGGCTGCGGCCGTCGCGGGCGTGGGACAGCGCGCCGTCCACGGTGCGGAGTTCGCCGACCGTGGTGACGCCCTCCACCGAGAACTGATCGGATTCGGGTGCGCGCTCGGACTGTGGTGCGAGCGGTTGGACCGAGTGGGCCTGGGCGGCGGGTACCGACACCAGGCTCAGCCCGAGTGTGCAGGCGCCGAGTGTGACGGCCGCCATCCGCAGGCGACGCAGGGCGTGCTTCATAGTCGCTCCTCCCCGGGAACAAGCACGTCGTCGTGCTTTCGGCCTTCATACACGAGCTAATCGATACATGCAAGGATGTCGATGTTTACGGTGGTCGCCGGCGGAGGGTTCACGGCCGGGCGTTTGCGGAGCAGGTGATCCGGGCACTGGCGGCGTCAGTCATCGATCAACGACAACGGGGGACTCAATGGACAGACGTGTCAGTGCCGGGCTGGCGGCGATCGTGGTGGCGGCCGGGGTGACGGCGGCGGCGCCGGCCCAGGCGGCGACCGGACCGGCCTTCGCTCTGGCGGAATACCTCGCCACCGGATCCGTCGGCACCAACGCCGTCGCGGTCGCCGACGTCACGGGCGACGGGCGGCGCGACATCGTGGTCGGCCTCGACGCCGCCGACAACACCCAGACCAGCTCGGTACTGGTCTTCGCCCAGCGGGCCGACCGCACGTACGGCGCACCGACGAGGATCACCGCGCACGGTGGCTACAACAGCGACGTCCGACTCGCGGTCGCGGACATCGACGGAGACGGGCGTACCGACGTCGCGCTGTCGTCGTCCGCCGGCGTCGACGTGCTGTTCCAGCGCAACGGGCGGCTCGCCGCCCCCGTACTGGTCCCCGGCTCCGCCGAGGACGTCGCGGTCGCGGACCTGACCGGGGACGGGCGGGCGGACCTGGTCGTCAGCGCGCGGCAGGGCGAGGTGCGGATCCACCCGCAGACCGCGACGCGCACGTTCCCGACCTACACGACGGTCCGGGGGCCGGTGACCCTCGGGGCACCGGGCAACCAGGTGTTCGCCGCCGACCTCAACGGCGACGCCCGGCTGGATCTCGCGCAGTTCTACGGCCACGGCACCTGGGTGCGACTGCGGCAGGCGGACGGTTCGTTCGGACCGGCCACCACCTACCTGACGGCGCCGGACAGCGGCGGCCACCGCTGGGTCAGCTTCGGCGCGGCGGTCGGTGACGTGACCGGCGACGGTCGGGCCGACCTGGTGGTCAGCGAGACCGGCAACATGCCGAACTCCTCCGTGCAGGTCTTCGCCCAGCGGGCCGGTGGACTCGCCACCACGCCGGCCCGGTACCCGGCCTACGACAGCGCCGCGGGCCTGGCCATCGGCGACCTCACCGGCGACGGCCGCCACGACGTGGTCGTCGCCCACCACAACTGGCTGGCGGTGAGCGTGCATCCGCAGCAGGCGGACGGGACGCTCGGCGGGTACACGACGAACACGGTCGTCACGGTGGGACCGCAGGAGGACGCCCTGGCCGTCGGCGACGTCACCGGCGACGCGAAGCCGGACATCGTCGTCGTCGCGTACGACAAGGTGGCCGTCCTGCGGCAGCTCTGACCCCGAACCGGCGGCGGACCACGTGCTCAGACGGCTGAGCACGTGGTC
>JAEYGD010000427.1 GCA_023402505.1 Actinomycetes bacterium
CGGCCCCGCAGCCGGCGTCCGCGTCGGCTCCACCGACCCGAAGCCGTGCCGCCCCGACCGGCCGGACGGCCCGCCGGGTTCACCGGCGCGGCGCTCCCCGCGCCGGCCCTCCGGTACGGCGGTCTCCTCGCTGCCCTCGTCCATCGGGTCGTGTTCGCCCGCGCCCCACGGCGGGTCCGCGTCGAACCCGTCCCGGGTCACCCACGGGGTGTTCGCCTCCGGCTGCCGCCCGTCCCCCCGCCCGCTGTTGCCGGTCATCGCCCACCTCACTGGTCGTCGTGCCGGGGCGGAACGCCCGCCCCGGCCACCGTCGTGTCCCCGTGTGGTCGGCCGGGCGCGCCCCGCCGTCGAGGTCGCGGCGGGACGGCGCCCGGCACCGGCCTCAGCGGTGGTGGGACGCCGCCATCCCGCGCCGCGACGCGCCCATCATGGCCATCTTCCGACCGGCCATGCCCATCATCGCCAGCTTGCCGATGTTCTTCGGCGTGCCCAGCGCGCCGGCCCGGCCGAGCATGCCCCGCAGGACCTGGCCGGGCTTCTGCTGCTCGCCCATGTACGCGGTCACCACGATCAACGCGCCGGTCAGCGCGGGGATCGCCCACTGCAGCACCTTCATCTGCCGCTGGTTGGACGCCACGTTCTGCGGGGTCGAGTGGTTCGGCTCGGTCGTGCCGTCGACCGGCGGGTTGCCGGCCTTCTCCAGCCTCATGCCCAGCAGCCGGCTGTACCCGGTCACCGCCAACGCGCTCACCGTGAGCGCGGTCTTGATCGTGCTGGCCCGGCCCACGCCGGCCTGCCGGGCCATCCGCGGGCTCTCCGTCACCAGTTCGCCGACGGCGCCCGCGAGATGGGCGCCGATCGCCGCCGCGTTGACCGGCGTCCACCTGGCCCAGCCGGCCGACGCCGTCGGCAGCCGCTGGGTCGAGTCACTGATCTGAGCCGCGCCGCCGTTGACGCCGAACGCTCCCATGAGGGAGCCCCCGAACCAGGCCGCCAGGCCCAGATCATGCATCGAGCGCAGCGCGGTGTGCCGTTCGGACATCTGATCCCCTTCCACCGTGTCGGGCGGTGCGGCATACCCGCCGCCCGAGCCGCTAATCCCGACCGTCGGCCGCCGATACGTCGCGCTGCCGGTGATTCGGCCGCAGACGGCGGGGGAGCCGACGACTCGTCGCGGCGCGCGGCGGAGACGTGGCCGCTGGTGAAGACGTGCCCGCTGGTGAAGAGGTGGCCCCGCTGGTGGAGACGGATCGGCGCCGGGCGTACCGGGTTCCGGCCGGTCAGCGGGCCGGCAGCCCGGCGGCGAACCGGGCCACCCGCTCGGCCAGCGGGCGCGACGCGCGTACCCAGGTGAAGTGGTCCATCCGGACGCCGGCCTGCGCGGCCGTGTAGCGCTCGCGCACGACGGGCGCGGCGGTGAGCTTGCCGCAGAGGTGGTCGAGTGTCTCGTGCGGCGTGAACTGGTCGTCGTCCACGCTGACCGCCAGCACGGGGGTCCGCAGCGCGCGCACCGCCGCGTCGGTGTCCACGCCGTCCAGGTGCGGGAACCGGCCGGTGCGGGCGGTGTACGCCCAGTCGCGGATCACCCCGCGGGCCTGCCGGCCACCGAAGCCCCAACCGGGCCACACGCCGAGCAGCCGGGTCACCGCCGCGATGCCCTGCGTGTACGGCAGGACCCCGTAGCCCCGCGCACCCGGGTAGATCCGCCACCACGGCAGACCGACGGCGACCAGCGCCAGACCGTCCACGTCCCGCTCCTCACGCAGCGCGGCGTGCAGCAGGGCCGCCTGACCGCCCAGGGAGTGCCCGAGCAGGAGCGTGCGCCGGCCGTCCCGGCGGTCCTTCAGCGCCGCCAGCAGCACGCCGACGTCGCCGGCCAGCTCCGCGTACCCGTACCGGCAGGTGCGGCCCGGGCGGGGCGTGCTCACGCCGGTGCCCCGCAGGTCCGCGACGGCGACGGCGAGCCCGGCGTCGCGTAGCGCCGTGGCGAACGGCCGGTAGTACCGGGCGGGGACGCCCATCGCGGGCGAGATCAGCACGAGCGGGGCGTCGTGGGCGCCGTCCGGCTCCGGGTAGACCTGTAGGCCGAGGCGCGCCCCGTCGACGTCGACGAACTCCTGCTGGTACTCCGCGTTCACGGGCCCAATCTACGACCTGACCTACCGGTCGGTAACCAGTGGGTGACGGCGGTCACCCGACCGACAGGCGCTCCGCCGGGCGTCGCGGCGCGGCGACCGCCACGCGCCGTCCGGTCCGGGCCGCCGCCTCGACCCGCTCCACGGCCGCGAGCACGTCCGGCACGTCGAGCGCCGCCAGCGCCGGATGCGGTACGCCGTCCGCCCCGCCGCCCCGGAGCGGGCCCCGCCAGAGCGCCTCGTGCCAGGGCCGGTCCGGTGGTGGTCCCCACAGGGTGGGGGAGATCGGGCCGAAGAGGAGGACGGAGGGGGTGTGGTAGGCGGTGGCGAGGTGGGCGATGCCGGTGTCGCCGCTGATGAGGAGG
>JAEYGD010000052.1 GCA_023402505.1 Actinomycetes bacterium
GCCTGGCGCCGCCCGCCGATCCGCTGAGACGCCGGGGCGCCGGCCCACGTCCCCACCGCCGGTCGGCGCGGGGCACCGGCCCCCGGGCACCCCGTGCCGGGGTCTCCGCGTCGCTCGGGCCGCCGCGCCGGCCGGCGTCGGTCAACGGCTGTCGGAGCCGTCCGTCTCCACCGCCGCGCGGCCCGCCTCCAGCCGGGCGACCGGCACCCGGAACGGTGAGCAGGAGACGTAGTCCAGCCCCACCTCGTGGAAGAAGTGCACCGACTCGGGGTCGCCGCCGTGCTCGCCGCAGACACCGAGCTTCAGCCCCGGCCGGGCGGCACGGCCCTCCTCGGCGGCGATCCGCACCAACCGGCCCACGCCCTCCCGGTCGATCGACTCGAACGGCGAGATGCCGAAGATGCCCAGCTCCAGGTAGCGCCAGAAGAAGGCGCCCTCCACGTCGTCCCGGGAGAAGCCCCATCCCATCTGGGTCAGGTCGTTGGTGCCGAAGGAGAAGAACTGCGCGGCCTCGGCGATCTGGCCGGCGGTCAGCGCCGCCCGGGGCACCTCGATCATCGTGCCGATCAGCACCTCGACACCGCTGTCGCCGACCACCTCGGCGATGATCCGCTCGGCCTCGGCGCGTACCGTCTCCAACTCCTGCACCGCGCCGACCAGCGGGACCATGATCTCCGGACAGGCCGTCCCGCCGGCCCTCGTGACCGTGACGGCGGCCTCGGCGATCGCGCGTACCTGCATGGCGAACAGGCCGGGGATGACGAGGCCGAGCCGGACACCGCGCAGGCCCAGCATCGGGTTCTCCTCGTGCATCCGCCGCACGGCGGCGAGCAGCGCCTCCTCCTTGGCCACGTCCTCGCCGCGTTCCTGGGCGACCGCCACGTTGACCGCGAGCTGCTCCAGCGGGGGCAGGAACTCGTGCAGCGGCGGGTCGATCAGCCGTACGGTGACCGGCAGCCCGTCCATCTCGCGGAAGATCTCGACGAAGTCCTGCCGCTGCAGCGGCAGCAGCGCGGCGAGCGCGTCCGCCCGCTCGGCGTCGCTGCCCGCGAGGATCAGCCGCTCGACCAGCTCGCGCCGGTCGCCGAGGAACATGTGCTCGGTGCGGCACAGGCCGATGCCCTGCGCGCCGAAGCGCCGGGCCCGGGCCGCGTCCGCGCCGGTGTCGGCATTCGTCCGGACCGCCAGCCGCCGTCGCGCGTCGGCGTGGTTCATGATCCGGTGTACGGCCCGCACCAGCGCGTCGTCGGTCTGCTCCGGGTCCAGCTCGCCCTCGAAGTACTGCACCACCTCCGACGGCATCACCGGCACCTCGCCCAGGTATACGTGGCCGGTGGTGCCGTCGATGGAGATGACGTCGCCCTCGCCGACGGTCTGCCCGGCGACGGTGAACCGCTTCGCCGGGATGTTGACGTCGAGCTGGTCGGCGCCCGAGACGCAGGTCTTGCCCATGCCGCGGGCGACCACGGCGGCGTGGCTGGTCTTGCCGCCGCGCGAGGTGAGGATGCCCTGGGCGGCGATCATGCCGTTGAGGTCGTCGGGGTTGGTCTCCCGGCGGACCAGGATCACCGCCTCGCCCTCGCCGGCCAGCTCGACCGCCCGGGCGGAGGTGAACACGACCTTGCCGACCGCCGCGCCCGGTGACGCGCCGATGCCCTTGGCGACGGGCTTGAACTCGTGGTCGAGCTTGAAGCGCGGGAACATCAGCTGCGCGAGCTGCGCGCCGTTGACCCGGTGCAGCGCCTCGTCGACATCGATCAGACCCTCGTCGACGAGCTGCCCGGCGATGACGAACGCCGCCGCGGCGGTGCGTTTGCCGACCCGGGTCTGGAGCATCCACAGCTTGCCGCGCTCGATGGTGAACTCGATGTCGCACAGGTCCTTGTAGTGCCCTTCGAGGCGGGCCATGTAGTCGAGCAGTTCGTCGTAGGACTTCTTGTCGATCCGCTCCAGCTCCTGCAACGGCACCGTGTTGCGGATGCCGGCGACCACGTCCTCGCCCTGCGCGTTGGCCAGGTAGTCGCCGTAGATGCCCTGCGCGCCGCTGGCCGGGTCGCGGGTGAAGGCGACACCGGTGCCGGAGTCCGGGCCGAGGTTGCCGAAGACCATGGCCACCACGTTGACCGCGGTGCCCAGGTCGGCGGGGATCCGCTCCTGGCGGCGGTAGATGACGGCCCGCTCGGCGTTCCACGACGCGAAGACCGCCCGGATCGCCAGGTCGAGCTGCTCACGCGGGTCCTGCGGGAACTCCCGGCCGGTGTGCTTGCTGAAGATCTTCTTGTACGCGTCCACCAGGGCACGCAGGTCGTCGGCGTCCAGACCGAGGTCGTCGGTGGTGCCCTTGGCGCGCTTGGCGTCGTCCAGGGCGTGCTCGAACTCCTCGCCCGGCACGTCGCAGACGGTCTTGCCGAACATCTGGATCAGGCGGCGGTAGGAGTCCCACGCGAAGCGGTCCGCTCCGCCGGGGGCGGCCGGGTCGACCGAGCCGGCGGCCTGTCGTGCGAGTCCGACGACGCTCTGGTCGTTGAGGCCGACGTTGAGGACGGTCTCCATCATGCCGGGCATCGAGAACTTGGCGCCGGAGCGTACCGAGACGAGTAGCGGGTCCCGCGGGTCGCCGAGCCGGCGGCCCATCGCCTGCTCCAGCCCGCCGAGGTGGGCGCTGATCTGGTCGGCCAGCCCGGCGGGCTCCTCGCCGGTGGCGAGGTACGCCTTGCACGCCTCGGTGGTGATCGTGAAGCCGGGTGGCACCGGCAGGCCGAGGTTGGTCATCTCGGCCAGGTTGGCGCCCTTGCCCCCGAGCAGGTCCTTCTGGTCCTTGTTGCCCTCGGCGAAGTCGTAGACGTACTTGTGATCGACCGTCTCTTGCGCTGCCACCAGAGCCTCCCACGCGCGCCGGAATTGACACTTAACGAAGGTTCAGCTGCCACATACCCCGGGGCCGACCACCGGTAATCCCGAGGCACATGCCGATCGGTGGGCGAAGGTTAAGCGAACATCGAGCGGCCTGGGACCGTTCGGTGACAATAGGCACAGCTATCACGACTATCCGCGTTCGCACCGGTTTTTGGGAACGCTTCCACGCGCACGATCACGCAATGGCGCCGCCCCCTCGTACTCTTGACGCACCGGATTCCGCTGAACCTGACTTTTGCCATAACCACCGCGAATACACCCCTCGGAGCCGTACCCGTGCCCACCGCCGCCACCCCGCACCAGCCGGACCCCGCGACCTCGGCCGCCGGGCGGGCCGGCGCCGCCGAGATCCAACCGGCCCCGCCCGCCGGAACCGTCCCGGCGCCGCCCGCCACCGCGGCCACCGCGGCGGCGGTCGGTGAGCTGGCCCGGCTCGCGGCCCGGGAAGCCGGCGAGCGGCTGGCACCGGCACCGGTCCGGCTGGGCGACGTGGTACCGGCACCCGAGCAGGTCCTCCCGGAACCGGACGACGACTTCACCCTGCCGGCGGACGCGGCGGTCCGGGTCAGCGCCGACTTCGCCGCGCGGACCGTCGCCGAGCGGCTCGCCGCCTTGCTCCGGCCCGCCACCGGGTACCCACTGCCGGTCGTCGACGCGGCCCGCCCCGAGCCGGCCGGCGGCATCGCGCTCGTCCTCGACGACGACCCGGGCCTCGGCCCCGAGGGCTACCGCCTCGACATCACCCCCGCCGGGGTCCGGATCGGCGCCGCCACCCCGGCCGGGCTCCACCACGGCACGCAGACGCTGCGGCAACTCCTGCCGGCGGCGATCGAGAGCAGCACACCCGTCGCCACCCGCTGGACCCTGCCCGGCGGATCCATCACCGACCGCCCACGCTTCGCCTACCGGGGCGCCATGCTCGACGTGGCCCGCCACTTCTTCGGCGTCGACGACGTGCTGCGGGTGATCGACCACCTCGCCCGCTACAAGCTCAACCACCTGCACCTGCATCTCACCGACGACCAGGGCTGGCGGATCGCCGTCGACACCTGGCCCCGGCTCGCCACCGTCGGCGGGACGACAGCGGTCGGCGGGAGCCCCGGCGGCTGGTACACGCGGGACGACTACCGGCGGATCGTCGCGTACGCCGCCGACCGGCACATCACCGTCGTACCGGAGATCGACCTGCCCGGGCACACCAACGCCGCACTCGTCGCGTACCCGGAACTGGCCCCGGACGGCGTCGCGCCGCCGCCGTACACCGGCACCGAGGTCGGGTTCAGCTACGTCGACCCGGCCAGCGAGCGGACGTACGACTTCGTCGCCGACGTGCTCGGTGAGGTCGCCGCCCTCACCCCCGGCCCGTGGCTGCACGTGGGCGGCGACGAGGCGTTCAAGGTGAGGGGGGCCGCCTACACCGGGTTCGTCGAGCGGGTGCAGCGGATCGTCGCCGGGCTCGGCAAGCGGGTGCTGGGCTGGCACCAGCTCGCACCCGCGGCCCACACCGACGGGCGGGTGCTCCAGTGGTGGGGCACCGACGGCGCCGACCCGGTGACCGCGGACGCGGTCCGCCGGGGCGCGCGACTGGTCCTCTCCCCCGGCAACCACGCGTACCTGGACATGAAGTACGCCCCGGACACCCCGATCGGGCACGACTGGGCCGGCCTGATCGACGTACGCCGCGCGTACGACTGGGACCCGGCGACCCACGTGGCCGACGTGCCCGCCGACGCCGTACTCGGAGTGGAGGCCCCGCTCTGGACCGAGTCGGTCACGTCGCTCGCGGAGATCGAGTTCATGCTCCTGCCCCGGCTGCCCGCCATCGCCGAGCTGGGCTGGTCACCGCGGGCCACGCACGACTGGACGGCGTTCCGCGAGCGGCTGGCGGGCCACGGGCCACGCTGGGCGACAGCGGGCATCCGGTTCCACCGCTCCCCCGAGATCCCCTGGCCGACGGCGCCCGCCGGGGTTCCCGCACCGCGGACGCCCACGAGTCACCGGTCGTCACCGCCGGGCGGCTCGGCGCGGACCGGGCGGGCTGGGACCTGACGCACCGGATGTCCGCGTCGGTTCCGCCTCGGCTGGGCCGGATGTCCGGTATCGGGTCCGCCGTCCCGTGGTCCGGGCCACCCGCAGGCTGGAATCGCCGGGTGGGCCGGGTCGTTGTACATGGCGTACCGCAGGCCGCCTCCGAGCGCCCCGGCCCCGGACCCCCGCACGGGATGGTCGCCGGCCGGATCCCGGAATGACCGGGAAGCCTCGGCGGTTGTGTCCCCGGACCCCCGAGCACCCCCGCCGGGCTGGTCCCTTCGAAACACCTTTCTCTGACCCGCGCCGGACGGCATCCCCCTGCCCCGGCGCGAACCCCCGAGCGAAAGGTTTCCGTCATGCGTACCGAGCTGCTGCGTAACACCGTGCTGACCGCTGCCGGCCTGCTCGTCACCGGCGGCGCCGTGGCCGCCCCCGCGACCGCCGCCTTCGCCGCCCCGGCGGAGAAGCCCGCGGTGCAGGCCGACCGCAAGCCCGGTAAGGGCGAGCGCGAACTGCGCGTGGACTACGAGGCCCAGCCGAACTTCTACTACTGCGGTCCGGCCGCCGCCCGCAACGCCCTGTCCGTGCAGGGCAAGGACATCGACGTGGACTCGATGGCCGAGCGGATGGGCACCACCGAGGCCGGCACCAACTCCATCAACGACATCACCCCGGTGCTGAACAAGGAGACCGGCCGCGATGTCTACCGCAGCGTCGAGATCTCGGCGGCCAAGGCCGACGACAAGCAGACCGACAAGCTGCGTGAGGACATCATCCGCACCGTGGACGACGGTCGGGCCGTGGTGGCCAACATCGCCGGTACCGCCACCGACGTCGACGGCGGCGTGCACTCCTTCGAGGGCGGGCACTACATCTCGGTGACCGGCTACCGCGACAACGGCGAGCAGGTCAAGATCGCCGACTCGGCGAACCCGAACACCGCCGAGTACTGGATCACCACCGACGCCCTCGCCGACTGGATCGCCACCCGCGGTTACAGCACCAGCTGACCACCCCGCGGCGACGACAAGGGCCGGCCCCATCCGGGGCCGGCCCTTGTCGCACTCCCACCGGGCCTGCACCTGCCCCGGACAGCTTCGGGGAAGATGCCCCCTCAGCGCGGGCGCAGGCGGCAACTTCCCCGAAGTTGCCGCCTGCGCGCCCACGCCGGGGCGCGCCGGGTCAGCCCCCGGAGTCGTCCAGCTCGGCGCCCTCGGGAACGGTGTCGTCGTCGCGGCTGGCCAGCCAACCGTCGGGCAGGAAGACCTTGCCTGGCGAGTTGGTCCGCCCGCGCGGCTGGCCCAGCGTCTCCACCGGGAACGGCACCGCCGGGTCGAGCTTGCCGAGCAGGTCGTCGAGCTGGGCCAGGCTGTCGATCATCGCGAGCGACCGGCGCAGTTCGCTGCCGATCGGGAAGCCCTTGAGGTACCAGGCGACGTGCTTGCGGAAGTCGGTGCAGCCGTCCCGCTCGCCGCGTGCCGGGTTGCGGGCACCGGCGGTGAACTGCTCGACCAGCAGTTCGGCGTGGCGGCGCATCGTCGTGGCCACCTCGCCCAGCGTCGGCAGCCGCCGCTGTGGGGACCCGTTGAACGCGGCCTCCAGGTCGGCGAAGAGCCAGGGGCGGCCGAGGCAGCCGCGCCCCACGACGACCCCGTCGACTCCGGTGTGCGCCACCATCCGCAGCGCGTCGTCGGCCTCCCAGATGTCGCCGTTGCCGAGGACCGGCACGTCGAGCGCCGCCTTCAGGGTGGCGATCGAGTCCCAGTCCGCGGTGCCCGAGTAGCGCTGCGCGGCCGTACGCCCGTGCAGGGCCACCGCGGCGACGCCGGCGTCCTGCGCGGCGAGACCCGCTTCGACGTACGTCAGGTGGTCGTCGTCGATGCCCTTGCGCATCTTGACGGTGACCGGCACCCCGGCGGGTGACGCGGCGTCCACCGCGGCCCGGACCAGGCGGGCGAAGAGCCGGCGCCGCCACGGCAGGGCCGAACCGCCGCCCTTGCGGGTGACCTTCGGGACCGGGCAGCCGAAGTTGAGGTCGATGTGGTCGGCAAGGTCCTTCTCGACGACGATCCGCACGGCGGCCGCGGTGATCTCCGGGTCGGTGCCGTAGAGCTGGAGGCTGCGCGGCGACTCGTTGTCACCGAAGGCGATCATGCGCAGGGTCTTCGGGTTCCGCTCGACCAGCGCGACCGTCGTGATCATCTCGCAGACGTAGATGCCGCCGCCCTGCTCCCGGCAGAGCTGGCGGAAGCCGACGTTGGTGATGCCCGCCATCGGCGCCAGCACCACCGGCGGCCACACCTGGTGCGGCCCGATCGTCAACGGGCGCGGCGTAGGAGCGGTCACCGCACAAGTGTACGGGCCCCGACCGGCACCGGTCGGGGCCCGTACCCGCAGCTCAGCAGCCGGGGAGGCGCTCGATTAGGTACCGCTCGACCTGGTCCAGGGCGATCCGTTCCTGGGCCATGGTGTCCCGGTTGCGCACGGTCACGGCGTTGTCGTCGAGGGTGTCGAAGTCGACGGTCACGCAGAACGGGGTGCCGATCTCGTCCTGGCGGCGGTAGCGGCGGCCGATGGCCTGCGAGTCGTCGAACTCCACCACCCAGCGCTTGCGCAGGTCGGCGGCGAGTTGCTTGGCCTTGGGCGAGAGCGCCTCGTTGCGGGACAGCGGCAGCACCGCGACCTTGACCGGGGCGAGCCGCGGGTCGAAGCGCATCACCGTGCGCTTGTCGACGCCGCCCTTGGTGTTGGGGGCCTCGTCCTCGTCGTACGCCTCGAGCAGGAACGCCAGGACCGCGCGGGTGAGGCCGGCGGCCGGCTCGATCACGTACGGGACCCAGCGCTCGCCCTTGGTCTGGTCGAAGTACGACAGGTCGACGCCGGAGTGCTTGCTGTGCGTGGACAGGTCGAAGTCGGTGCGGTTGGCGACGCCCTCCAGCTCGGCGAACTCGGTGCCGCCGAACTGGAACCGGTACTCGATGTCGACGGTGCGCTTCGAGTAGTGGGAGAGCTTCTCCTTCGGGTGCTCGTACATGCGCAGGTTGGACTCGGACAGGCCGAGGTCCACGTACCAGTTCCAGCGCTCCCGCAGCCAGTACTCGTGCCACTCCTCGTCGGTGCCCGGCTCGACGAAGAACTCCATCTCCATCTGCTCGAACTCCCGGGTGCGGAAGATGAAGTTGCCCGGGGTGATCTCGTTGCGGAACGACTTGCCGGTCTGGGCGATGCCGAACGGCGGCTTCTTACGGGCCACCGTCTCGACGTTCTTGTAGTTGACGAAGATGCCCTGCGCGGTCTCCGGCCGCAGGTAGTGCAGGCCCTCGTCGCTCTCGACCGGGCCGAGGAACGTCTTCATCAGGCCGTTGAACATCTTCGGCTCGGTGAAGGTGCCCTTGTTGCCGCAGTTCGGGCAGTTCAGCTCGGTCAGCGAGGCCGGGGGCCGGCCGTGCTTGGCCTCGTACGCCTCTTCGAGGTGGTCGGCCCGGAACCGCTTGTGGCAGGACTGGCACTCGGTCAGCGGGTCGACGAACGCGTCCAGGTGGCCGGACGCGGCCCAGACGTCGCGGGCCAGGATGACCGCGGAGTCGAGACCCACCACGTCGTCGCGCTGCTGGACCATGGTCCGCCACCACTGGCGGCGGACGTTCTCCTTCAGCTCCACGCCGAGCGGACCGTAGTCCCACGCCGAGCGGGTGCCCCCGTAGATCTCGCTGGAGGGGAAGACGAAGCCCCGGCGCTTGGCGAGGCTGACAACGGCGTCGATACGGTCGGCTGGCATGTTTTCCTCCTACGCCGGCTGGCGGCCGGCGGGGACAGGGTGGGATGGATCGAACAGTTCGGGACAACCGTACGACCGGCGTCGTCCCGAGCCCAGCAGAATACCGGTGGCGGGTCAGTTGACCCCGCACACCTCCAGTTCGCCGGTCTGCCGGTCCTGTTCGAGGTTGACCTGTTGGCGTTCGCGGTCGCCTCCGCTGAGGGTGACGTCGACCGGCACGGTCAGCGTGTTCGGGTCGACGTCACCGACCCGGAACGAGTCGATCTGCGGCTCGTCGGCGACCCGCCGCTCGAACTCCCGTCGCGTCTCCCGCCGCTGGGCGGAGTCGCAGAGCTGGTCGTAGGCCGCACCGTACTTCCGTTCCGCCAGGGCCCGGTAGTAGTCGGTGGACACGGCCCGCCCCTGCTCCTCGATGGCCTGCACGCCGGTCACCGCGAGCCCGACCACGGCGGCCCCGCCGCCGCCACAGCAGATCAGCAGGGCGAGCGCGCCGGCGCCGAGCCCCAGCCAGAGACGGGTGTTGCGGCCCTCGGTCGGGG
>JAEYGD010000438.1 GCA_023402505.1 Actinomycetes bacterium
GGGCGGCCCCCCCCCCCCCCCCCCCGACCCGGGAGGGCGGCGCTGGATCAGCGGAGGGCCAGGGCCCGCTCGTGCACGTTGGTGACCGCCTGGGTGGCCAGCTGCTCCGTCGGCTCGACGGACCAGATCAGCAGGTCACCGCTCGCGGACAGGGTCAGCTGTGCCTCGCACTCCGGCAGCACGAGGGTCTGGGTGGCCGGGTCGGTCATGGGCAGGATGGTCGTGAGGGTCGAGGCGAAGGTCCGGGCGCCCTCCAGCACCGGGGCCCGGTGCTCGGCGTAGGAGATGCTGCCCCGCAGCGGCTCACCCTGGCCGCTGTCGATGGTGACCGTGCCCGCGCTGCAGGTACGCAGCACCTTGGCGACCTTGTCGATCGCCGCGTCCGCCCCACCGGGGATCTGGAACACGGCGGTCATGAAGTAGCGCTGCATGCTGTCCGGGGCGGCCGACGTCGACCGCTCGCCCGAGTGCATGAAGCCCTTGGTCGAGCTGAGGTCGCCGAGGGCGTCGGTCATGTTCAGGCAGGCCGCGGGCTCGGACCTCATGCCCGGGGCGGAGGCGAACTGGCCGGCCGCCACCGCCTCCTTGATGCTGATGGTCGGCTGGATGGTCTCGGTGGCCTTCCGGAGGCCCTCGCTGGGCTCCAGGATCTGCCGGAGCTCCGACTCCTGGAACTGCACCGGCGCCGCCTCGGCGGTGCCGGAGCCGGCAGTGGCCGCGCCGTTCCCTGCCAGGAACAGCGTGGTGAGGGCCGCCGCCGCCACTGCGGCGAGTGCGACGACCGTACGCTTCTTGCGCATTTCGTTTCCACCTTTTCGGTTGCATGGACCGATGGCCGCGTCGTACGCGGAATTTCATTGCCGAGGCGGTGACCGCCCTCCCGATTTCCCCCGCCTCGCTATTTAGTATGCGGCCCGACGGGCCCCATTTCCCCTCCGGTATTGCTCGCCGGGCGTCGTTTTCGGTCGTTAAATTGCCCGGTCGGTTATGGTGCGAGACGTTTATTGAAGACGTGTTTTTCGCCGGTGGCGCGCACCGTGCGCGGCCTCGGCGGGAGCACTACCGGGACGCCGGTCCGGCCCGGTGGGCGAGCAACCCGTGCAGGGCCGCGGCGAACTCGTACGGGTGGGTGACATGGCCGAGGTGGCCGCCGGGGAAGTGCACCACCGGCAGGTCGAGCAGCCGCGCCAGCTCCTGGTTCGGGCGGTACGCGTACTGCTCGCGAGAATCCTCCCCGCCGGCGAGCACCAGCCGGTCGCCGTACCGGCGCAGGACCGCAAGGTCCGGCTGGAACGCGGGAAAGCTGCGGGTCTCGTGTTCGAACCAGAACACCTCGTTGCGGCGCAACCGCGCCAGCAGTTCCTCCAGCTGCGCCGGCGGAAGCTGGGCCTGCCTCGGCGGCCGGGTCTCGCCGGCCAGCCCGACGTGCTCCCGGAACATCGCCTTCGCCGCCGCGACCCCGGACTCCCGGTAGGTCGTGTACAGCCGCTGGTAGAAATCCAACCAGCGCGCCGCGTCCGGCAGCACCGACGCCAGCGGAGGCTCGTGCGCCACCAGGGTCCGCAGCCGCTGCGGCTGCGCCTGCAGCAGGGCCAGCGCCACGATCCCTCCGGAGCAGGTCCCGAACACGTCCGCCGGCCCGTCGGCGACGTGCTCGAGCAGCGCCAGCGCGTCCCGCGCGTCGACCTGGACCCGCCGGTCGTCGGGGACGGCGTCGTGGGCGTGGCTGCGGGAGAAGCCGCGCCGGTCGTAGGTGATGACGGTGTGGTCGGCGGCGAGAGCGTCGGCCAGCGGGCCGAACGGGGCCGCGTCGCCGTTGCCGGTGGGGATGCACAGCAGCGGCGGACCCTGGCCGCGGATCTCGAAGTACAGGGTGGCGCCGGGCACGTCGAGGGTCGCCTGGTGGGGCAGGGGCATCGGATCTCCTGACACGGGGACAAGCAGTCGGGACGCTCGCCGGTGGACGCCCCCGACGGTAGGTGCGGTGGGCCGGCCGGGCATCTCGTCACATGCGCCGCCGCACGCGATTCCTGGCGTACCGAATCGCTCGGCAGGAAATCCGTGTCAGCCCGTCAACTAAACGACTGACGTGAATTGCTAACCGTCCTGCTCGACGGTCGGATGAATGCGTTCGTCGATCCCGGCGAGGACGGTTCCGGGTCACGGGGCCCGCGTGACCCGGAACCGCCCGGAGGTGACTACTTCCGGAAGAAGATTGCCGCCCCGGTGCCCTCACCGAGGTCGTTGAACATGCCGACGCCGCACTGGGACGCCCAGCAGTCGACGGGCCCCCACGGCGTCGCGTCCGGACCCAGGGTGCCGTGGTAGACGCGGCGGATCGTCAGCTTGGTCGCCAGGTTCCCGGTGCTGTTCGAGCTGACGTGGACCGTCTCAGCGCCGTTGCACGGCAGGACGTCGTCGATGATGGCGCACTGGCCGATGTGGTAGACGGTGTTGGCCCGCAGGCCGGTCGCGGACACGACCACCACCGACCCGTCGAGCAGGTTCGTCGAGGGCGTGACGGTCATCGCGGCGGCGGCGACGGTGGCGCCGTCCTTCGGGGCGGCGGCCGCCGGGGCCGCCGCGGCGGCGGTGAGGCCGAGGGCCAGCACGGCGCCCAGACCGATCGCGGGCAGGGTTCGGTTCCACTTCCTCACGGACACGTGAAGCTCCAATTCTGGTTCGACGGCACAATCTGGTGGCCGACGGCATAATCTCGTGGCCGACGGCACACTTTCGTGTTCGACGGCACACTCTCGTCAGGACCGGTCGTTCTGCGTCCGTTGCAACGGCAGGTGATGCGGTGCGACGGCCGAGCAACGTGCACCCGTGTCATGGCGTATTGACGACCGTCCCAAAGCATCGTGAGCGCTCTATCAGTTATGACGATCGCCCGGCCGATGATTTATCGGTCCGTGGAGGAATTTCTGCTCGGGGACCGGCCAGCGATCCGGCGTACCGGCCGGAGCGCTAGCCGGCCTGCGCCAGGAGCCGTCGCAGCGCCTTCTTGTCCGGCTTGCCGAGCGGCGTGTGCGGAAGGTCGTCCAGCACGACCAGCTGCTCCGGCACCTTGAAGGTGGCGAGACCACGGGCCCTCAGCGCCGCGGCCAGCCGGTCCAGGGTCAGTACGCGCCCCGGATGCAGACGCACGGCGAGGCACACCCGCTCGCCGAGAGCGACGTCCGGGACCGACACGGCAGCGGCCTCGGCGACCTCCGGTAGGTCCTGCGCCAGGGTCTCGACCTCCGCGGCGGAGATCTTCTCACCCGCCCTGTTGATCACGTCCTTGATCCGTCCACGCACGACCACGTCGCCCCGGGGGGTCACCTGGACCAGGTCGCCGGTGCGGTACCAGCCGTCGGGGGTGTAGGAGATCGCGTTCTGCTCCGCGGCCCGGTAGTAGCCGCGCGGCGTGTAGGGACCCCGGGTGAGCAGCTCACCGACCCCTCCGGGCGGCACGGGCCGCAGCGTCACGGGATCGACGACCCGCAACTCGTCGAAAGGACTCAGTGGCCGTCCCTGCGTCCGGTGGGCGATGTCGCGCGGCGCGTCGACCGCGGTGTAGCAGACCAGGCCCTCGGCCATCCCGTACACCTGCTGCAGGTCGCAGCCGAGGGCGGGCCCGATGGCGGCGGCCACCTCCGGCGCCAGCATCGACCCACCCACGTGGATGTGCCGCAGGCTGGAGATGTCGTACCGGGTGTCCGCGGCGGCCGCCATCCACCGGACCGCCACCGCCGGCACCACCGACGTCGCGGTGACGCCCTCCGCCTCGATCGCGCCGAAGGCCTGCTCCGGGCGGGGCGAGGGGAGCATGACCACGCGGCCGCCGCTGTGCAGCGCCCCCAGCACACCGGGATTCGCCAGCGGGAAGTTGTGGCCGACGGGCAGGACCGCCAGGTAGACCGTCTGCCGGTTGAACCGGCAGACGGCGGCACAGCGCCGGATGTTGTACTCGTAGTCGTCGTGCGTGCGGGCGATCACCTTCGGCACGGCGGTGGTCCCGCCGGAGAGCAGGAACAGCGCCACGTCCGACGCGGACGGCGCGCGGGCGTCGAGGCGGTGCCGCCGGTCCTCGACGTCACCCCCCACCCGCATGAGGGCCCGCACGTCGACCGCCCGCGAACCGACCTCGGCGCCGACCACCAGCACAGCGGGCGCGCCCGGCAGCGCCGCCGCCACCCGGTGCGCCAGCGCCCGGTGGTCGTAGCCCCGCCAGCGGTCCGGCACCACCAGCGCCCGCGCCCCGACGTGCCGGGCGATCGCGGTGAGCTCGTGCTCCCGGTGCTGCGGCAGCATCATCACCGGCGCCACGCCCAGCCGGAAGCAGGCGAACGCCACGACGAGGAACTCCCAGCAGTTGGGCAACTGCACCAGGACGGCGTCGCCGCGGCGCAGCCCCCGCTCCGCGAGCCGCTCGGCCAGGCCGTCGCTGAGCACCGCCAGCTCCCGGTAGGTCAGCCGCCGCTGGCCGTCGACCACCGCCACCTGGTCGCCCCAGGCGTCGGCCCAGTCCCACAGGTACGCGCCGAGGGGCCGGCCCCGCCAGCAGTCGGCCATGCGGTACGCGTAGGCCAGATCCGCGGGCCAGGGCACCAGACCGTCGTCGATCACGCTTCGGCTCCTTCCGAACGGGACACCGCCGGCGTCAGCCGCGCGGCCAGGTACGTGGCGATGGCGTCCACCGTGGGCCGGTCCCAGAGCAGCGTCGCGGGCAGCGTGAGCCGGAACTCCTGTTCCAGGGCGTGCCGGATCCGGGTCGTCATCACCGAGTCCAGACCCATCTCGGACAGCGGGCGGTACGCGTCGACGTCGCCGACCGGAAGCGCCGTCTCCTCGGCGACCCGCTCGCTGACCCGCCGCGACAGGTACGCGCGCAGCGCGTCGGGCGTGAGGCCGCTCCAGCCCGGCGCGGTGGCCTCGGCACCCGCACCGGGCGACGCTGCCGCCTGATCGGCGAGCAGGCACGGACGCCGACCGGCCGGCGCCCCGGGCAGTACCCGCAGCACGGCCGCCTCGGCCAGGTCGTAGCGCTCCACCAGATCCCAGGAGGCGAAGGCCTCGGCCGCGGTGACGTCCGCGGTTCCCCGGGCGGCCAGCTCGGCGTCGATCACCCCGGTCGAGGTCGACATGCCCAGCCCGCGCCAGGACGTCCAGGCGATGCTGCGCGTACCGCTGTCGCCGGCCGCCCGCCGGTGCCGGGCGAGACCGTCGAGGAAGGCGTTCGCCGCGGCGTAGCTGGCCTGGCCGGGCAGTCCGAGCAGCTGACCCGCCGAGGAGAAGAGGACCAGGAAGTCCACACTGCCGGGCGGGAAGAGGGCGTGCAGGGTGAGCGCCCCGCCGACCTTCGGACGCAGCACGCGCCGCAGCGACGCCTCGTCGAGATCGCGGACCGGCCGGTCGTCGAGCACACCCGCGGCGTGCACGACGCCCCGGACCGGCGGTAGCCCGAGCGCGGCCGGCCGCAGCAGCGACGCGGCGGCGTCCCGGTCGGCGATGTCGACCGCCACCACGGCGACCGTCACCCCGGCGCGTTCCAGCGCGCGGACGGCCTCCACGGCGGCCCGCTGCCCGGGGTCGGTGAGGTCGTCCCAGGTGTGCCGACCCGGCAGGCCACGGCGGCCCGCCAGCACGATCCGTCGCGCACCGCGCGTCGCCAGCCAGCTCGCCACCTCGCGGCCGAGCGCTCCCAGACCGCCGGTCACCAGGTACGTGCCGTCCGGCCGGCAGATCACCGGCGGCACGTCGGGCACGGTCCCGCCGGGACACAACCGGGGCACCGACACCACGCCGTCGCGGACGGCGACGACGTCCTCGTCGTGGCCACCGCCGACCAGGTCCGCGAGCGGCGACAGGTCCTCCGGTCCGGCGCCGACGTCGATGACGCCGCCCCACAGGTCCGGCAGCTCACCCCCGATGACCCGGCCCAGCCCCCACAGCCCCGCCTGGCCGAGCGTCTCGGCGTCCGCGCCGTCGGCGACGCCGCGCGTCACGCACCAGAGCCGGGCCGGTCGCGGCGAGCCCGCCCCGGCCAGGCGCTGCGCCGTCCGGGCGAGCAACCAGGCGTTTTCGGTGACCGATCCCGCGATGCCGTCGGTGGCCGGCGGACCGGCCACCACCAGGCAACTGTTGCCCTCGTCGAGGTCCGCGCCGCCGAGCTGGTCCGGGTCGCCGACCCGCCGGCACGGCACTCCCGCCGACCGCAGCCGGTCGGTGATCCCGTCGCTCAGCGGAGTGCGGGGCCCGACCAGGACCACCGACCGGGCACGACGCGCCGCCAGCCGAGCGGGCCGCCAGACGGTGCGGTGCACCAGCCTCGCCGGGTTGCCGGCCTGGTCGGCGGCGAGGTCCAGCACCCCGTACCGCAGGCCGCCCAGCCGGCCGGTGACCGCACCGGACGGATCGAGGACGTCCACGTCGACGACGTCGTCGCCGGTGCGGCGTACGACGATCCGGGCCCGCCGCGGCGGGACCGCCCCCAGCGTGACCCGGCCGACGTGCGCGGGCATTCGCAGGATCGCCGGCCCCGGGAACACCACCGACGCGATCGACAGCGCGGCGTCCAGCACCGGAGCCCAGCCCGAGCCGCCGCCGTCACCGACACCGACGTCGGCGAGCAGACCGTCCACCGTGCGGGCGAGGTGGCGCACCGCCCACGGGAAGCCCATCGCGGCCACCCCGAGCTGGCCGAGCCGCTCGACGACGTGATCGTCGGGCAGCACCGCCACGACGTCGACCGGGTCGGCACGGTGGGCCGGCAGCTCCGCCCGCGCGTCGACGCCGGCGGTCGTGTGCGTCACCCACCCCTCGTCCCGGTCGTCCTCGTCGTCGGCGAACCGGGAGCTCAACCGCAGCGCCCCGTCCTGGCGGACCACCTGGATCTCCCGGGGCCGGGACACGCTGACCGGCACCCGCAGCGCGACGTCCACCAGGTCGACGCCACCACGGCCCGCCGCGGCGGCGAGCAGGGTGGTGAGCAGCACCGCCGCCGGCACGATCTCGACACCCCGCACCGGGTGGTCACCCGGGTACGGCCGGCAGGCGCGGTCCAGCCGGGTCGACCAGACCTCCGTACGCGCGGCGCCGTGCACCACGGTGCGCCCGCCCAGCAGCGTGTGACTGGCCGGGTCGTGCCGGCGCGGCACCGCCGACGTCGCCGCCGGTGCCGCCACCCAGTGCCGTCGGCGCTGCCACGCGGGGGTCGGCAGGTCGGCGAGAGCACCGCCGGGCCACAGCGACGACCAGTCCACGGCGGCGCCGTGGCAGTACAGCTCACCGAGGTTGGTCAGCATGACCTCGGCGGACGGCCGCTTCCGGCGCAGCGAGTACGCCACCCGCGCGTCGCCGTACCCGAGGGCGTCCAGGGTGTCGCGGACCGAGTGCGCGACGACGGGGTGGGCGGAGACCTCCAGGAACAGCCGGTGGCCGTCCTCGGCCGCGGCGGCGACCGCCTGGGCGAACCGGACCGTTCCGCGCAGGTTCGCCGCCCAGTACGCGGCGTCGCGCGGCGCGGGGGAGCGGGGGTCGGGCAGGGCCGTGGTGTACACCGGGACGGCCGGCGCGGCGGGGGACAGCCCGGCCGCGGCGGCCCGCAGCGGATCCAGCAGCGGATCCATGTGCGGACCGTGGAACGCCACGTCGGAATTGACCTGCTGGACCGCCACCCCGTCGGCGCGCCACCGCTCGGTGACCTCGGCGACAGCGGCGACGTCGCCGGCGAGCACCGACCCGCGGGGGGACGCGGCGATCGCGACGACCACGTCCCGGCGTCCGGCCAGCCGGCGCCGCGCCTCGTCCGCGTCAACGTCGACCATCACCATGGCGCCGTTCCCGGCGACCTGCCGCAGCAGCAGCGACCGGCGGCAGACCAGTCGAGCACCCTGCTCGAGGGAGAGCATCCCGGCGGTGACCGCCGCGGCGATCTCCCCGACCGAGTGGCCGATCACGGCGGCGGGACGCAGCCCCGACGCCCGCCAGGTCGCCGCGAGCGCGACCTGGACGGCGAAGATCAACGGTTGGATCACGTGCACCGGCTGCGCGCGGTCGTCGAGCAGCGCGGCCCGCGCGGTGTGGCCGAGCTCCGCGGCGAAGACCGGGTCGAGCCGGTCGATGACGCCGGCGAATGCCGGATCGTCGGCGAGAAGGTCTCGGGCCATCCCCGTCCACTGTGCGCCGTGCCCGGAGAAGACCCAGACCACGCCGCGGTCACCGCCGCCCGGTGCGGTACCCGTGGGGCAGCCCCGGCCGGTGGACGCGAGGTCCCGGAGCCGGTGCACCAGGGCGGCCCGGTCGGCCGCGACCACGGCCGCGCGGTGCGGGAGGTGACTGCGCCGCAGCGCGAGGGTGTGGCCGGTGTCCCGTACGGCCAGGGTCGGGTCGGCCGCCAGCCGGGCGGCGAGGCGGTCGGCGTACTGGCGCAGGGCCTGGGTGCTGCCACCGGACAACGGCACCAGGAACGGTCCGGCCCGCTCGGCGCCCTCACCGACGGGAACGCTCGTGTCCTGGTCGTCGATGACCAGCTGGGCGATGGTGCCCCCGTACCCGTATCCGGAGACCGCCGCGCGTCGCGGCGCGCCGCCCCGCGGCCACGGCGTCCGCCGCGTCACCACCCGCAGTCCGGCGGACGACCAGTCGACGGCCGGGTTGGGACGGTGGAAGTGGAGGCTGGGCGGCAGCTCACCGTGCTGGAGGGCGAGCACCGTCTTGATCACCCCGGCGACACCGGCACCGGCCTCCAGGTGACCGATGTTCGGCTTGACCGAGCCGATCAGCAGCGGCCGGTCGGTCGGCCGGCCCGCGCCGAAGACGGACGCCAGCGCGCCCGCCTCGAGCGGGTCACCGACCGCGGTGCCGGTGCCGTGCGCCTCGACGTACTCGACGGTCAGCGGATCGACGCCGGCGTCGGCGCAGGCACGCCGCATCAACCGGGCCTGCGCGTCGCCGTTGGGCGCCATCATGCCGTTGGTCCGGCCGTCCTGCTGCACCGCGCTGCCCCGGATGACGGCGAGGATCCGGTCGCCGTCCCGGCGGGCGTCGGCGAGACGCCGCAACACCACCACGCCGCCCCCCTCGCCACGGCCGTAGCCGTCCGCGTCGGCGTCGAAGGACTTGCTCCGGCCGTCGGGCGCGGTCGCACCGGCGGCGTCGAGCACCAGGGTGAGACCGGGCGCCGCCATCACCAGCACCCCGCCGGCGAGGGCGACGTCGCACTCGTCGGCCCGCAGCGCCTGCGCGGCCAGGTGGATCGCGACCAGCGACGACGAGCAGGCGGTGTCCACCGTCATGCTCGGACCGTGCAGGTCCAGCACGTACGACACCCGGTTCGCGACGGCGCAGTACGCCCCGCCGATCCCGGTCCACGCCTCGATGCGCGGGAGGTCCTCCAGCAGCCGCCGCCCGTAGTCGTCCGTACCGACGCCCATGAACACCCCCGTGTCGGTGCCGGCCAGCCCGCGCGGCGGGATCCCGGCGTGCTCCAGCGCCTCCCAGGCCAGCTCCAGCACGATGCGTTGCTGCGGGTCCATCAGCGCGGCTTCCCGCGGGGTGATCTCGAAGAAGTCCGCGTCGAAGCCGGCGATGTCGGTGAGGAAGGAACCCCGCCTGGTCGCCGACGCCACCGCCTCGGCCTGCTCGGGCCCCTGCTCGGCGTACCAGCTCCAACGGTCGTCGGGCAGGTCCCCGACGGTGTCCCGCCCGTCGCGCAGCAGCGTCCAGAACTCCTCCGGCGAGTTGACGTCGCCGGCGAACCGGCAGGCCATGCCGACGATGGCGATGGGTTCGGTCGAGGTCATCAGAGGTTCTCCTTCGTCGGCAGCGCACGTGCGCCGGTGCGTGGCCGGCCGGGCGACTACCGACGGCCCACGACGAGTGCGTGACTGAAACCCATCTCCTCGTACCGCTCGACGTGGGCGAAGCCGGCGGCCAGCACCGCCTGCTCCATGTCGGCGGCCGAGTACGCCATGCCCTCGCCGGAGGCCAGGGTGAGGAAGTACGGGGAGACCAGCCCGGCGCTCAGCGGACCGGTGCCCGCGTCGTCGGAGACGAAGTTGTAGACGAGGCACACCCCGCCCTCGGGCAGCGCGGCCCGGCAGGCGCGCAGCAGTTCGGTGTTCCGCTCCCGTGACCAGATCTCGAAGATGTGGAAGACGAGCACCGCGTCGGCACCGGCGGGCAGCGGGTCACGGAGGATGTCCCCGGGGTGGAAGCGGACCCGCCGACGCAGGTCGGGATCCTCGATCCGCTCGGCGGCCAGGCGGGTGACGCTCTCGTGGTCGAAGACCGTGACCGTCAGGTGCGGATAGCGCCGGGCGAGCTCGACGGCGTTGGTGCCGTCACCGCCACCCACGTCCACCGCGTGCCGCACCGTGCTGAAGTCGTACCGCTGCACCAGCGGGACGAACGCCTTGCGCGAGGCGTCGCCCATGTTGGCGTAGAACACCCGCTGGAGTTCGGGGTGTGTGGTCAGCCGCTCGTACAGCGTGTCCCCGGGACCGGGCAGGTGCCGCAGGCCCACGTTGGTGCCCTGGCGTACCGACTCGGCGAGATCCGGCATGGCCTGGTTGATCACCTTCGCCTGCACGTCGACCAGCGGCCCGAGGTAGCGAGGGCTGGAGCGCAGCAGCTTGCGGCGGGTCATCCCGGAGTTGCCGTACGCCTCGCCGCGCTTCTCGACCAGCCCCAGCGCGCAGAGCCCGAGCAGCAGGACGCGGGCCGGCTGCACCGGCACGCCGATCGCCTCGGCCAACCGGGCGGCGTCCATCCCGCCGGCGCGCTCCAGCTGCTCGAAGACGTCCAGCTCCAGGCTGGCCCGGAGCAGCTCGAAGGCGGTCGTGCCGTGGACCAGCAGGCGGAGGTAGTCGGCCTCCGTCAGCGACACGTGCCGATCGGTGCCCATGGTTCTCCTTCCGGCCCGGCTCGACGGACGGCCGGCCGTGTGCGCCGACGGCGCGGCGGTTTCGGGGACGCTCCGATCGTGGGGGGCGTCCACGGCACCCGGCACCTTCGTGTGTGCCCCTCCCGACGTGCCGCCGGCCGTACTCGGACCCGCTCCGGAGCAACCCGGAAGATGCCGGGCCGGCCGGGTGGCTGTGACGATCGAGGCACCGGGGCCGCTCCGACGCGGGAAGCGGCAGCGGCCCCGGCCGGATCCGGAGGCGGTGCGGCGATGGGTGGCGTGACACAGGTGGCCGTCGTCGGCGCCGGCCCCGCCGGTCTGTTCCTGGCGCGGCTGCTCGCCCGCGCGTCGCCCGGTGCACGGATCGACGTCTACGAGCGCGGCCGGCCCGGCGACGCGAGCGGCTTCGGTGTCGCTCTCGCCGACCGGGCCATGCGGGAGCTGGTGACGTGGGACCCGGTGGTGGCGGGGCGGCTCGGCCCCCTGGTGCGCGCACTGTCGGGCATCGAGCTGCGGCTGCCCGGCGGGCGACTGCGCTACGACGGCTTCCCGATGGCGACCGTCTCCCGCGCCGCCCTGCTGGGCGTACTCGCCGAGGAGGCGCGGCGCGTCGGGGTCCGGATCCACCACGAGCACGACGCCCGCGCCGAGGACCTCGACGCCGACCTGGTCGTCCTCGCCGACGGCGCCCGCTCGGCCAACCGGGCAGCCCGGGCGGCGGCGTTCGGCACCACGGTGCGGACCGGCGCGGCCCGGTACATCTGGTTGGGTACGACCGCGGACGTCGGCGACGCCGCCACCATGTTCTTCGTGCCCACCGGCCACGGACCGATGGCCGCGCACGTCTACTCGTGCGGCGCGGGGCCGAGCACCGTGGTGGTGGAGCTGGACGAGCAGACCTGGCGCCGGGCCGGCCTGCCCGCCATGACCCGCCCCGGCGGGGCGCCGGACGAGATCGGCGCCGACGGGCTGGCCCTGCTGGACGAGGTGTTCGCCGGCCAGCTCGGTGCGCCGCTGGTGAGCAACCGGAGCCGGTGGGCGCGGTTCGCGGTGGTGGCGAACCGGCGCTGGTCCGACGGCAACCTGGTGCTGGTCGGCGACGCCGCCCACACGGCCCACTTCACGGTCGCCTCCGGAACCACGCTGGCCTTGGCGGACGCGGCGGCGCTCGCCGCGGCGCTGCGCACGCAGGACGGCATCCCGGCGGCGCTCGCCGCCTACCAGGCGCAGCGGCAGGAGCCGGTGGCGCGCGTGCAGCGCGTCGCGGCCCCCAGCATGCGCTGGTGGGAGACGTACGGCCGGCGCCTGCACCTGCCACCGGCGCAGTTCGGCCTGCACTTCATCAGCCGCAGCACCGCGGTCGGCTACCGTGGCCTGCTCCGTCGCTGCCCGCAACGGATGCGGGAGGCCGAAGCGGCCTACCGGGCGGCCGCCGGCTCGGATCCGCGTGGCGCCGCCCGCAACGCCGTCGCCGAACCGTTGACGGCCGGTGCGGTGCGTCTGCCGAACCGGCTGCTCCACCTCGCTCCGGCGGTCGACGACGACGCGGGCGGGTACGGTGCCGGCTCGGGCGGGCACGGCACCGGCTCCGATGCGTACGGCACCGACTCGGGTGGGTGCGGCACCGGCTCGGGCTTGCGGCCGGGCGCCACGGTGCGTCCGTCCCGGTCCGCGACCGGCCGGTGGCTGCCGGGCACCGAGGGGTGGCTGCGCGGACCGGGTCGGCACGAGTTGCGGGTGCTGGCGGTGGCGCCCCCGGACCCCTCGGGTTGGGAGGCGGCGCTGGAGCGGATCCGGGCGCGACACGACGAGGGCGTCGAGGTGGCCCTGCTGGTGCCGGACGCCGGGGTGCCCGGCTGGTGGGACCGGGCGGTGGAGTTCGGTGGCCGGATCCGGACGGAGACCGCGATGCTCGTCGCGGGTTGCGTACCCGTGGACCGGGCGATCGACGTGGGCCGGGACCCGTCCGGTGACACCTGGCCGGAGCGGGTCCACCTGGCGCTGGTCGCCGGCCGCCTCGACCTCGTGGCCTGCTGGCCCGGAACCGCGGTGG
>JAEYGD010000106.1 GCA_023402505.1 Actinomycetes bacterium
GCAGAGGGCGGGCAGCCACCGCTCCCGCTGCTCGGCGGTGCCGTGCGCGGCGATCGACTTTGCGACCAGGCCGAGGGAGCCCGAGACGATGCCGCGCACGGCCGAGTCGCCGCGGCCGAGTTCCTCCAGGACCAGGCAGTACGAGAGGTGGTCCCCGCCGGAGCCGCCGTGCTCGACGGGGACGGTGAGGCCGAGGAAGCCGACCTCGCCGAGCTTGCCGACGATGCCCGGGTCGATCGACTCGCGGCGGTCCCAGGCGGCCGCGTGCGGCCGCACCTCGCGGTCGACGAAGTCGGCGGCCAGCCGGCGGACCGCCGCCTGTTCGGCGGAGAGCTGAAGGTCCATGGACGGTAAACTAGCGCTGCAAGTTTTACTCTGTCCAGCCCCGGCTGTGGCAGAGTTCGGCACCAGACGACCGATCAGAGGAGGACGCGATGCCCCGGCCACGACAGGCGCTGCTCAGCCGGCAGCGGATCGTCGAGGCCGCCGCCGCGCTGATCGACGCCGAAGGGCTGGCCGGCTTCTCCACCCGCCGCCTGGCGGCCGAGCTGGGGGTGCGCGGGCCGTCGCTCTACAACCACTTCGCCACCAAGGACGAGATCCTCGACGCCGTCGCCGACAGCATCACCGCGCAGGTCGACGTGTCGTTCTTCGGCCGGGTCGACTGGCGGGTGGCGCTGCGCCGGTGGGGGCGCTCCTACCGGGCGGCGCTCGCGGCCCACCCGCACATCGTGCCGTACCTGGCCCAGGGCCCCGGGCGGCGACCGGCGGCCCTCGCGATGGCCGACGCCGTCTACGGCGGCCTGGTCGAGGCGGGCTGGCCGCCGGCACGGGCCACCCACATCGGGGCGCTCATCCGCTATTTCGTGACCGGGTCGGCGCTGGGGTCGTTCGCCCGGGGGTTCGTCGGGGACCCGTCGGTCTACACCGACCAGTACCCGCACCTCACCCAGGCCCACCGGCTGGCCGAACACCAGGATCAGGTCGACGAGGGCGCCTTCGCCCTCGGCCTGGACGCGCTGGTCGACGGCCTGTCCCGGACGTACGAGGCGACGGTCGGCCCGTTACCGCCCCTCCCGCCGGACGACGAGGCGTACTAGAGTCGAAACTTGCACCGCTAGTTTTGGGCGACGTGAGGGGCGCGATGGATCTCGCACGGACCGACATCTACCTCGACGGACGCTGGGTTCCCGGCTCCTCCGGTCAGACCCTGGAGGTGCAGAACCCGACCACCGAGGACGTGCTCGCCACGGTGCCGGCGGGCACCGCGGACGACGTGGACCGCGCCGTGGCCGCCGCCCGCACCGCGTTCAACGGCTGGGCCGACACCCCGCCCGCCGACCGGGCCGCCCACCTCGACCGGCTGCACGCCGCGCTCACCACCCGGGCCGAGCAGATCGCCCGCACCGTCGCGCTGGAGCTGGGCACGCCGCTCAAGGTGGCCACCCGCGTCCAGGCCGGGCTGCCGCTGACCGTCCTGCGCAGCCACGTGGACCTGGCCGCCCACCCGCCGGCCCCGGAACAGGTCGGCAACTCCCTCGTCGTACGGGAGCCGGTCGGCGTGGTCGGCGCCATCACCCCGTGGAACTATCCGCTGCACCAGATCGTCGCCAAGCTCGCCCCCGCGCTCGCCGCCGGCTGCACGGTGGTGCTCAAGCCCAGCGAGCTGACGCCGCTGACCGCGTACCTGCTCTTCGACGCCATCGACGAGGCCGGCCTCCCGCCCGGCGTGGTCAACCTGGTCCCCGGCACCGGCCCGGTGGTCGGCGAGGCCCTCGCCGCCCACCCGGACGTCGACATGGTCTCCTTCACCGGCTCCACCGCCACCGGCCGGCGCATCTCCCACCTGGCCGCCGACCGGATCGCCCGGGTCGCCCTGGAGCTGGGCGGCAAGTCCGCAAACGTGATCCTCGACGACGCCGACCTGGCCACCGCCGTGAAGGTCGGCGTCGGCAACGCGTTCCTCAACTCCGGCCAGACCTGCACCGCGTGGACCCGGATGCTGGTGCACCGCACCCGCTACGACGAGGCCGTGGCCCTCGCGGCGAAGGCGGCCGACGGCTACCGGCTCGGCGACCCCTTCGACCCGGCCACCCGCCTCGGCCCGCTCGTCTCGGCCGCCCAGCGCGACCGGGTCCGCGACCACGTCGACCGCGCCCTGGCCGACGGCGGCCGGCTGGTCGCCGGTGGCCCGGACGCTCCGCTGCCCGAACGCGGCTTCTTCGTCGCGCCCACCGTGATCGCCGACGTCGACCCGGACAGCGCGCTCGCCCAGGAGGAGGTCTTCGGGCCGGTGCTCGCGGTCGTCCCGGTCGACGACGACGAGCACGCCGTGGCGGTCGCCAACAACTCCCGGTACGGGCTGGCCGGCGCGGTCTGGTCCGGCGACGAGGAGCGGGCGCTGCGGGTCGCGCGGCGGATGCGTACCGGCGCGGTCGACGTCAACGGCGCCCCGTTCAACCCGCTCGCCCCCTTCGGCGGTTACAAGCAGTCCGGTCTCGGCCGGGAGCTGGGCCGCTACGGGCTGGAGGAGTTCCTGCAGACCAAGGCGATCCAGCGATGAGGGCGCTGGTCGTGCGGGCGGCCGGCGGGACGCCCCGGGTCGAGGAGATCGAGCCGCCGGCGCTCGGCCCCGGTGACGTACGGGTGGACATCCGGGCCGCCGGGGTCTGCCACTCCGACCTGTCCATGGTCGACGGCACCCTCGCGCCGCCCTACCCGCTGGTGCTCGGCCACGAGGCGGCCGGCGTGGTGACCGGGGTGGGCGCCGAGGTCCACCGGGTCGCCCCCGGTGACCACGTGGTCCTCAACTGGGCGCCGCCGTGCCGCAACTGCTGGCACTGCGGGCACGGCG
>JAEYGD010000447.1 GCA_023402505.1 Actinomycetes bacterium
TGCTCAGACGGCTGAGCACGTGGTCCGCGTCGTCGTGGCCCGGCGGGTAGCCGTCTTCGCGGGCGAAGAGCCCACACCGCACCCGGCGACCCGGTCACCGGGCCGCCACCGGCTCGTCCGCCCGCACCCGCGTCGCCCGGCGCAGGCGGCTGGTGAGGAGAGCGGTCACCAGCAGGGACAGCACCGCCATCGCGACCATCGCGGCGGCGACCGGCACCAGCTGGGCGACCGCCCCGGCGACCGACGCGCCCACCGCCTGCATGGCCAGCAGGCCGGTCGAGTGCAGGCCGAGCGCCTGCCCCCGCAGCGCCTCCGGGGTACGCCTGACCAGCCGGTCCTGCAGCAGCAGCCCGCCGCTGAACCCGAACGAGGCGGCGGCGACGGCGACCGCCGCGACGGGCAGCGGGAGGGGCACCGCGAACAGGAGGTACGGCACGGCGAGGAGGACCTGCAGCGGAGCGACCGCCCGGGCCCGCCACCGGGCCGGGAGGAACCTCCCGACGAGCAGGTCACCGGCCAGCATGCCGGCGGCCCCGAAGACGAAGAGCACCCCCGCCGAGCCGGGCGCGTACGGGATGAACAGGGCCTCACAGCCGACGACCAGGCCGTTCGGCACCCACATGGCCAGGTACGCGTACCGGCGCTCCGGAGCCGACCACAGCTCGACGTTCGTCCGCCACGTCCGGGCCACCGACGGCCGGCCGGTGGCCCGGGGCGCGCGGCGGGAGAGGCCCAGCCGGGCGGTGAGGGCGGCGACCGCGTACAGCACGGCCCCGATCAGCAGCACCTCGCGCGACGAGGTCACCGCGACCAGGATGCCGCCCACGGCGAACCCGGCGATCTGGGTGACGCCGAGCGACATGTTGAACACCGACCGGCCGAGCACGTAACCCGGTCCGGGCAGGATCTCGCCGAGCAGGCCCCAGCGCACCGCACCGCCCACCGAACTGACCAGCCCCTGGGCGCCGATGACGCAGAACAGCGCCCAGACGGGCATCCCGGGGATCGCGAGGACGAGGTTGCCCACCGTGAAGAACATCGCCGTCGCGGCGATCGCGGCCCGGGGCGGCACCCGGTCGGCGACGCTGAGCAGGGTCGCCGCGCCGACCACCTGGGCGAAGTGGGAGCCGAACAGGCTCAACGCGGCGAGCAGCGGCGATCCGGTGGCCGAGTAGACGAGGGTGCCGAGGGCCAGCCCGGTCACCGTCCGGGCGGCGGTCTGCAGGGAGACCGCCGCGAACAGCGGCCCGAACTCGGGGACCCGGAACAACTCGCGGTAGGTACGCATGCGCAGCAGTGTGGAAAGCGCGGCCCGGCCCGGGGTACCTTTTCGTCTCCACGCGAGACTTGTCCGTCCACCAGGGGCGGTTGGAGGCGGCCCGGTGGGGATCTGGCGCATCGGCGCGGACGCACTGGCCCGGAGCCGGTTCACCGTCTCCGCCCTGACCGAGACCGTCGCGGCCCTCAAATCCCTCGCCACCGGGCTGTCGATGCCCGGCCAGCGGGCCTGGCTGGCGGCGCACACCCCCGCCTACCGGGCCCGCGTCGCCGCCGACCCGACCGCCGCCGCGCTCGTCCGGGCGGCGTTTCGGCCGAGGTGGCTGGCCGGCTTCCTGGTGCCGCCGCCGGACCACCCCGACGCCACGTTCGCCGACGAACTCCGGCGGGTCCGGCAGACCCCGCCGGACGTGGCCCGGGCCGACCTCGGCTACGGTGCGGCCGGCCCGCTGCCGCCGCAACTGCGGGCACCGGACCTGCCGGACCGCGCCGCCGACCTGCTCGCCTGGGTCTGGACCCGCACCCTCGAACCGGACTGGCCACGCCGCCGACGGATCCTCGAAGCCGACATCGTGGCCCGGACCCAGCAGCTCAGCGTCGGTGGTTGGGCCGCCGCGCTGGACGGCATGCGGCCGGGGATGCGCTGGCTCGGCGACGGCCGGCTCCAGGTCAACACCTACGACCTGCCGGCGCGGGACCTGGACGACGCGGCCCTGCTGTTCATCCCGAGCAGCACCCGCCGGGGGTGGCTCGGCTCGGCCGAGCCGCACCGCTACGCCGTGGTCTACCCCTGCTCCGGAATGCTGGCCGACCCGTCCCACGACCCGCCGCCGCAGGCGCTCAGCCGGCTGCTCGGTCCCGTCCGCGCGAGGATCCTCACCCTCCTGGACGCACCGAAGAGCCCGACCCAACTGGTCGCGCTGACCGGGCACGGCTACGGGTCCGTGGGCGGTCACCTCAACGTCCTGCTGCGGGCCCAGCTCCTCGGGCGGCGGCGGTCCGGCCGGTCCGTGCTCTACTACCGCACCCAGGTCGGTGACCTGCTCGTCGAGACGCAACGCCGCGGAGACGACGGGTCCGCCTGAACGCCCGGGGCGGATCGCCCGTCGGCCCGTCCCGGCCGGGCACCCGCGTCCGGGGCGCCGGCCCGCGGGAGGGGCCCCGTACCGGAGACCCCTCCACGCACCTCAGTCGAGCAGCCCGGTCACCGTGCCGGCGGCCACCGTACGGCCACCCTCCCGGACCGCGAAGCCGAGCCCGACATCCATCGCGACCGGCCGGCCCAGCTCCACCGACAGGTCGACGGTGTCGCCCGGCCGGACCATCGTCACCGCACCCAGGTCCACCGACCCGATTACGTCCGTGGTGCGGAAGTAGAACTGCGGACGGTAGTTGGCGAAGAAGGGCGTGTGACGCCCGCCCTCGGCGGTGGTCAGCGCGTACAGCCGGGCCCGGAACCGCTGGTGCGGCGTGACGCTGCCGGGCAGCGCCACCACCTGGCCCCGCTGCACCTGGTCGCGCTTCACACCACGCAGCAGCACGGCGGCGTTGTCCCCGGCCTCGGCGGTCGACAGCGACTTGCCGAAGGTCTCCAGACCGGTCGCGACGGTCGACAACGTCGGGCCGAGACCCACCACCTCCACCGGGTCACCGACCCGCAGCGTGCCGCGCTCGATCGCTCCGGTCACCACCGTTCCCCGGCCGGAGATCGTCAGCACGTTCTCGATCGGCATCAGGAACGGGTCGTCGAGCGCGCGTGGCGGCACCGGGACGTACCGGTCGACGGCGTCGAGCAGCTCCACGATGGACGACTCCCAGCGCGGGTCGCCCGCCAGGGCCCGCAGCGCCGACACCCGTACGACGGGCACCTCGTCGCCGGGGAACCCGTACTCGGACACCAGCTCCCGGACCTCCAGCTCGACCAGGTCGAGCAGTTCCGGGTCCGCCACCGCGTCGGCCTTGTTCATCGCCACCACCAGGTACGGCACCCCGACCCGCCGGGCGAGCAGCACGTGCTCACGGGTCTGCGGCATCGCCCCGTCGAGGGCGGAGACGACCAGGATCGCGCCGTCCACCTGCGCCGCACCGGTGATCATGTTCTTCACGAAGTCGGCGTGACCGGGCATGTCCACGTGGGCGTAGTGCCGGGTCGCGGTCTCGTACTCGACGTGGGCGATGTTGATGGTGATGCCGCGCGCCACCTCCTCCGGCGCGCGGTCGATGCCGTCGAACGACACGAACCGGTTGGCGGCGGGGTCGCGGTCGGCGAGGACCTTGGTGATGGCGGCCGTCAGGGTCGTCTTGCCGTGGTCGACGTGACCCATCGTGCCGATGTTGAGGTGCGGCTTCGTACGCACGAACTGGCTCTTGGCCATGATGAAACTCCACACTGGACCTGATTGGCGGACGACGAACGCGGGCGGGTGCCACTCCGCGGGACCGCGCCAGAACCGCACGGGCCGACCCGCCCGGACAGGGGGCGGCGCCGGAACTCCGGGCCACCCTCCTCCATGGTTCTGCCGTAGCGGAGGAGGGTCAGCCTCGGGTATCAGCCAGCCAGGCGCGCACGCCGACGGCGACCGGCAGGTGGAGACCTGCGGGCCGCGCGGAGCCGACGGTGCGGGACATGGCGGTCACGCTAGCCACCGACGCCGGAACCGGCGACCGATATTCCGCCCACCGGACCGACGACGCGGCCGCGACGCGCGTCGGAGCCACCGCCCGGTCGGCCGCGTACCGCCGAACGAAGGGGCGCACGCTCAACCTCCGGCCGGCGGATCGCTCGGCCGGGCCCCGGGGGCGGACCGCCGGAGCCGCCCGACCAGCTGCCGGGCGGCCCGGGTGAACGCTTCCTCGGACTCGCAGGGCCAGTGTCCCCGGATCGGTGGTGGGACGCTGTCACCCGGTGGGACGACCAGTTCCTCGGGGTCCCTGAGCCGGCGGTCGACCGCCGCGGCGGGGCCGGTGACGGTCGCCGGCTCGTCCGGTCGGTGCGCGGAGAAGATCCAGCCGCCGACGGGGTCGGTGTCCCGCCACAGGTTCACCCATCGCCAGCCGACCCGGGCGCCCACCTCGTCCAGCATGTCGTCGTCGATGTAGGCGGGGAAGAGCCGGGCGTACAGCCGGCGCAGCGGCGAGCCGTAGGTGAGCAGGGCGACCCGGTTGCTGACCTGGGGCGGCAGTTGGAGGACGGTGGCGACGACCAGGACCGAGCCGTGGCTGTACCCGGCGACCAGGACGGCCTTGCCGGTCCCGACCAGGTAGGTGATCCGCCGGGCCAGCTCCGGCACGGCCCGCTCGGCGTAGCAGGGTGGCGCGAACGGATGCGCGGCGCGCGGCCAGAACGTGGCCAGGTCCCAGAGGACGCCGACGTAGCGCCGGAACGCGGCGGTCCGGTAGGCGAAGATCCCGCCGACGACCAGACCGAGCAGGGCGGCGGCGATCACGTAGTCACCCGACTGGATGCCGAAGTCGACCAGTTCGGCCGGCAACCCCGCGTACCGTTCGATGGTTTCGCCGGGATACAGCCCGAGCAGGTCCAGCGCGGCGGTCGCCGCGCCGAGGCCGACCATGCCGGCGTAGACCACGGACAGCGGGATCAGCAGGTCGGTGAAGCGCGCCCGGACGATCGCCTGGCGTACCTGCCGGAGTCGGGGCAGTGCCTCGGACGGCGGGTCCGGGAAGTCGCGCGCGAGGATCGCGTCCGCGGCGCGGGACCGGCCGCGCCGGGAGACCAGGGCCACCAGACCGGTGACGACCAGCGTGACGAGCGCCGCCCGGAAGAAGCCGTAGAGCGCCCAGGTGTATCCCTCCGGCGGGTGGGGGAGCACGTCCCGCGCGACGGGCGGGTCGCGGTCCAGGAAGTCCGCGACCCGGTGGACGAGTTCGGCGGAGAACGCCACCGCTACTCCGGCGGCCGTGGCGGCGGCCGCCAGCGCGCCCAGCCCGCGCAGCGGCGTGGCCTCCGGCGGCCGGGCGCGGCGCGACGGCAGCAGTAGTACCACGGCCAGCGCGGCCAGCAGCCCCGCGTGGGTGACGAACAGCCAGGTGAGCATCGAGCCGTAGCCGGGGAGCCCACCGCCCTCGCGCCAGGGCGTGGTCGTGGTCAGCAGGTGGACGCCGACCGCGACCGTGAGACCGATGGCGGTCGTCCGCAGTGCCCGGGCGGTGCCGTCCAGGCGGGGGTTCCCGGGCGCACGGTCGATCAGCGGCGGGGTGCAGAGCAGGGCCACACAGGCGGCCAGGACCGCCCCCGTGGCGACGGTCAGCACGACGGTGACGGGCGAGCTGCCCTGTGCCGCGCGGGCGGCGAGCAGGGTGGCGCCCAGGGTCGCGAACGCAGCGGCGACGTGGATCGAACGCAGCCGGCCCACCAGCGGCTCGGCGTCCCACCGGCCGACGGCGCTGAGCGGGTGCCCGCAGGCCGTGCTCGCCGGCGGCCGGAACGACGTGAAGGACCGCCCGGGACGGGTGCTGGCCCACCAGACCAGACCGATGGCGGTAACCGGGAGCACGGCGAGCACCGCCAGTCGCAGGCCCGGGGCTCGTCGGCCCAGCCAGGACAGCCAATCGCGGCCGGACAGGCAGCCGGGCGACGACATGCACTGCCAGGCGACGAGGTCCAGCGCGACGCCGGCGGCGGCCAGGACGTACAGCGCGGTCAGGGTCAGGCCCAGCACCCGGCACAGCGACCGGATCACCGCGTCCGGGGCCGGTCGGCCGGGGCGCATCCAGACCGCCACGTTGAGCAGCATGAACGGCAGGAGGAACACCAGGGAGAGGGTCCGGACCACGGTGCCGGAGGGCAGATCGCTCCACCGGTACGCCTCGAGTGTCACCCCGTCCGTGCCGTCGTCGTCGGCGCACCCGGGCCGGGGGCGGTAGAAGCCCGCGCTGCGGTCACCGGCGACCTGCCGGACGTGCGGCCGGTCCAGGACCTGCCCGGCGCCGGCGGAGGAGACCCCGTGCACCCGCAGTTCGACCACGTCGTCCGGCGGCGTCGGCCCGCGTGCGTCCGCTGATCCAGCCGGCATCGATCCTCCGGGACATCTCCGCAGCCGCCCGCGGCGCGTGGCGTGGCCGTCCCGCGACGAGCGTGGCAGACGGGTCTACCCGGCCGGGCCGGGTCCAACCCTGGGCGGCCGGTCGCCGGTGCCCGCCGTGGTCGGACGCCGGGTCCCGGTGCGGGCGCCACCGATCGGAGGTTCGGGGTCGAAAACCGCCGGAATCCGACGAAGCGCTGCCGACGGAGGTTGGGTTGACCAGCCCCACCGCACCCCCTATCGTTCCAGTGCGTAGAACGGCGTACGGCTCAGTCGAACAGTTGGGTGGGTGTGATGGTCGAGGCGGCTCTGGGTGTCATCGTTCCGCCGGCCAACCCGACCGTCGAGCCGGAGCTGCGCCGCCTGCTGCCACCCGGCGTCCGCTACCACGTCGCGCGCCTGCCGGTCGTGGCCGGGACGCTCGCGGACCGACTGGACCGGTACGCCGAGCGGCTGCCGGACACCGCCGCCACGCTGCGGGGCCTCGACCTGCGGGCCAGCTACGTCGCGTGCACCGGCTGCTACTACCGGCCGGGACCGGTCGACCGGGACGTCGACGAGGCGGCGTCCGAGCGGCTCGGTTCGCCGGTGTCCGGTGCCGCGACCGCCGTGCGGCAGGTGCTCGACCGCCTCGGTGTGCGGTCACTGACGCTGGTCTCGCCGTACCCGGACTGGCTCACCGAGCAGGCGGCGGCGTACTGGCGGGGGACCGGCCGGACCGTCGGCGCGGTCGTGCCGGTGCCCGGCACCGGTGCCATCTACGACCTCGCCTCGACCACGGTGCGGGACACCGTCGCCCGGGCGCTGCGGCCGGGCGACGGGTTCCCGCCCGGGCACGCCGTGCTGCTGACCGGCACGGGCGCACCCAGCCTGGACGCACTCGACGAGGTTCTGCCGGAGGCGCCCGTGCCGGTGCTCTCCTCGAACCTGGCGGGTGCCTGGCAGCTGTTGGAAACCGCAGGGACGGCGCACCTGGCGGCCGGGTCGGGCAGCGAGGCGCTGCGGCACCTCGCGGCCGCCCTGGCCCGGCCCGCCGCACCGGGAATCGCCGGCGGCGCCGGCGGGAAGGAGTGAACGTGGTGTCACCCAGCCGCCGCGTGGAAGCACTGGAGGCACCGGTCGCCGTCCTCGGCGGCGGACCGGTCGGCATGGTCACCGCCCTCGCGCTGGCCCGCCGCGACATCCCGGTGGTCGTCTTCGAGCGGGGCGACGACGAGGTGCGGTCCGAGTGGCGCGGTTCGACCGTCCACCCGCCGACCCTCGAACTGCTGGACGAACTCGACCTGGCCGCCCCGATGCTCAAGGAGGCGGTCCGGGTACGCCGGCTGGACTACCGGGACCTCGAACTGGAGGAGTCCGCCCGCTTCCCCTACGAACTGCTGGAGGGGGAGACCCGGTACCCGTTCCGGCTGCAGTACGAGCAGTACAAACTGGTCCGGCAGCTGCGCCGGGCGGTCGCCGAGGCGCCCAACGTGGACATCCGGTTCGGACACGACGTCGTCGGGCTGCGCCAGGACGACACCCGCGTCGAGCTGGAGCTGGCGGTCGGCGACGACCGGACCGTGGTGGCCTGCCAGTGGGCGGTGGCCGCCGACGGCGCCCACAGCACCGCCCGCAAGCTGCTCGACGTCCCGTTCCCCGGCTTCACGTACCCGTTCCTCAGCCTGGTGGTGGCCACGCCGTTCCGGTTCGAGGACGTCGTGCCGGATCTCGGCGAGGTCGGCTACTGGTCCGGGCCGCGGGGGCGTTTCTCGCTGATCCGCACACCCGACGTCTGGCGTGCGGCGCTGTCGACGGACACCGGGGTCGACGAGGAGCCCCCGCCCGGCACGCACCCGGACTTCCTCGCGGACGTCCGGCTGCTGCTGCCCGGCCAGCAGGATCCGGGTGAGCTGCCGCTGAGCCAGCACCAGATGTACCGCAGTCACCAGCGGCTGGCGGCGTCCTTCCGGATCGGCCGGGTGCTGCTCGCCGGCGACGCGGCCCACCTGAGCAGCACGACCGGCGGCATGGGCCTGAACTCGGGCATCCACGACGGGGTGGCCGTGGCCACCGCGCTGGCCGCGCCCGACCCGGAGGCGGCCACCGCCGAGTACGCGCAGCGCCGCCGCTCGATCGCCGAGCGTTTCGTCCAGCCGGCCACGACGGAGAGCCGTACGTCGGCCGACGCGGTCGACTCGGCCGGTCGCCGGGAGCGGCTGATCCGCCTCCGGGCGCTTGCGGACGACCCGGCGGAGGCCCGAAAGTATCTGCGGCGTGTCAGTATGCTCGGGATCCAGCACTAGGCCGGCCGTCCCCGGCTGCCACGCCGCCGGCCAACCGGTGTGCGGACGAGGCATGGACGAGAATCATGGTCGAAATGGGGGAACGGCGGTGCCGGTGAGTGAGCCTGCGGACGGTAACCGCTACACGGCGAGCGGCCTCGGCCGCGCGCTGGCCGTGATCGATCTCCTGGCCGAGGGCAGCCCGGAGATGATCGGGGTGTCCACCGTGGCGCGGGAGCTGAACCTGCCCAAGGCGGTGGCGCACCGCATCCTCAAGGAGCTGACGGCGAACCAGTTCGTCACCTTCGACGAGGACACCCGGCGGTACCGGCTCGGACCGGGCGCGCTGGCGGTGGGCCTGGCGGCGCTCCGCGCGATCGACGTCCAGGCGATCACGAACCGGCACATGCGGCGGCTGGTGGAGATCACCGGGGAGACCGCGACGCTGTCGATGCGGCAGGGCTGGATCCGCGTCTACACCGATCAGGTGCTCTCGCCGCACGAGATCCGGATGTCCGTCACGCTCGGCTCCCGGCATCCGCTGTTCGCCGGCTCGTCGTCCAAGGCGATCCTGGCGGCGCTGCCCGACTCCGAGGTGGCCGAGTACCTGGCCGACCACGAGCTGTCCTCGGTGACCCCGGCGACCATCACCTCGGTCGAGCAGCTCTGGGACGACCTGCGGGCGGTCCGCCGGCAGGGTTACGCGGTGAGCCGGGGCGAGCGGCAGGCCGGCGCGGCGAGCGTGGCCGCGCCCATCCGGCTCGCCTCCGGCGAGGTCTACGGGTCACTGTCGCTGTGCGGCCCTCAGGACCGCTTCTCGGCCCGGCTGCTCGCCGAGTACGGCGACCTGGTCGCGGACGCGGCCCGCCAGGTCAGCGCCGAGCTGGGCTACCTGCCCGCCCAGGAACAGGACGGGCAGGAGCCCCCAGCCCCGGCGAGCCGTGGCCGGACGGTCCGGCGTCAGGCGGCCCGGGTCACCCGGGACCAGGCCGCGAGCAGCTCGGCCGAGGTCGTGGCCTCGCAGAAGTAGAACCCGAGGTTGCGGATCGCCGCCTCGGCGAGGTCCGCGCGGGTCCAGCCCACCAGGTCGGTCGGCATCGTGACGGCCAGGTCGGCCATGTAGGCGTCCCGGATGGTGGAATCCACGCACACGTTCGCCGCCGTACCGACCACGACCACGTGGTCGCGCCCGTGTGCGCGGAGCAGGTTGTGCAGGGGCGTGCCGACGAAGGCGCTGTAGCGGGTCTTCTCCAGGTCGCAGTCGCCCGGTGCCGGCCGGAGGCCGTCGGCGAGTTCGGCACCCCAGGTGCCGGCCGCGCAGACGCTGAGCGGGGTACGCCCCATCGCCTCGGCGCGCGCCCGGCGGGCCGGTGACACGAGCTGTTCGTGGGCGGCCTGGCGTACCCAGACGACCAGGCAGCCGGCGGTCCGCGCCCGGTCGAGGAAGTCGGGCAGCCGGCCGGCGAGGTCGGCGTTGACGCGTACGTCGGCTCCCAGCGCGGCCATGGCTCCGGTGGGGGAACAGAAGTCGTTCTGCATGTCGATGACCAGCACGGCGGTGCGCTGGGGCGGGTTGTTCATGCCGTTCCTCCTTGAGCGGGGGAATTGACCTGGAACCGGCTGGTGGAGTCCGGCCCGGCGGACCATTGACCTTGGCGCCGAACATAGCTTACGTTCGCATCAACAGAACGGCGTACTGCACAAGCGAACAATCTCGCGGGGTTCCGCGAGCCGGTCGGCGACAGGGGAAGCCATGAGTGCGATCACGGTCGAGGGCGTCAGCAAGGTCTTCGCGGGCGCGAATGGACAGTCGATGGTCGCGCTGAGCGACGTCTCGCTCGACATCGCCGACGGCGAGTTCGTCGTACTGCTCGGCCCGTCCGGCTGCGGCAAGACCACCCTGCTGCGGATCATCGGCCAGCTGGAGAGCCCGACCGTGGGGCGGGTACGCCTCGACCACGGCACCCGTGCCGGCGGCGCCGACCGGCCGCTGGGCTTCGTCTTCCAGGAGGCCACCCTGATGCCGTGGCGGTCGACCGCCGCCAACGTCGCACTGCCGCTGGAGATGGCCGGTGTCGGCCGGCAGGAGCGGACCCGCCGGGTCCGCGAGATGCTGAACCTGGTCGGGCTCCCGGAGACCGAGAACAAGTACCCGCACCAGTTGTCGGGCGGGATGCGGCAGCGGGTCTCCATCGCCCGGGCGTTGGCGCACGACCCGCAGGTGCTGCTGATGGACGAGCCGTTCGGCGCGCTCGACGCCCAGACCCGCGACATGATGAACATCGAACTGCAGCGCATCTGGCTGGAGAACCGCAAGACGGTCGTCTTCGTGACGCACTCCGTCTCCGAGGCGGTGTTCCTGGCCGACCGCATCGTGATGCTGGGGACCAAGCCCGGCCACATCCACTCGATCACCGAGGTGACGCTGCCGCGGCCGCGCACCATCGAGATGACCGAGTCCGCCGAGTTCCGCCACCTCACCGCCGAGTTGCGCCGCCAGATCGGCGAGGTGCAGGACTCCGATACCCGATCCGCCGTCTCGGCCTGATCCGCACTCGAGGTGCCGCAAAGTGACTGCCACTGACCAGCGCCACCCGGCGCCGCCATCGACCACCGGCCAGCCGCTGCGTCCCCCGCCACCGACCTGGTCGCAGCGACTGCGCAACAACCGCTGGCTGTCCTTCTACACCAGTCCGCTCCTGATCGTGTTGTTCCTCGTCGCGTGGAAGCTCTACGTCGAGGCCACCGACATGTCCCGCTTCGTGCTGCCGCCGCCGGAGGCGGTCTTCAAGTCGTTCGCGGAGCAGATCACCGACCCGTTCGTCTGGCGGACCCACATCTGGACGACCTTCTACGAGGTCATGATGGGTCTGGCGCTCGCCATCGTGCTGGGCGTCGGGCTGGGCCTGATGATCGGCAAGTCCCCGCTGTTCGACCGGATCACCCGGCCCTTCATCGTCGCCACCCAGGTGGTGCCGAAGGTCGCGCTCGTGCCGCTGTTCATCCTCTGGCTCGGCTTCGGCCCGTCGTCGAAGGTGGTCACGTCGGCCCTGCTGGCCTTCTTCCCCCTGCTGATCAACACCTCGTTCGGCATCCGCTCGGTGCCCGGCTCCATGCACGACCTGATGACGACGCTGAAGGCGTCGCGCTGGACGCGGTTCTGGAAGGCCGACCTGCCGTACACGATGCCGTTCATCCTGGCCGGCATGGAACTGGCCGTCGTACAGGCCACCATCGGCGCGATCGTCGGTGAGTACCTCGGCGGCGACAAGGGCCTCGGCCGGTACGCGGTCAACCTGCAGAACAGCCTCCAGGTCGACAGCCTGTTCGGCGCAATCCTGATCATGGCCCTGTTCGGCTTCACCCTCTACAGCGTCGTGACCGGCGCCCGGCGGCTGCTCATCCCCTGGCACGAGTCCGTGCAGCCGCGCCGTACGCCCTGACGGGCGACGTCACACCCCACAACCCACACGACCTGGTCGGCGCCGCGGACGCGGCACTGGCGGACCGCTGCTTGCCCTGATCCGTCGCAAACCACCCCATCGTTCCTCGCCCCCGGGAGATTCTCGTGACAGAAAAGTCCGCTTTCGGCGCGCCGGTGTCCCGGCGCTCGTTCCTCCGCTTCGGTGCCACCGCCGGGCTCCTCCTGCCCACCGCCGGCGGCATGACCCTGCTCACCGGCTGCGGGAGCGACGACAACAAGGTCAACGCCGACGGGAGCATGTCCGGCACGTACATGGCCGCGTCGAGCCTGACGTTGAGCTACGTGGAGACGATGGTCGCCAAGGAGCGCGGCTACTTCGCCGAGCACGGCTTGAACGTGGAGATCAAGGGCGGGCAGGGCACCGCCACCGCCATCCAGGCGGTGCTCGGCGGGTCGGCGGACCTGACCCGGGCCAACGGCATCAACGCGATCATCGCGGTGGCCAACGAGCAGGCGCCCCTCGTCTCCATCGCCAGCCTGCGGCAGAAGTCGCAGTTCGAGGTCGTGTCGATGCCCGACAAGGCGATCCGCAACCCGGCCCAGCTCGCCGGCCGCACCTGCGGCATCGTCTCCACCGGTGGCGCGACCGAGAACCTGCTCGACGTCATGCTGATCAACTCCGGCATCGACCCCAAGTCGGTGAAGCGTCCGGTGACCGGTGTCGGCACCGCCGCGTACGAGCTGGCCCGCAAGGGCCAGGTCGACGCCTGGATCTGCGTCAACACCGACCGGGCCACCATCCAGAAGGACATCGGCGAGGTCGTCTTCTTCAGCACCGACGAGTTCGCGCCGATGCCCTCGGACTCCTACAACACCAGCCTGAAGATGGTCGAGTCCGACAGCGACATGCCGGTGCGCTTCCTCGCCGGTGTGCTGAAGGCCATCGAGTACGCCAGCAAGGAGGAGAACTGGGACCAGGTCATCAACGACCTGCGCAAGTACAACCCGGAGGCCAACCCGACCCAGGCCCGCGCCGAGCTGCCGCTGCTGGTGGAGAGCTGGTTGGCGGCCGGCCCGGACAACGCCCTGCAGATGAACGACCAGACCTGGCTCAAGGGCCAGGAGAGCCTGGTCAAGGCCGGCCTGGTCAAGTCCGCGGCACCGATCGACAAGCTGATCTACCGCGACTACCTCAACCGGGCGAGGGAGCTGTGACGGCCGACCCGGCCGGCGCCAGCGGGGCCGCCGCGGTACTCGCGGCGGCCTCGGCCAGCGGGGTGCAGCGGCTCTGGTTCACCAGCGGCTCCGAGCTGACCTCCTTCCAGGAGGCCGGCGCGCAGGCCCGGCACAAGGGCGAGCCGACCCCGGAGATCCTCACCTGCCCGCACGAGCACGTCGCGCTCACCGCGGCGATGGGCGAGACCATGGTCTCCGGCCGGCCCAGCATGACCGCCGCCCACGCCGACCTCGGCCTGCTGCACCACGGCGGCGCCATCCACAACGCGATGTGGGGCGACCACCCGATCATGATCATGTCGGGTTATCCACCCACCCGGGCGGAGTCGCGCACCTCCCCGGTGTTCTGGAAACAGCAGCGCTGGGACCAGGGCGCGATCGTGCGGCAGTACGTCAAGTGGGACTACAAGCCGTCCGCGCTCGACGACCTCGGCATGGTCGTGGCGCGCGGCCTCCAGGTCGCGCTGGCGCCCCGGCGCGGCCCCGTCTACCTCGCGATGCCCGAGGAGGTGGGCCGGCATCCGGTCGCCACCGGCGGTCCGGTGCCCAGCGCCCAGGCGCTGGGTGTCCCGGTCCTCGGGGCCGGCGATCCCGGCGTGGTCAGCGAGGTGGCCCGTCGGCTGAGCACGGCCCGGCGACCGGTCGTGGTCACCGACCGGGTCGGCGAGAACCCCCGGGCGGTGGCGCTGCTCGCCGAACTGGCCGACACCCTCGGCGTGGAGGTACGCGCCTCCCGCTACCGGATGAACCTGCCGGACGACAACCCGTGGCGCTCGTCCGCACCGCTGGACCAGTTCGACGTCGTCGTCGTGCTCGACCACCCGGTGCCCTGGATGCCGGCGGTCGAGCAGCCACACCCCGACGCGTGGATCGGCTGGGTCGGGCCCGACCCGATCGAGACCCGGGTGCCCCTGTACGAACTGCGGGCCGACGCCCGCACCACGGCCGATCCGGCCGCGTTCCTCGCGGCGGTGCTCGGCGAGGTCGGCGGGGACGCCGACAACGTCCGGCGGCGCCGGCAGCGGCCACCGGGCGCCGCTCCGGCCCGGGGCGCCACCGGGGGACCGGCGAGCGGCGTACCCACCCCCGCGTTGATCGCCGCGGCCCTGGACGGGCACCTGCGCCCCGACGACCTGCTCACCTGGGAGGTGTTCGACACGGCGGCGGTCAGCCGCACCCGGCCGGGCACCCTCTTCGAGAAGGGCGGCTCCAGCCTCGGCTGGTCGGTGGCCGCGGCGACCGGTGCCAGCATCGCCTCCGGCGGCGCGCACGCGGTCGCGGTGACCGGGGACGGCTCCTACCTGTTCGGCTCGCCGGACTCGTGCCTGTGGTTGCAGCAGCAGCACGACGCCCCGGTGGTCACCGTGGTGGTCAACAACGGCGGCTACCGCACCGGCACGACCACGCTGGCCGCGCACTACCCCGACGGGCTGGCCGTCACCGAACCCACGGTGATCGGCGGCCACCTCACCCCCTCGCCGGACTTCGCGGCGCACGCCCGCGCCCAGGGCTGTTACGGGGAGCGGGTGGTACGGGCGGCCGACCTGGCCGCCGCGCTGGACCGGGCCCGCACCGCGGTACGGCGCGACCGGGTACCGGCCGTGTTGGACGTGTGGGTTCCCGAACACCTCACCGGATCCATGGATCCACGACGTCGGGCGCGGACCGTGGCCGACGACGAAAGGAACAGTGATGGCTGACATCGTCTCGCCAATCGACGCCCGCGTGCTGACCCGCGTCGCTCCCGCCTCGCCGTCCGACGTGGACGCCGCGGTGCGGGCGGCGCGTGCCGCGCAGCCGGCGTGGGCGGGCCGTACCGGCACCGAACGCGGCCGGGTCCTGCACGCGGTGGCCGACCTCATCGAGGCCAACCTGGAGGAACTGGCCGAGATCGAGACCCGCAACACCGGCAAGATCCTCGGTGACACCCGGCGGGAGGTGCGCCGGGCGGCGGGCAGTTTCCGCTACTACGCCGGCTGCGCCGACCAGGTCCGTGGCGAGACGATCCCGGTCGGTCCCGAGTACCACACCTACACGGTGCCGGAGCCGTACGGCGTGGTCGCCGGCGTCATCCCGTGGAACGTGCCGTTCTTCTTCGCCGCCAAGAAGATCGCGCCGGCGCTCGCCTTCGGCAACGCCTGCGTGCTCAAGCCGGCCGAGGAGACGCCGCTGACCGCCCTGCGGCTGGCCGGGCTGCTGGCCGAGGCGGGGGTTCCGGACGGTCTGGTCTCGGTGCTGCCGGGTGGCCGCGAGACCGGCTCGGCGCTGGTGTCGCACCCCGACGTCGACCTGATCGTGTTCACCGGGCACCACGAGACCGGCAAGGCGATCGCCCGTGCGGCGGCGGCCAACCTCACGCCGGTCGCCCTGGAACTCGGTGGCAAGTCGCCGCAGGTGGTCTTCCCCGACGCCGACCTGGACCGGGTGGTCGACGCGGTGGTGCTGGGCGTCTTCGCCTCCTGCGGCCAGATGTGCATCGCCGGCTCCCGGCTGGTCCTGCACACCTCCGTCTACGACGAGGTGCTCGACCGGGTGGCCGAGCGCGTGCGGGCGCTGCGCGTGGGTGACCCGTTCGACGAGGGGACCGACCTGGGTCCGCAGATCACCGCGACGCAGCGGGACAAGACGCTGGAGTTCATCGCCGAGTCCAACTCGGTCGGCCGGGTGGTCGCGCAGTCCGCGTTGCCGGACGACGGGCGGTTGCGCGACGGCTTCTACGTGCCGCCGACGGTGGTCGACCGGCTGGCGGACGGCGCGCGCCTGCTGCGCGAGGAGGTCTTCGGGCCGGTACTGGCGGTGTCGTCGTTCCGCGACGACGCCGAGGCGTTGCGGTCGGCCAACGACACCGAGTTCGGGCTCGCGGCCGGCGTCTGGACGGCCGACATCGCCCGCGCGCACCGGTTCGCCGGGCAGGTCCGGGCGGGCACGGTGTGGATCAACACCTACCGCGTGCTGTCCGACCTCGTTCCGTTCGGTGGTGTCGGCCTGTCCGGGTACGGCCGGGAGAACGGCACCGAGGCCGCCCGCCTCTACCTGCGTCCGAAGTCGGTGTGGACCTCGCTGGCCACCGGCCTGCCGCAGGGGTACGGGCTGGGAGGTGTGGGTGCCGCAGGCTGACCGCGCGGCCGGTCCACCGG
>JAEYGD010000133.1 GCA_023402505.1 Actinomycetes bacterium
GCCGAGGGCACCGGACACCCGGCGGTGGTGCCGGTGCAGCGCGGCGACGACCCGGCCGAGCCGGCCGGTGAGCCGGAGGCGGCGGTCGCGGGCCGGCGGGGCGCCCCGGCCGGGCGGGACGGCCGACCCTCGGTCGGGCTGACCGAACGCGAACTGCAGGTGCTGCTGGGCATGGCCGAGGGCAAGAGCAACGCCGAGATCGGGCGGGAGCTGTTCGTCTCGGAGGACACCGTCAAGACCCACGCCCGGCGGCTGTTCCGCAAGCTCGGCGCACGGGACCGCGCGCACGCCGTCGCCGCCGGCTTCCGCGCCGGGCTGGTCGCCTGATCCACCGGCGACGCGCCGGCCGGGGCCGGCCGGATCAGCGCTCGGTACCCGGCTCCTCGTCCGGTCCCTCGCTCAGCGTGTCGTGCACACCGTCCGCGTAGCCCCTTGCGTAGTCCCAGGTGACGTAGTGGTCCGGGTCGGGGTCGTACGCCGGCTCGTGCACCCGGGGGCGGCCCGAGCTGAGCAGGTGGCGCAGGTTGCCCCGGAGCAGGTCCCAGTCGAAGTAGTGCGGCTCCCGGCAGTCCTCGCACTCGATCACCAGCCCGCGGACCCCGATCGGCGCCAGCAGCGCCTGGTAGATCTCCAGGTCGGCGAGGTCCTCCAGCACGTCCTGCCGTTCGACGTCGGTCAGCGGGTCGAGCGACGCGTCGCCGGGATCGTGCAGGCCCGCTGCCGGATCGGCGGGGTCACCGTTGAACGGGTCGATGGGCTCGTCGTGCACCCCCTCACCGTAGACCCAACACCCTGCCGACGCCCGCCCCCGGGCGGTGCGTGACCTGCCCCGCCACCAGCGGGGGCGGGGCAGGCGACTGGGTACGATGGGACGACGCGCCGTCACCCGCCGCGCGCCGGTGCCCGCCCGCGCCACCTCGCTGAAGCCCGTCCGAGCAGCTCAGGGGAGCAATCGTGGAAATTTCGCCCAGCACCGCTCAGCCGACCGGCGCCGACGACGGCGAGCTGGGCGGTCACCTGCCGGAGCTGCCCGCCGGCTCCGCCCGGGTGGTGCCGCTCGGGCTGACCTTCGACGACGTGCTGCTCCAGCCGGGCGAGTCGGACGTGGTGCCGAGCCGGGTGAACACCCGCACCAGGCTGACCCGCTCGATCGAGCTGAGCATCCCCCTGCTGTCCAGCGCGATGGACACGGTGACCGAGGCGCGGATGGCGATCGCGATGGCCCGCCAGGGCGGCATCGGCGTGCTGCACCGCAACCTCTCGGTGGAGGACCAGGCGCTCCAGGTCGACCTGGTGAAGCGCTCCGAGTCCGGCATGATCACCAACCCGGTCACGGCGAGCCCGGACGACACCCTGCGGGACGTCGACGCGCTCTGCGGGCGGTACCGCATCTCCGGCGTGCCGGTGGTGGACGGCGCCGGCGAACTGGTCGGCATCGTCACCAACCGCGACATGCGCTTCGTGTCCGACCCGGCCACCCCGGTCCGCGAGATCATGACGCGGACCCCGCTGATCACCGCGCCGGTCGGGGTCAGCAAGGAGGAAGCGCTGGGCCTGCTGCGCCAGCACAAGGTGGAGAAGCTGCCGATCGTCGACGGCTCCGGCAAGCTGCGCGGGCTCATCACCGTCAAGGACTTCACCAAGAGCGAGCAGTACCCGGACGCCACCAAGGACCCGGCGGGCCGGCTCCGCGTCGCCGCCGCGATCGGCGTCGGGGAGGACTCGTACAAGCGGGCGCGCACCCTGGTGGACGCCGGCGTGGACGTGCTGATCGTGGACACCGCGCACGGGCACCAGCGGGCCGTGCTGGAGATGGTCGCCCGGCTGAAGAAGGACACCTCCGTCGACATCGTCGGCGGCAACATCGCCACGTACGCCGGGGCGAAGGCGCTCGTCGACGCGGGTGCGGACGGCGTCAAGGTCGGCGTGGGTCCGGGCGCGATCTGCACGACGCGCATCGTGGCCGGTGTCGGCGTACCGCAGATCACCGCGATCATGGAGGCCGCGCGCGCCGCGCGGCCGGCCGGCGTCCCGGTCATCGGCGACGGCGGCATCCAGTACTCGGGCGACATCGCGAAGGCGCTCGTCGCCGGGGCCGACACGGTCATGCTGGGCAGCCTGCTGGCCGGCTGCGAGGAGAGCCCGGGCGAGCTGATCTTCGTCAACGGCAAGCAGTACAAGGCGTACCGGGGGATGGGCTCGCTGGGCGCCATGCAGTCCCGGGGCCAGGCCAAGTCGTACTCGAAGGACCGCTACTTCCAGCAGGACGTGACCAGCGACGAGAAGCTGGTCCCGGAGGGCGTCGAAGGCCAGGTGCCGTACCGGGGGCCGCTGGTCCGCGTCGCGCACCAGCTCGTCGGTGGGCTGCGGCTGGCGATGGGGTACGCCGGTGCGGAGAGCATCCTCGAGCTGCACCAGCGTGGCCAGCTCATCCGGATCACCGCCGCCGGCCTCAAGGAGAGCCACCCGCACGACATCCAGATGACCGTCGAGGCGCCCAACTACCACACCCGCTGACCCACCACCCCCAACCACCTGGAGTCCCCCATGCGTGACGTGGTCGAGATCGGGCTGGGCAAGACCGCGCAGCGCGGCTACCACCTGGACGACATCGCCATCGTGCCGAGCCGCCGCACCCGGGACGTCGACGACGTCTCCACCGCGTGGCAGCTCGACGCGTACCAGTTCGGCATCCCGTGCGTCGCGCACCCCTCGGACGCGACCATGAGCCCCGCCTCGGCGGTCCGGCTCGGCCAGCTCGGCGGCCTCGGCGTGCTCAACGTCGAGGGCCTCTGGACCCGGTACGAGAACCCGGCCAAGATCCTGGAGGAGCTGGCCGGACTCGGCGAGGACGCGCGGGCGACCAAGCGCCTCCAGGAGGTCTACGCCGAGCCGATCCGGCCCGACCTGATCGCCGAGCGGGTACGCGAGCTGCGCGAGGGCGGCGGCACGGTGGCGGTGCGGGTCTCCCCGCAGCACACCCTGGCGCTGGCCCCGGTGATCCTCGACGCCGGCGTGGACATCCTGGTCATCCAGGGCACGCTCGTCTCGGCCGAGCACGTCTCCACCACCGACGAGCCGCTGAACCTCAAGGAGTTCATCGCCGACCTGGACCTGCCGGTCGTCGTGGGTGGCTGCACCGACTACAAGACCGCGCTGCACCTGATGCGTACCGGCGCGGCCGGCGTGATCGTGGGCATCGGCGGCGACGACTGGTCGACCACCGAGTCGGTGCTCGGCATCCGGGTGCCGATGGCCACCGCCATCGCCGACGCCGCCGCGGCCCGCCGCGACTACCTGGACGAGACCGGCGGCCGGTACGTGCACCTGATCGCCGACGGCGACATGCAGACCTCCGGCGACATCGCCAAGGCGCTCGGCTGCGGCGCGGACGCGGTGATGCTCGGCGAGCCGCTGTCGCTCTGCGAGGAGGCCCCGGCCGGTGGCGCCTGGTGGCACTCGGCGGCCAGCCACCCGTCGCTGCCCCGGGGCGCGTTCGAGGTGGCCGGCGAGCCGCTCGGCTCGATGGAGAAGCTGCTGTTCGGCCCGGCCGACGAGCCGGACGGTCAGCTCAACCTCTTCGGCGGCCTGCGCCGCGCGATGGCCAAGTGCGGCTACCGCGACCTCAAGGAGTTCCAGAAGGTCGGACTGGTCCTCGACCGCTGAGCACCGCTGAGTATCGGCTGAGCACCGCGCAACGGCGCGGGCGGCGGCCCGGACGTGTTCCGGCCCCGCCCGCGCCGTCGCGCGTCTAGGCTCGCCGGGTGAGACGGGGGCGGGTCTGGGCGGCAGGGCTGGTGGCGGCGCTCGCGCTGAGCGGATGCACCGGCGGCGACGAGAGCGGGTTCCGGCCGGGCGCGGCGGACGCCGGTGACCCGTACGTGCCGGGAGCCGGCAACGGCGGCTACGACGTGGGCCACTACGCGCTGGACGTGCGCTACGACCCGGCGAGCGACCGGCTCACCGGCATCGCAAAGCTGACCGTCACCGCCACCCGCGCGCTGTCCCGGTTCCAGCTCGACCTGGCCGGGCTGGACGTCGAGCGGGTGCGGGTCGACGGCGAGGCGGTGAAGCACCGCCACGACGGCGCCGAGCTGATCGTCACCCCGTCGGGCGGGCTGCCGTCCGGGCGGCGGTTCACCGTCGAGGTCACTTACGGCGGGGTGCCGCAGCCGCTGCCGAACGCCGAACTGGGCGACGGCGGCTTCCACGCCACTGCGGACGGCGCGATAGCGCTCGGTCAGCCGGAGTCGGCGAGCACCTGGTACCCGGTGAACGACCACCCGTCGGACAAGGCCACCTACGACCTCGCGGTCACCGTGCCGGACGGGCTCGCCGCGCTGTCCAACGGCGTGCCGCAGGGCCGGACGTCCAGCGGCGGCTGGACCACCTGGCGCTGGGCGGAACGCGCGCCGATGGCCAGCTACCTGAGCACGCTGGTGATCGGCGACTACCGGGTCAGCAGCGGCACCCACGCCGGCAAGCCCATCGTCACCGCCGTCGCCGCGGCGCTGCCCGCG
>JAEYGD010000195.1 GCA_023402505.1 Actinomycetes bacterium
GCCTGGCCCGCCACGTCGGCCAGGTCCGGCACGGCCGGCGGCGCCGCCGGTGCCGGGCACGGCGGCTCCAGCAGCGGGTCGCCGTCGGTGACGAAGGAGAGCAGCCGGTGCAGGGTGTCCACGGCCCGGACCCGCATACCGGGGATGACGGCCGCCTCGGCGGCGTTGTCGAGCGGGACGACCACGCGGTCGTGGCCGGCGCGGGCCGCCGCGGCGACCATCGGCAGGACGCCGCGTACGGGGCGGACCGTGCCGTCGAGGCCCAGCTCGCCGAGGACCACCACCCCCTCCAGGGGCAGCAGCGGCAGTTCGCCGGCGCTGCCGAGCACCGCGGTGGCGATGGCCAGGTCGAAGGAGGACCCGTACTTGGGGAGGGTCGCGGGGAGGAGGTTGATGGTGATCCGGCGGTTGGGCCAGGACCGGCCGGAGTTGACGACGGCGGCGCGGACCCGGTCCCGGGCCTCGTGCAGGGCGGTGTCCGGCAGGCCCGTGATCGCCACGGTGGGCAGGCCGGGTGCGAGGTCCGCCTCCACCTCCACCACGTGCCCGGTCACTCCGACCAGGCCGACGCAGAGCACCCGCGCGTAACTCACCGGTGCGCCCCCATCAGAACGCCCCCTTCACGTGCTCGACCTGCGCGGGGCCGCCGGTGAGGCGGACCGCGAGCACGTCGAAGCGCACCTCGTCGGCGGTGGTCCCGGTCTCGGCGAGCCAGCGGGCCGCGAGGCCGCGCAGCCGGCGGGCCTTGGCCCGGACGACCGCCTCGGCCGGCGTGCCGAAGTCGTCGGTGCGGCGGGTCTTCACCTCGCAGAAGGCGAGGACCGGGCCGTCCCAGGCGATGATGTCGATCTCGCCTTCCGGGCAGCGCCAGTTGCGGGTGACGGGCCGCAGGCCGGCCGCGATCAGGTAGCGGAGGGCGCGGCGCTCCCCGTACGCGCCGACCGCCTGGTTCCGTGTGGTCATGCCCGGCACGGTGCCGCCATCCGGTCGCCGGTCGCCGCCCCGTGGCCCGGATCTGTGGACAACGAAGACCCCTGTGGACAACCGGACGATCATGCCCTCGGTGTGCTAAGGCAACGGACGTCGTGCCAGGTCGGCGGTGAGTGGCGGCGCGGCGTGCCGACCCGCCCCGACCGGCCGGTCCGCCACGACCGGCCACCTGCCTGAGCTACGTGCGCCGGTACATGGTGCGCCCGCCGGGCATGGCCAGGTCCTGCCGGTAGGGTCAGCCGCCATGACGTTCTGGCTGTCCGTCCAGCCCCGCGACGCGCCGCGCGATCTCGGCGTGAACGTCGCGGGGTACGACAACCGGGTCCACAACCTCGCCGCGTTCGTCGAGGCAGGGCTGCAGCGGGCGGTCGACGGCGGGAAGTGGCTGCGGCGGTCGTTTCCGGCCCGCAGCTACCTCCGCCTCGACGTCACCGTGCACACCGAGGCGGAGCCGTCCGTCGGGCACGTGCGAACGCGCGGGCAGGGCGGCGCCAAGGAGGTCGGCTACCTGGTACGGCTACCGGTGGGGTGGTTCGACGTACCCGGTGACGGCCTGCTCGCGATCCGGTTGTTCCGGGCGCTGCTGGGCGCGTTGGCGACCGTCGGCGTGGAACAGGGGCTCGGAGCGCCACCGGTGCGCGCTGCGCGGTCCGACCCGGGACGGCCGGAGCTGGTGGACCTCTTCGTGTCGCCCGCCGACCGGCCCGCCGGTGCCGTGGTGACCGCCGACCGGGTCCGGGAGGCGGTCGACGGGATGGGGCCGGACGAGCTGGTGCTCGCCGCGACCGTGCCGGCCCCGCCGGCGGTGCGGCGGGACCGGCAGGTCGTCGTCCGGGCGCTCGGCAAGGTGGTGCGGGAGTTCGAGGTGCGGGCGGCCGGCGAGGAGGGGGTCCGGATATGGGTGGTCAGGCAGGGCGGCTGAGCTGGCGGGTCGAGGGGGCGGCGGACCTGGACCGGACGGCGGCGGGGAACCTGCGGGACGCCGTGTCGGCGGCCGAGCACTGGTTGACGGCGCTGGACAGCGTCGTCGGCGCGGCGCTGGCGCGGGATCTCATCCTCGAGGTGACCGTGACGGGTGACGACGACGGCCCGCGGACCGAGGTCGCCGGCCCGGACGCCGCGCGGATCGTCCTGCCCCGTTCCCTGGTCGGCGCCGACGCGGGGTGGCTGCGGGTGTCGCTCCTCGACAGCGCGCTGGCGGCGGTGGCCGCCGCAGCCGCCGGGACGGCCGGCCAGCCGGCTGAGATCTGGCGGCGACCGGACGATCATCCGGACGACGACGGGGACACCCTCGGCGAGGAGCTGGACGCTCTCGATCCCGAGGACATCCTCGTCGCCGGCCGCCTCGACGGCACGCCGGCCGACGAACTGGCCCGGTTCCACCGGCTCGACGACTATGTCGTCGAGCGGGTCGAGGGGTCGGGGGTGGCCGAGGTGGTCGACGCGGAGGCGGGCTGCGCCGGCGCCTCCTGGCAGGTCCGGCTCACCCGTGACTGACCGGCTCCGGGCGTCCGCCGGTGCGGTCGGGGGGACTCCCGCCCACGCGCGGTGACTCTCGGGTGATCCGCTCTTCTGGCGGTCTGCCCAGGTCGAGCGGGTACGCCCGGCGAATGGCGTCGTCGGGGCTGGTCGCATACGGTGCCGGCGTGGACGGACGACGGAGTTTTCCCGAAGATCAGGAGTCGCGTTGGTATCCCGCTGAGCGGGAGCGGGGTTACGGGGAGCCGACCTGGCGTGGCACGGACGAGGGCCGCTACCGCGAGGGCGACCTGCCCGTGCCCGAGCAGGGCGGCGCCGAGGCCCGGTACGGGGACGCCGGCCGGGGCCGTTTTCCCAGCCCGGAGGACTCCGGCGCGTTCCGGATCGGTGAGGACGACTCGGGGCGGTTCGGCGCGGTCGGCGGCTACGGGGACGGCCGGTCGGAGACCGACGGCTACCGGGCGAGCCGGTCGCGACGGGCGGAGACCGACCCGGACGTCTCCGGCGAGTTGCCCGGCGACCGGCCGGGGCGGCGTTCCCGGGAGGGGCGCGACGGGCTCGCGGTGTCCAGCGCCGACGCGCTCGGGGGAGCCGGCCCGGTCCCCGACCCGGCCCGGCCGGTGAGCCTGGGCGGGTATCCGATCGTGGAGCCAAGCCGCCCACCGGCCGAGCCCAACCGTCCACCGGCCGAGTTCAACCGCCCACCGGTCGAGCCCAACCGCCCGGCCGCCGAGCCACCGAACCCGCTGGAGATGCCGACCGGGCCGATGCCGCCGGTCGGGCTGCGGGGCGACCTGCCGCCCGGCGCGGTTGCGGCCCCCGCCGGGGGCGACGGTGTCTACCGGACCCGTCGTCCGGCGCTGGCGGTGCTCTTCGCGGTGCTGGTGCTGGTCTTCGAGGTGCCGGCGCTGCGGGTGCTGCTGGCCGGGGTGACCGGGGACCCGGTGTCGGCGGCCGACGTGGTCGCCGGGACGTTCCTGGTCTGCGGCCTGCCGATCTTCGCGATGGGCCTGTACGGGCTGCGTACCGGTGGTCTGGCGCTGGCCGACGGTGGCCGGGGCTGGCTGCGTCCGCCGACGGCCTACCTGACGGTCGGCCTGGTGCTCTTCGTCGCGGCGGCGCTCGCGGTCGGCTGACCGGGTGGCGTGAACGAGCCTGTTGCCCGGCTCCCGGGCGTCGGGCCCCTTTCCCGCTCCCGGGCACGGGGCGGTCGGGAGGGGGCGTACACTGGTCGACTGGCGACCGCCTCGTGCGGTCGACCTCGCGCGCCCTCTCCACGCTCAGTCGTGGGGCGGCGGCCTCCCTGGTCCCGATCTTGGTCGGGTCCGCCATGGCCGGCGACCGGGCGCCAGGACGCCCGGCCGCCGGCCGGGCGGGACAACCAGGGACGCAAGGAGTACCCCATGGCCGTCGTGACCATGCGTCAGCTGCTGGAGAGCGGTGTCCACTTCGGGCACCAGACCCGGCGCTGGAACCCGAAGATGAAGCGTTTCATCTTCACCGAGCGCAACGGCATCTACATCATCGACCTGCGCCAGACGCTCGACTACATCGAGAAGGCGTACGACTTCGTGCGCGGGACGGTCGCCGAGGGCGGCTCGATCCTCTTCGTCGGCACCAAGAAGCAGGCCCAGGAGGCGATCGCCGAGCAGGCGACCCGGGTCGGCCAGCCGTACGTGAACCACCGCTGGCTCGGCGGCATGCTGACCAACTTCCAGACGGTGTACAAGCGGCTCCAGCGGATGAAGGAGCTGGAGGCCCTGGGTGACCTGAGCGGCACCGCCGCCGGTTACACCAAGAAGGAGACGCTGCAGCTCTCCCGCGAGAAGGAGAAGCTGTCCCGCACGCTGGGCGGTCTGCGGGACATGCAGAAGCTTCCGGCCGCGATCTGGGTGGTCGACACCAAGAAGGAGCACATCGCCGTCGACGAGGCCCGCAAGCTGGGCATCCCGGTCATCGCGGTCCTCGACACCAACTGCGACCCGGACGAGGTCGACTACCCCATCCCGGGCAACGACGACGCGATCCGGTCGGCCGAGCTGCTGACCAAGGTCGTGGCCGCCGCCGTCGCCGACGGCCTGATCGCCCGTTCCGGCCGCCGTCGGGGCACCGACGAGAAGCCGGAGGCGGGTGTCGCCACCGACGAGCCGCTGGCCGAGTGGGAGCGCGAGCTGCTCGAGGAGCCGAAGAAGAGCGACGAGCAGCCGGCGGCCGCCGCCGCGGAGTGACCCTGCGCCGTTTCCCGCCGTCCGGTCCGTCCGGGCGGCGGGGTGCGGCGGACGGGCCGGGCAGGTCCGGCCCCGATCCGGGTAAACCGGCACCTCAGACCATCCCACCCGCAGTCTCAACACCGAAGAGAGAGCCATGTCCAACTTCACCGCCGCGGACGTCAAGAAGCTCCGCGACCTCACCGGCGCCGGCATGATGGACAGCAAGAAGGCGCTGACCGAGGCCGAGGGCGACTTCGACAAGGCCGTCGAGATCCTGCGCGTCAAGGGCGCCAAGGACGTCGGCAAGCGGGCTGGCCGGACGGCCGCCAACGGCCTGGTCGCGCACTCCGGCAAGGCGCTGCTGGAGCTCAACTGCGAGACCGACTTCGTCGCCAAGAACGAGAGCTTCATCGCGCTGGCCCAGCAGCTGGTCGAGCACGGCGAGCGCAGCGGCGTGAGCAGCGCCGAGGAGCTGCTGGCCTCGGAGATCGACGGCCGGACCGTCGCCGACCTGGTCCAGGAGCAGTCCGCCAAGATCGGCGAGAAGCTGGTGCTCAACCGCTTCGCCAAGCTCGACGGGACCGTCGCCGTCTACCTGCACCGCAAGGCGCAGGACCTGCCGCCGGCCGTCGGTGTGCTGGTGCAGTACAGCGGCAAGGCCGACGAGGCGGGCGACGCCGACGCGCGCGGTGCGGCCATGCAGATCGCCGCCATGCGCCCGCAGTACCTCAACCGGGACGAGGTCCCGGCGGAGGTCGTCGAGTCCGAGCGGCGCATCGCCGAGCAGACGGCCCGCGAGGAGAACAAGCCCGAGGCGGCGCTGCCGAAGATCGTCGAGGGCCGGGTCAACTCCTTCTTCAAGGACTTCGTCCTCCTGGAGCAGGCGTCGGTCACCGACAACAAGAAGACGGTGCGGCAGGTGCTGGCCGAGGCTGGCATCGAGATCACCCGTTTCGTCCGGTTCGAGGTCGGCCAGGCCTGAGCCGCACCGCGGGCGTGAAGCCGCCCGCGGGAGGGAACGTGGACGAGGAGGTCGCCGGTGTACGTGTCAGGCACCGCGACCTCCTCGTCGCATAGGGTCGGTCACGGCAGTTTCGCGGTACGCGGTGCGCGGGGCGCACGCATGGGGAAGGGCGGGGCGATGACGCAGGTTGTGAGTGACCGGAGTCTGGCGGCGGACGATCCGACGGCGCCGCCTCCCGGTCGGGCCCGCCGGGTGGTGCTGAAGCTCTCCGGTGAGGTCTTCGGCGGGGGCGCGATCGGTGTCGACCCCGACGTCGTCCAGGCCATCGCCCGACAGATCGCGACCGTGGTGCGGCGCGGCGTGCAGGTCTCCGTGGTGGTCGGCGGCGGCAACTTCTTCCGCGGCGCGGAGCTGCAGAAGCGCGGCATGGACCGGGCGCGGGCCGACTACATGGGCATGCTCGGCACGGTGATGAACTGCCTCGCCCTCCAGGACTTCCTGGAGAAGGAGGGCATCGAGACCCGGGTGCAGAGCGCCATCACGATGGCCCAGGTCGCCGAGCCGTACATCCCGCTGCGTGCGATCCGGCACCTGGAGAAGGGCCGGGTGGTGATCTTCGGGGCGGGCGCGGGCATGCCGTACTTCTCCACCGACACGGTCGCCGCCCAGCGGGCCCTGGAGATCCGGGCCGACGTGGTGCTGATGAGCAAGAACGGCGTGGACGGCGTCTACACCGCCGATCCGCGCATCGATCCGACCGCCAGCAAGTTCGACTCGATCACCTTCTCCGAGGTGCTCCGCCGCAACCTGCGGGTCGCCGACGCCGCCGCGTTCAGTCTCTGCATGGAGAACGGCCTGCCGATGCTGGTCTTCGGTGCCCAGGGCGACGACACCATCATCCGGGCCGTGGGTGGCGACAAGATCGGCACCCTGATCACCACCTGAGCGAGCCGACCGCGACGGGTCCTCCGACACGACCAGCCACGACGAGCACAGAAGGAGGCGAGGAGACCGGTGATCGACGACACCCTCCTCGAGGCCGAGGAGAAGATGGAGCGTGCCATCGAGCACGGCAAGGAGGAGTTCGGCGCCATCCGCACGGGTCGCGCCAACGCCGCCATGTTCTCCAAGATCATAATTGACTACTACGGCAGCCCGACCCCGCTGCCGCAGATGGCGTCCATCGGTGTGCCGGAGCCCCGCATGGTCATCATCAAGCCGTACGACAACTCGCAGATCAACGCCATGGAGAAGGCGATCCGCGACTCCGACCTCGGGGTGAACCCGAACAACGAGGGCAACCAGCTGCGCATCCTGCTCCCGCAGATGACCGAGGAGCGCCGCCGAGAGATGATCAAGGTGGCCCGGCACAAGGGCGAGGAGGCCAAGGTGGCGGTGCGCAACATCCGCCGCAAGGCCAAGGAGGAGCTGGACCGGCTGGTCAAGGACGGCGAGGTCGGCGAGGACGAGGGGCGCCGCGCGGAGAAGGAGCTGGACGACCTGACCCAGCGCTTCGTCGCCACCATCGACGAGCTCGTCAAGCACAAGGAGGCGGAGCTGCTCGAGGTCTGACCTCGGGCACGCGAGCACCGGCGCGGCACCGGCCCACGGCCCACCCGGTCGGGTGCCGGTGCCGCTCCGTATTCCCGCCGTCGCGCCGCCCGCACAGGTCCCGCCCGGCCGGCAACGGTCCCCGGTGTCCCGGCGGTGGGTGCAGTAGGCTCGGCACGATTCCCGGGCCACCCGGAGGTGAACGGCGGGGATCGACCGGCTGACGGGCCGGTCAATCGAAGGAAGGTCACTCGGGTAGGGGAATGGTTGTGGTTGTGCGTCTGGTCGTCGGTCCCGTGCCACGCCCCGCCGGTGCGTGATGTCCTCCGTCGACCCCTACGGCAGCGCCGAGCCCTGCAACTGGGACCGGCCGGACCGCCCCGCCCTGCCCTGGCCCGACCGGGACCTTGAACCCGGCGCGTGGACCAGTGGGCCCGCCGTCGCCCCCGACCGCCACGCCGACCCGCGTACCCGTCCGGCCGCCGACACCGGCGGGGCGTACCCGGGCTACGACGACCGCGGCGGCGCGGGCCGGCTCCGGGAACCCGCCGACCCGGCGTACACCGGTCAGCGGGCTCCGGTGAACGGGCGCAACGGCCACCGCGGCCCCGACGACGACACGGACTACCCGACCGCGCAACTGGAGCCGGTCCGGGACGACCCGGCCGGGTCGGAGTACCCGACCACCCAGCTCGCGCCGGTGAGGGACGACCCGCCGGCCGCGGCCGAGCCGCCGCCGGGCCGCCGGGGGCCGGGACGGCGC
>JAEYGD010000237.1 GCA_023402505.1 Actinomycetes bacterium
CCTGCCCGCGACTCCCGTCGTGGGCGGGCCGCCGCGTCCGTCAGGACCGGCCGCGGCGGCGCCGCAGGGCGTCCAGCGCCTCGGCGAGGATCGCCGCGCCCTCGGCGTCGGTGCGCCGCTCCTTCACGTACGCCAGATGGCTCTTGTAGGGCTCGGAGCGCGCTCGGCCCGGCGGGTTGCCGGGGTCGCGGCCGGCGGGGTGCCCGCAGCGCGGGCAGTCCCACAGTTCGGGGGCCGGGGCGTCGGCGGCGATGCGGATCTCGACGTGGTGGCCGTTGCGGCACCAGTAGGTGACCGGCCGGCAGGGCGCCGGCTCGTAGCGTTCGGTGGGGCGGGCCGGGGTGGACCCGACCCGGCTGCCCCGGAGGACGTTACCGTTGCGCACGGCTGCTCGCTCCTGTCGTCGGAGGGGAACCGCCGTCGGAAGGGGGGTGGCGGCGGGCGACGCGGTGCAGCGGGTTGAAACGGACTGCGCGCGGCCCGCCGAGACGGACCGCGCGCAGATTGTACGACTTGGCGAGCCTGGTCAGGCGACGCCGGTCTGCTGGAGGCGCAGCCACAGCCCGAGCCCGACAATGCAGGCGAACCAGACGATGCCCACCAGCACGGTGTAGCGGTCCAGGTTCTTCTCGGCGACCGACGAGCCGGCCAGGCTGGAGCTGACCCCGCCGCCGAACATGCTGGACAGCCCGCCGCCCTTACCGCGGTGCAGCAGGATCAGCAGGGTGAGCAGGATGCTCGTGATGACCAGCAACACGATCAACGTGTATGCGAACCAGATCGGCATGGCTGGGGACAGTCCTCTCGTTGCGATCCTCGCCCGGGCAGATCGGGCACGGTGGCACCGGCCGGCGGACGGGCGGAGTCAAGGATAGCGAGCGATCAGCCGGTGGTGTGCTCCGGGAACCGGCAGATCTTCGCGAACTCCTCGGCGTCCAGGCTGGCACCGCCGACGAGGGCCCCGTCCACGTCCGGCTGAGCCATGATGGCCGCGACGTTCGAGGACTTGACCGACCCGCCGTACAGGATCCGGACCTGGTCCGCGGTGTCCTGGCCGAAGTTCTCGGCCAGGCGCTGGCGGACCGCCCCGCACACCTCCTGGGCGTCCTCCGGGGTGGCCGTCTTGCCGGTGCCGATCGCCCAGACCGGCTCGTACGCGACGACGACCTTGGTCACCTGCTCGGCGGAGAGCCCCTTGAGGGCGCCGTCGAGCTGGTCGCTGCAGTGCGCGACGTGGGTGCCCTGGTCCCGGATGTCCAACCCTTCCCCCACGCAGAGGATCGGGGTGAGGCCGTGGGTCAGGGCCGCCTGCACCTTGGCGCCGACGAGCGCGTCGTCCTCGTCGTGGTACGCCCGTCGCTCGGAGTGGCCGACCACCACGTACGTGCAGCCCAGCTTCGCCAGCATCGGACCCGAGATGTCCCCGGTGTACGCGCCCGACGCGTGCGGCGACAGGTCCTGCGCGCCGTAGCCGATCAGCAGCTTGTCGCCGTCCACCGCGGTCTGCACGGTCCGCAGGTCGGTGTACGGCGGCAGCACGACCGTCTCGACGTCGGTGAGCTGCTTCTCGGTGAGGCTCGCGGCGAGCTTCTGCACCAGCAGGTTCGCCTCGAGGTGGTTGAGGTTCATCTTCCAGTTGCCGGCCATCAGTGGCCGGCGGGTGGTGCTCGCCATTCAGTTCTCCAGGGCCGCGATGCCGGGGAGGGTCTTGCCCTCCAGGTATTCCAGGCTGGCGCCGCCGCCGGTCGAGATGTGCCCGAAGGACGACTCGTCCAGGCCGAGCGCACGGACCGCGGCCGCGGAGTCGCCGCCACCGACGACCGAGAACGCGTCCGCCTTGGTGATCGCCTCGGCGACACCCCGGGTGCCGTGCGCGAACGGCGCCATCTCGAACACGCCCATCGGGCCGTTCCAGAAGACGGTCCTCGCCTGGGACAGGGCGGCGGCGAAGCCGGCCACCGTCTCCGGGCCGATGTCCAGGCCGAGCCGGTGGCTCGGGATGCCGTCGGCCCGGACCGTGTCGTGGGCGGCGTCGGGCGCGAACGCGTCGGCGGCCACCACGTCGACCGGGAGCATGATCTTGTCCGGCGCGCGCTCCAGCAGGTTGCGGCAGGTGTCGACCATGTCCTTCTCCAGCAGCGACGTGCCCACCTCGTGGCCCTGCGCCTTGAGGAAGGTGAAGCACATGCCGCCGCCGATGAGCAGCCGGTCCACCTTCGGCAGCAGCGCCTCGATGACCGCCAGCTTGTCGGAGACCTTGGAACCGCCGAGCACCACCACGTACGGGCGCTCCGGGTCACCGGTCAGCGTGGACAGCACCTCCACCTCGCGCAGCAACAGCCGGCCGGCGACGTTGGGCAACCGCGCCGGCAGGTCGTACACGCTGGCGTGCTTGCGGTGCACCGCGCCGAAGGCGTCGTCGACGTACGCGTCGCCGAAGGTCGCGAGCTGGTCGGCGAACGCGCCCCGCTCGGCCTCGTCCTTGCTGGTCTCACCCGCGTTGAAGCGCAGGTTCTCCAGCAGGGCGACCTGCCCGTCGGCCAGCCCGTCCACGGTGGACCGGGCGGAGTCACCGACGGTGTCCTCGGCGAACCGGACCTCGGCGCCGAGCAGCTCGCCCAGGCGCCCGGCGACCGGGCGGAGGCTGAACTGCGGGTCCGGGCTGCCCTTCGGGCGGCCCAGGTGCGAGCAGACGACGACCTTCGCGCCGGCCTCGACCAGCGCGCCCAGCGTCGGCAGCACCGCGCGGATGCGGCCGTCGTCACTGATCTCACCGGTCTGCTTGTCGAGCGGGACGTTCAGGTCGGCGCGCACCAGCACGCGCCGACCCGACACCCCCTCGGCGAGCAGGTCGTCGAGGTTACGGATCGTCACCGAGCTAGCCCTCCGTTCGTGACTGCGGGGCTCGCAAGCTCGCTCCTCGCACTCACAGCGACTGACCCACCAGCTTGACCAGGTCCACCAGACGGTTCGAGTAGCCCCACTCGTTGTCGTACCAGCCGACGACCTTGACCTGGTTGCCGATCACCTTGGTCAGCGGCGCGTCGAAGATGCACGACGCCGGGTCGGTGACGATGTCGGCCGACACGATCGGGTCCTCGTTGTAGGTCAGGATGCCCCGCAGCGGGCCCTCCGCGGCGGCCTTGAGCGCCGCGTTGACCTCGTCGACGGTGGTCTCCCGGCCGACCGTGACGGTCAGGTCGGTGGCGGAGCCGGTCGGGATCGGCACCCGCAGCGCGTACCCGTCGAGCTTGCCCTTGAGGTCCGGCAGCACCAGGCCGATCGCCTTCGCCGCGCCGGTCGAGGTCGGCACGATGTTCAGCGCGGCGGCGCGCGCCCGGCGCAGGTCCTTGTGCGGGGCGTCCTGCAGGTTCTGGTCCTGCGTGTACGCGTGGATCGTGGTCATCAGACCCTGCTGGATGCCGAACGTGTCGTGCAGCACCTTGGCCATGGGGGCGAGGCAGTTGGTGGTGCAGGACGCGTTGGAGATGATGTTGTGCTGCGCCGGGTCGTACTGCTCCTGGTTGACGCCCATCACGACCGTGACGTCCTCGTTCTTCGCCGGCGCCGAGATGATGACCTTCTTGGCCCCGCCGTCGAGGTGCGCCTTCGCCTTGGTGGCGTCGGTGAAGAAGCCGGTGGACTCGATCACCACGTCCGCGCCGACCTCGCCCCACGGCAGCTTCGCCGGGTCCTTCTCGGCGTACGCCTTGATGGTCTTGCCGCCCACGGTGATCTCGTCCGCGGTGGCCTTCACCTCGTGCGGCAGGCGACCGAGGATGCTGTCGTACTTGACAAGGTGGGCGAGCGTCCCGTTGTCGGTCAGGTCGTTGACCGCCACGACCTCGATGTCAGCGCCGGACGCCAGCACTGCCCGGAAGAAGTTGCGGCCGATCCGGCCGAAGCCGTTGATGCCAACCCGGATGGTCACAGGTCCCATCTCCTCGCGTTCTGGTCCGCCGGCGTGGTGACCCAGGGCCGGCGGAGTGGTGTGCGCCGACCGTTGGAGCCGGCCGTTGACGGTTCATCGCGGCCGCCCCGCCGCGGTCCGAGGACCTGACCGCCCGAGGCGGTGAGCACGGCGCGGAGCCGGGTGCCGGCCCCCTTGCCGTACGCAGCGACCATATCCGAGCGCGCGGGGTCGCGCTGCGGCGGGTGGTGATCCCGACCGCATCGTGAAACCGCCACCGTCCTATCAGACCACGAGCATGTCGGGCGTGACGGCCGCTTCGGTATCCGGGATGCCCAGGTCACGTGCCCGCTTGTCGGCGAGGGCCAGTAGGCGCCGGATCCGGCCGGCGATGGCGTCCTTGGTCAGCGGCGGGTCGGCGAGCGCACCCAGCTCCTCCAGGGAGGCCTGCCGGTGCTCCAGCCGGAGCCGGCCGGCCGAGGTGAGGTGGTGCGGCGCGTCGTCGGCGAGGATCTCCAGGGCCCGGGTGACCCGGGCGGCCGCCGCCACCGCCGCGCGCGCCGCCCGGCGCAGGTTCGCGTCGTCGAAGTTGGCCAGCCGGTTCGCCGTCGCGCGCACCTCCCGCCGGACCCGGCGCTCCTCCCAGGCCAGCACGCTTGAGTGGGCGCCGATCCGGGTGAGCAGCGCGGCGATGGCGTCGCCGTCCTTGACGACCACCCGGTCCACGCCGCGTACCTCCCGGTTCTTCGCGGTGATGCCGATGCGGCGGGCGGCGCCGACCAGGGCGAGCGCCGACTCCGGGCCGGGGCAGGTGATCTCCAGCGCGCTGGAGCGGCCCGGCTCGGTCAGCGAGCCGTGCGCCATGAACGCGCCCCGCCACGCCGAGACCGCGCAGCAGACGTTGGCCGCCACGACGTGCGGCGGCAGGCCCCGCACCGGGCGGCCACGCACGTCGAGCAGCCCGGTCTGCCGGGCGAGGGACTCGCCGTCCTTGACCACCCGCACGATGAAGTGGCTGCCCTTGCGCAGGCCGCCGGAGGCGAGCACGTGGATCTCGCTGGGGTAGCCGTACACCTCGGCGATCTCGCGCCGCAGCCGCCGGGCCACCGCGCCGGTGTCCAGCTCGGCCTCCACGACCACCCGGCCGGAGACGATGTGCAGCCCGCCGGCGAAGCGCAGCAACGCCGCCATCTCCGCCCGCCGACAGCAGGGCTTGGGCACGTCGACCCGGCTCAGCTCGTCCTTGACCGCCGCCGTCATCGCCATTGTGCGTCCCCTCACGGACCGGTTCCGGCGTGTCGCCGGAGATTACGTACGTGTCTAACGAGCGGCGCCCAGGACCGGCACCAGAGCGGCGCCGAGGGCGGCCGGATCATGACGGGGAGTGCCGTCCGTGACCGCGACCGGGGCGAGGACCAGCCGGGCACCCAGCGATTCTGCCGCACGCTCGACCGGTTCGGGGTCACCCACCGCCTTGGAATCCCCCAGCACGAAGTCCACCGTCAGCTCCGGGAGGTACCACCGCAGCTCAGCCAGGTGGTCGGGGAGCGACAGGCCGAACGTCTCCTTCTCGGCGGCGAGGTTCAGCGTGACCAGGCGACGGGCGGGGCTCGCCACCACGGCGGCGGCCAGCTCAGGCACCAGCAGGTGCGGGAGCAGGCTGGTGTACCAGCTGCCGGGCCCGAACAGCAGCCAGTCGGCCGCGCCGATGGCGGCCACCGCCTCCGGGCAGGCCTCCGGCGCGTCCGGGTTCAGCCGCAGCGACTCCACCCGGCCGGTGGTGACCGCCACCTGGTGCTGGCCGGTGACCGTGGTGACCTCGTCCGGGCGCGCGGGATCGGCGCCGCGGACCCGGGCCTCGATCCCCACCGGCTCGCACGACATCGGCAGCACCCGGCCGACCGCGCCGAGCATGGCCCCGGCGTGTTCCAGGGCCGCCACCGGGTCGCCGAGCAGCTCCATCAGGCCGCAGAGCACCAGGTTGCCCACCGCGTGCCCGGCCAGGCCGTCGCCCTGCGGCGCGCGACCCTCACCGGTACGGGCCGGCACGCCCGCCCCCGGCGACCGCGTCCTCTGCCCCGCCGGCGCGCCCGGACCGGCGGAAGCGGCCGGCGCGCCGGAACCGGCGGAAGCGGCCGGTGCCGGCACCTCGGCGAAGCGGTGCTGGAACAGTCCGGCGCTGCGCCGCGTCGACGGGTGGTCCCCGGCCAGCGCGACGAGCGCCTGCCGCAGGTCCCCCGGCGGCAGTCCGCCCCGCTCGGCGCGCAACCGGCCGCTCGACCCCCCGTCGTCGCCGACGGTGACCACGGCGGTGATGTCCAGGTCGAGTTCCGGGGCACACCGGCGCAGCGCGCGCAGCGAGGCGGACAGGCCGTGCCCCCCACCGAAGGCGACCACCCTGGTGGCCGTCACTCGCGCCCCAGGTCGCGGTGCTGGGCGTTGGCGGCGATGCCGGAGTGCCGCAGCCGCGCGGCCAGCTCCTCGGCGATGGCGACACTGCGGTGCTTGCCGCCGGTGCAGCCCACGGCCACGGTCAGGTACCGCTTGCCCTCCCGCTCGAAGCCGGCGGTGGTGGCGTTGATCAGGTCCGCGTACGTCGCCACGAAGGCGTCGGCGCCCTCCTGACCCAGCACGTACGAGCTGACCGCCTCCTCCTGCCCGGTGTGCTCCCGCAGCTCGGGCACCCAGTACGGGTTGGGCAGGAACCGGGCGTCGCACACGAAATCCGCGTCCGGGGGTACGCCGTACTTGAAGCCGAACGACACCACCGTGACCCGCAACCGGCGGGCGTCCTCGCCGCCGAACAGCTCCTCGATGCGCCGCCGGAGCTGGTTGACGTTCAGGTGGCTGGTGTCGATGATCACGTCCGCCTGGTCGCGGGCGCCCTCGAGCAGCCCGCGCTCGACGGCGATGCCGTCGGCGAGGCGTCCCTCGCCCTGCAGCGGGTGCGAGCGCCGGACGCTCTCGAAGCGCCGGATCAGCACCTCGTCGTCCGCGTCCACGAAGACCACCCGCGGCGCGAACCCGCGCTCCTTGAGTTCGTGGATCGCACCCACCAGGTCGGTGGAGAACGCCCGCGAGCGCACGTCCAGCACCATCGCGGTACGCCGGGCCGCGCCACCGGCCTTCATCGCCAGCTCGGCCATGTCCAGCATCAGCGCCTGCGGCAGGTTGTCCACCACGTAGTAGCCGACGTTCTCCAGGGCCCGGGCGACCGTGCTGCGCCCGCCGCCGGAGAGACCGGTCACCACGACGAGCGTCGTCTCCGACTCCGCCGGTGCCGGCCGGCCCGTCGTCCCCTCGGCCGTGTCGGCCGGCACGTGCTGCTCCGCCGTCCGCGCCTCGCTCACCTGTTACCCCCACCCGTGACGCCGCGGCCGGTCGGGCCGCACCTGGTCAATCAGCGACTCTAACGGCTGCGCCCCCACCCGGGATTCCACGGGGTGATTGCTGGAACACCTGGTCGTCCGGTTCGTCCGGCTCGGGTCGACAACCGGCGCTACCGGGGGTGCGCGTACCGCCGACCGGGATTCCACCGGCCCGGCGGTGGCGCCACGCCCGGCGCGGTGAGCGCCGCACCGGGCCGGTGTCGGCGGGCGCTCGTAGAATCCCCGGATGTCCTCCCCCACCGACCAGCTGCCCGCCGCGCTCGACACGCTGCGCCGGGTGTTCGGCTACGACGCCTTCCGGGGCTTCCAGCAGGAGGTGGTCGACCACGTCGTGGCCGGCGGCGACGCGCTGGTGCTGATGCCGACCGGCGGCGGCAAGTCGCTGTGCTACCAGATCCCGGCGCTGGTCCGCGAGGGCGTGGGGGTGGTGGTCTCGCCGCTGATCGCGCTCATGCAGGACCAGGTCGACGCGTTGACCGCGGTCGGTGTGCGGGCCGGCTTCCTCAACTCGACGCTGGACCCGGCGGCCCGGCGCCGGGTCGAGGCGGCGTTCCTCGCCGGTGAGCTGGACCTGCTCTACCTGGCCCCCGAGGCGCTGGCCGGCCGGGGCACGGTCCAGTTGCTGGAGCGGGGGCGCATCGCGCTGTTCGCGATCGACGAGGCGCACTGCGTGTCGCAGTGGGGGCACGACTTCCGCCCCGACTACCTCAACCTGTCGATGCTGCACGAGCGCTGGCCGGGCGTCCCCCGGATCGCGCTCACCGCCACGGCGACCAGCGCCACCCGGGCCGAGATCGCGACCCGGTTGCGGCTGGCCGACGCGCGGCACTTCGTGGCGAGCTTCGACCGGCCCAACATCCAGTACCGGGTCGTCCCGAAGCGGGAGCCGCGCAGACAACTGCTGAGCCTGTTGCGCGACGAGCACCCGGGTGACGCCGGCATCGTCTACTGCCTGTCCCGGGCCTCCGTGGACAAGACGGCGGAGTTTCTCGTCGAGAACGGGATTCCCGCGCTGCCCTACCACGCCGGGCTGGACGCGGCCACCCGCGCGACCCACCAGCAGCGGTTCCTCCGGGAGGACGGGCTGGTCATGGTCGCGACGATCGCGTTCGGCATGGGCATCGACAAGCCCGACGTGCGGTTCGTCGCCCACCTGGACCTGCCGAAGTCCGTGGAGGGCTACTACCAGGAGACCGGCCGTGCCGGCCGGGACGGCCTGCCGTCGACCGCCTGGCTCGCGTACGGACTGCAGGACGTGGTGCAGCAGCGCAGGATGATCGACACCTCCGAGGGCGACCTGACCCACCGGCGTAACCTCGCCGCCCACCTGGACGCGATGCTCGCGCTCTGCGAGACGGTCCGCTGCCGCCGGGTCCAGTTGCTGGACTACTTCGGCGAGACCGCCACCGCCTGCGGCAACTGCGACACCTGTCTCGACCCGCCGGAGTCGTGGGACGGCACGATCGCCGCGCAGAAGCTGCTCTCCACGGTCTACCGGCTCGACCGGGAGCGCAACCAGCGGTTCGGTGCCGGGCACTGCGTCGACATCCTGCTCGGCCGCGGCACCGACAAGATCCGGCAGTACGGGCACGACTCGTTGACGGTGTTCGGCATCGGCACCGAGCTGAGCGAGGCGGAGTGGCGGGGCGTGGTCCGTCAACTGCTCGCCGAGGGGCTGCTGGCGGTCGAGGGCGACTACGGCACCCTGGCCCTGACCGGCACGAGCGGTGAGGTGCTGGGGCGCCGCCGCACGGTGATGCTGCGTCGCGAGCCGGCCCGCGCGGCGTCCAGCCGGTCGGCGAAGCCGCGCGGCGCGGCCACCGTGGTCGCCGAGCTGACCCCGGCCGCCGCCGGCACGTTCGAGCGGTTGCGCGCCTGGCGGGGAGCCACGGCCAAGGAGCAGGGCGTCCCCGCGTACGTGATCTTCCACGACGCGACGCTGCGTCAGATCGCCACCGACGCGCCGGCCTCCCTGGCCGAGCTGTCCCGGGTCGGTGGCGTCGGCGAGGCCAAACTCGCGAAGTACGGCGAGCAGATCCTGGCCGTCCTCGCCGAGTCCTGATCCAGACCCCGGCGGGTCGCTCACGATCCGCGCAACATCGGGGAAGGTGCCGCCTCAGCCACCCGGCAGGCAGCATCTTCCCCGAAGTCGCGCGTCGTCGCCTGCCGCGGCAGCTGTCAGTCGGCGGCCGGCGCTCTCGTCTCGCCGCCGAGAGCGGCGAGGATCGCCTCGGCCGTCCGGCGGCCGACACCGGGCACCTCGGTGATCTCCTCGACGGAGGCGGCGGAGAGCCGCTTGAGCGAGCCGAAATGCCGCAGCAGCGCCTTGCGCCGCACCTCGCCCAGGCCGGGCACCTTGTCCAGCGCCGACTCGGTCATCCGCTTGGAGCGCCGCTGCCGGTGGAACGTGATGGCGAAGCGGTGCGCCTCGTCCCGGACGCGTTGCAGCAGGTAGAGGCCCTCCGAGGTGCGCGGCAGGATGACCGGGAAGTCGTCGTCGGGCAGCCACACCTCCTCCAGCCGTTTGGCCAGCCCGCACAGCGCGACGTCGTCGACGCCCAGCTCGGCGAGGGCCTGGGCCGCCGCGGCGACCTGCGGTGCGCCGCCGTCGACCACCACCAACTGCGGCGGGTACGCGAACTTGCGCGGCCGCCCGGTGGTCGGGTCGACCAGGGCGCCCACCCGGGGCTCGTCCGGGACCCCCTGCCCGGCCGGGGCGTCCGGGTCGTCGGCCGACTCGACGCCCGCCTCGCCCGTCTCCGCCCGGGCGTCGAGGTAGCGGGCGAAGCGCCGGCGCAGCACCTCGGACATCGCCGACAGGTCGTCGGTGGCGCCCCGGATGATGAACCGCCGGTACTCGCTCTTGCGCGGCAGGCCGTCCTCGAAGACGACCATGCTCGCCACCACGTCGGTGCCCTGGATCTGCGAGATGTCGTAGCACTCGATGCGCAGCGGCGACGTACGCATGCCGAGCGCCTCGGTGATCTCGTCGAGCGCCTTGCTCCGGGTGGTCAGGTCGCCGGCCCGCTTGAGCTTGTGCCGGGCGAGGGCGTCGCGGGCGTTGCGCTCGACCGTCTCGAGCAGGGCCCGCTTGTCGCCGCGTTGCGGCACCCGCAGGGTGACCCGGCTGCCCCGGTGACCGGAGAGCCAGTCGGCGAGCGCGTCGGCGTCGGCCGGCAGTTCGGGCACGAGCAGCTCCCGCGGGACGTCGGCCTCGCCCTGCTCCCCGCCGTAGACCTGGGTGCAGAAGTGGTGGACGAGGTCGCCGGTGGTCAGGTCCTCGGTCTTCTCGACGACCCAGCCGCGCTGCCCGCGCACCCGGCCGTCACGGACGTGGAACACCTGCACGGCCGCCTCCAGCGGGTCGTCGGCGAACGCGACCACGTCGGCGTCGGTGCCGTCGCCGAACACCACCGTCTGCTTCTCCATCGCCCGGCGCAGGGCGGCCAGGTCGTCGCGCAGCCGGGCCGCGCGCTCGAACTCCAGCTCCGCGCTGGCCTCGGCCATCTCGCGTTCCAGCTTGCGGACCATCGTGTCCGTCCGCCCGCCCATGAAGTCGCAGAAGCCGTCGACGATGGCCCGGTGCTCGGCGGCGGAGACGGTGCCGACGCACGGGGCGGAGCACTTGCCGATGTAGCCCAGCAGGCAGGGGCGACCGACCTGGCCGGCCCGCTTGAACACGCCGGCCGAGCAGGTGCGGGCCGGGAACACCCGTAGCAGCAGGTCGAGCGTCTCGCGGATCGCCCAGGCGTGCGAGTAGGGCCCGAAGTAACGCACCCCCTTGCGCTTCGCCCCGCGCATCACCTGCAGCCGGGGGAACTCCTCGTCGAGGGTGACCGCCAGGTAGGGGTAGGACTTGTCGTCCCGGTAACGGACGTTGAACCGGGGGTCGTACTGCTTGATCCAGGTGTACTCCTGCTGGAGCGCCTCCACCTCGGTGGCGACCGTGATCCAGTCGACCGACTCGGCCGTGAAGACCATCTGGCGGGTGCGCTGGTGCAGGTTGACCGGGTCGGCGAAGTAGGAGTTGAGCCGGCTGCGCAGGTTGCGGGCCTTGCCGACGTAGATCACCCGGCCGGTGCCGTCCCGGAAGCGGTAGACCCCGGGTGACTCCGGGATCGTGCCGGGCGCGGGACGGTAGGTCGACGGGTCAGCCACGGCAGCAAGCCTAGCCGCGAGGGCTGACAGCCCCGGTCGCACCGACACCGCCTTTTGCCGGATCGACGTCTTCCGATTCCGGACACGGGACCGTTACGATCCGGCAACCGAAACTTCTTCGCATCCTGCCACCGACTCGTCCTGATCCCCATCCCCCGGGAGATCGCCATGACCCGTCCCCACCGCCTGCTGGCCGCCGCGACCACCCTGACCGCCACCGCCGCCCTGCTGACCGTCACCCCCGCACAGGCCGCCCCCACCACCACGGCCGCCCGCGGCTCGGTCACCACCTTCAGCCCCGACGACCACTGCCTCGGCGAGTGCTCCGACATCCTGCCGCCCGGGCAGAACGGCAACGCCACCCTGGTCGAGATCCTCGGCAACCAGGCCCTCGGCACCCTCCCCCGGCACTCCGCCGACCAGCTCGGCCGGTACGCCAACCTCGTCTACGGCTACGCCGGCCTGCGCGAGGACCAGATCGGCACCTTCTTCAACGACGCCTCCTTCGGGGTGCCGCCCGGCCAGGTCGAGCGCGACTACTCACCCCGGGCCGACGTGCGCATCGTCCGCGACCGCGCCACCGGCGTACCGCACATCACCGGCACCACACGGGCCGGCACCATGTTCGGCGCCGGCTACGCCGGAGCCGAGGACCGGCTGTTCACCATGGACCTGCTGCGCCACGTCGGCCGGGGCACGCTCACCCCGTTCGCCGGCGGAGCCCCCGGCAACCGGGCCCTCGAACAGAGCGTCTGGCGCAACTCGCCGTACACCGACGCCGACCTGGAGGCCCAAGTGCAGGCGCTGCGGACCAAGGCCGGCGCGCGCGGCGAGCAGCTCTACGCCGACGTGCGGGACTACATCGCCGGCATCAACGCCTACATCGGCACCTGCATGGCGAACCGCAACTGCCCCGGCGAGTACGTGCTCGCCGGCCACCTCGACGCCATCACCAACGCCGGCGGGCCGAAGCCGTTCCAGATGTCCGACCTGATCGCCATCGCCGGCGTCGTCGGCGGCCTGTTCGGCGGCGGTGGCGGCGCCGAGATGCAGTCCGCGCTGGTCCGCATCGCCGCCCGCGCCCGGTACGGGCCGGTCGAGGGCGACCGGGTGTGGAACGGGTTCCGGGGCCGCAACGACCCGGAGACCGTGCTGACCCTGCACGACGGGCAGAGCTTCCCGTACGGCGACGCCGACGACGACGCCCCGAGCGTGGCCCTGCCGGACGCCGGTTCGGTACGGGCCGAGCCGGTGGTCAGCGACGCGACCGGTTCGGCGACCGGAACCACGACCACCGCCGGCCGCTCCGCCGACCTGGCCGCCGCCCTGTCCGGGCTGACCATCGGCACCGCCAACCGGGGCATGTCCAACGCGGCCGTCGTCTCCGCCGCGCACTCGGCCACCGGCCACCCGGTCGCGGTCTTCGGCCCGCAGACCGGCTACTTCTCCCCGCAACTGCTCATGGTGCAGGAGCTGCAGGGCCCCGGCATCAGCGCCCGGGGCGCCGCCTTCGCCGGGCTCAACCTGTACGTGCTGCTCGGCCGGGGGCAGGACTACGCGTGGAGCGCGACCTCCTCGACCCACGACATCACCGACACCTACGCGGTCCCGCTCTGCTCCCCCGACGGCACGGCACCGACGCTGGCGAGCAACCACTACCTGTTCCGCGGCAGCTGCCTGCCGATGGAGGAGGTCACCCGGGTGAACCGGTGGACCCCGACGGTGGCCGACGGCACGCCCGCCGGGTCGTACAAGCTGGTCGCCCGGCGGACCAACCTCGGCCTGGTGGCGTGGCGCGGCACGGTCGGCGGGCGGCCGCACGCCTTCACCCAACTGCGCTCCACCTACCGGCACGAGGCGGACTCGGCGATCGGCTTCCAGATGTTCAACGACCCCGACCAGATGGGCACCGCCGGCGCCTTCCTGGCCGCCGCGAACAACATCGAGTACGCGTTCAACTGGTTCTACGTCAACTCGACCGAGGCGGCGTACCTCAACTCCGGACTGAACCCGGTGCGGGCCGCCGGGTCCAACCCGAACCTGCCGATGCGGGCCGAACAGCGCTACGAGTGGCAGGGCTACGACCCGGCGACGAACACCGCCGCGTACGCACCCCTGTCGGCCCATCCCCACTCGGTCGACCAGGACTACTACGTCAGCTGGAACAACAAACAGGCCCGCGACATCGGCGCGGCCGACGGCAACTTCAGCTTCGGCTCCGTGCACCGCGGCGACCTGCTCGACCGGCCGGTGCGGGCGGCGATCGCCGCCGGGCAGAAGTTCGACCGGGCCTCGCTGACCGCGCTCGTGCAGAAGGCCGGCCTGACCGACCTGCGCGCCGCCGAGGTGCTCGGCGAGCTGATCCGGGTGCTGGAGAGCCGGCCGGTCACCGACGCCGCGCTCGCCGCCGAGATCAGCCGGTTGAAGGCGTGGCAGGCGGCCGGGTCGCTGCGGGTGGAGACCGCTGCGGGATCGAAGGTCTACCAGCACGCCGAGGCGATCCGCACCCTGGACGCCTGGTGGCCGCTGCTGGTGCGGGACATGTTCCGGGCGCCGCTCGGCGCGGACCTCTACCAGTCACTGGTCAACGCCCTGCCGGTCAACGAGTCGCCGTCCGGCCGGCAGACCGGGGACCCGTCCACCCTGCCGACGTCGGCCAACGGCGCGCAGACCCACAAGGGCTCCGCCTTCCAGTACGGCTGGTGGGGCTGGGTCGACCGGGACCTGCGCGCGGTCCTCGGCGAGCCGGTACGCGGCGGTCCCGGCCGCGCGTTCTGCGGCGACGGCGACCTCGCCGCCTGCCGGCAGGTCCTGCTCGACACCCTTCGCGCGGCGAGCACCACCCCGGCGACCGAGGTGTATCCGGGTGACGAGCACTGCGCCGCCGGTGACCAGTGGTGCGCCGACGCGATCGTGCAGTCCCCGCTGGGCGGCATCCGGCACGCCACCGTCGCCTGGCAGAACCGGCCCACGTACCAGCAGGTCGTCTCGTTCCCGGCCCGGCGCGGTGACGCGGTGCCGAACCTGGCGGCGGGCCGGCCGGTGACGGCGTCCAGCAGTCAGCTCTTCAACGGCGCCGGGCGGGCGGTCGACGGCGACGACGGCACCCGCTGGGCGAGTTCCTGGTCGGACGGGCAGTGGCTGCGGGTGGACCTCGGGACGGTCCGGCAGGTCGGCCGGGTGGTGCTCGCCTGGGAGGCGGCGTACGCCCGGTCCTACCGGATCGAGGTCTCCACCGACGGGGCCACCTGGCGGACCGTGTGGTCGGCCACGGCCGGGGACGGGGGCACCGACGTGGCCGCCTTCCCCGCCACCTCCGCCCGGTACGTGCGGATGCACGGGCTGACCCGGGCCACCTCGTACGGGTTCTCGCTGTGGGAGATGGCGGTCTACGACCGCTGAGACGGCACGCGGCCGGCGCGGTTGACTACGCGCCGGCCGTCGTCGTGCCCGGTCAGGCGAACGAGATCTGGTCGCCGGTGACCTTGATGTCCTTCGGCGCGAGCGGCTTGGTGGCCGGACCGGCCTTCACCGAGCCGTCCTCGATCGAGAACTTGCTGAAGTGACAGGTGCAGTTGATCGTGCCGCCGTCGACGCTCGACACCGGGCAGCCCTGGTGGGTGCAGATCGGGTCGAAGCCCTTGAACTGGCCCGGGGACGGCTGGGTGATCACGACGCCCTGGGCGGCGAAGACCGCGCCGCCACCGACCGGGATGTCGCTGGTGCGGGCCAGGGACTGGGCGCCCTGCCGGTCGCCGCCGCCCGCGTCGCCGCTGCTGCGCACCGCCGGGCCGGGACTGACCGGCGCCTCGTCGCCGGAGTCCCCGCCACCGCAGGCGGACAGGGCCACCGCCGCGCCGACCGCGCCCGCGCCGGCCAGCAGCGCGCGCCGGGTCTGCGTACCGGCCCCGGTCAGCACCTGATCGTCGCTCATTCCGCACCCTCTCCTCGGCTCGCCGCCGCCCGTCATGATCCACGGCCTCGCCCGGATACACGCACCACTCTGCCCGACGGTTCACCCGATCGGCGACCCGAGTCCAACGGGCGCCGGTCCGGCGCGAGCGGCTCGGCCGGGTGCGGGGGATCACCGGGCGCCGGCCGGCACCTTCCGGGTCGTACGCGCCTTCGTGCCGTTGGCCTTCGCCGCCCGCGAGGTGGCCGCGGCGGCGCCCTTGGGCTCGCCGTCGAGCTTCAGCACCTGGCGCAGGAACTGCCCGGTGTGGCTGTCCGCCACCTCGGCCACCTCCTCCGGGGTGCCGGTGGCGAGCACGGTGCCACCGCGGTGGCCGCCCTCGGGGCCCATGTCGATGATCCAGTCAGCCGTCTTGATCACATCGAGGTTGTGCTCGATGGTGATCACCGTGTTGCCCTTGTCGACCAGCCCCTCCAGGACCATCAGCAGCTTGCGGATGTCCTCGAAGTGCAGGCCGGTGGTCGGCTCGTCGAGCACGTAGACCGTCCGCCCGGTGGAGCGCTTCTGCAACTCGGAGGCGAGCTTCACGCGCTGCGCCTCGCCGCCGGAGAGGGTGGGCGCGGGCTGACCCAGCCGGACGTAGCCCAGACCGACGTCGACCAGGGTCTTCAGGTGCCGGTGGATGGCTGGGATCGCCGAGAAGAACTCCGCCGCCTCCTCGATCGGCATCTCCAGCACGTCCGAGACGGTCTTGCCCTTGTAGTGGACCTCCAGGGTCTCCCGGTTGTAGCGGGCGCCCTTGCAGACCTCGCACGGGACGTACACGTCGGGTAGGAAGTTCATCTCGATCTTGATCGTGCCGTCGCCGGAGCACGCCTCGCAGCGCCCACCCTTGACGTTGAACGAGAACCGGCCGGGGCCGTACCCCCGGACCTTGGCCTCGGTGGTCTCGGCGAAGAGCTTGCGGATGTGGTCCCAGACGCCGGTGTAGGTGGCCGGGTTCGAGCGCGGGGTGCGACCGATCGGCGACTGGTCGACACCGACGACCTTGTCCACGTTCTCCAGCCCGGCGACCCGGGTGTGCCGGCCGGGCACCAGCCGGGCACCGTTGATCTGGTTGGCCAGCACGGCGTGCAGGATGTCGTTGACCAGCGTCGACTTGCCGGAGCCGCTGACACCGGTGACCGCGATCAGCTGGCCGAGCGGGAAGCTGACCGTCAGGTTGCGCAGGTTGTGCTCACGGGCACCGTGCACCGTCAGCTCCCGGCCCGGCGTCTGCGGGCGGCGCTGCCGGGGCGTCGGGATCTCCCGCCGGCCGGCCAGGTAGGCGCCGGTGACCGAGTCCGGGTTCTCCAGGAGAGCCGGGACCGACCCGCTGTGCACGATCCGGCCACCGTGCTCGCCGGCACCCGGGCCGATGTCGACGATCCAGTCGGCGGTGCGGATGGTGTCCTCGTCGTGCTCGACCACGATCAGCGTGTTGCCGAGGCCGCGCAGGCGCAGCAGCGTCTCGATCAGCCGGTGGTTGTCCCGCTGGTGCAGGCCGATCGACGGCTCGTCGAGCACGTAGAGCACGCCCACCAGGCCGGAGCCGATCTGGGTGGCGAGCCGGATGCGCTGCGCCTCCCCGCCGGAGAGGGTGCCGGCGGGCCGGTCCAGGGACAGGTAGTCCAGGCCGACGTCGAGCAGGAACCTCAGCCGGGCGTTGATCTCCTTGAGGACCCGCTCGGCGATCAGCTTCTGCCGGTCGGTCAGTTCGATGCCGGCCAGCAGGTCGGCGGCCTCCCCGACGGACAGGTTGCACACCTCGGCGATGCTCTTGCCGGCGAGGGTGACCGCGAGCACCTCGGGCTTGAGCCGGGCGCCGCCGCAGGCCGCGCAGGGCACGTCCCGCATGTAGCCCTCGTACTTCTCCCGGGACCACTCCGACTCGGTGTCGGTGTGCCGGCGCTCGATCCACTGCACCACGCCCTCGAAGCCGGTGTAGTAGGAGCGCTCGCGGCCGTACTTGTTGCGGTAACGCACGTGCACCTGGTCGTCGGAGCCGTGCAGGATCGTCTTCTGCGCCCGCGACGGCAGCGCCCGCCACGGCGTGTCGACGTCGAAGTGCTCGGCCTCGCCGAGCGCCTCCAGCAGCCGCAGGAAGTATTCCAGGTTGTGCCCGGTGGCCCAGGGCTGGATCGCGCCCTCGCGCAGCGTGCGCTCCGGGTCGGGGATGACCAGCTCGGGGTCCACCTCCTTCTTCGTGCCCAGGCCGGTGCACTCGGGGCAGGCGCCGTAGGGGGCGTTGAAGGAGAAGACCCGGGGCTCCAGGTCCTCGATCGCGAGGGGGTGGTCGTTGGGACACGCCAGGTGCTCGGAGTAGCGGCGCTCCCGGTCCGGGTCGTCCTCGGCCAGGTCGACGAAGTCGAGCAGGACCAGCCCACCGGAGAGCCCCAGCGCCGCCTCGACGGAGTCGGTCAGCCGCTGCTTGGCCGTCGGCTTGACGGTGAGCCGGTCGATGACCACCTCGATGGTGTGCTTCTCCTGCTTCTTGAGCTTCGGCGGCTCGGTCAGCGGGTGCACCACGCCGTCGACCCGGGCGCGCGCGTAGCCCTTCGCCTGGAGCTCCGCGAAGAGGTCCACGTACTCGCCCTTGCGGCCACGCACCACCGGCGCGAGCACCATGAACCGGGTGCCCTCCGCCATCGCGAGGACCCGGTCGACGATCTGCTGCGGGGTCTGCCGGGAGATCCGCTCGCCGCAGACCGGGCAGTGCGGTTCGCCGATGCGGGCGAACAGCAGCCGCAGGTAGTCGTAGACCTCGGTGATGGTGCCCACGGTCGACCGGGGGTTGCGCGAGGTCGACTTCTGGTCGATCGAGACGGCCGGGCTGAGACCCTCGATGAAGTCCACGTCCGGCTTGTCCATCTGGCCGAGGAACTGCCGCGCGTACGACGACAGCGACTCCACGTAGCGCCGCTGCCCCTCCGCGAAGATCGTGTCGAAGGCCAGGCTCGACTTGCCGGACCCGGACAGGCCGGTGAAGACGATGAGGGCGTCCCGCGGCAGGTCGAGACTGACGTCACGCAGGTTGTGCTCGCGCGCGCCACGGATGATCAGTCGGTCGGCCACGGTGCGGTTACTCCCGGGTGCAGAAGAATGAGGTGGATCTGTGCGCTCGACGGCCCGTCCGAGCGGTTGTGCGGGCGCGCAGAGGCGCCTGGGCAAGACTAGCCCTGAGGTACGACACTTTCCCTCGCCCGCACATTCCCCCAGCTCAGCGCGGTCAGCCACCCGCCGGGGACGGCCCAGACAGCCGCCCCCGGGCACCGCCCGGACAGCCACCCCGGCACCGCCCGGACAGCCTCCGGATCAGACGTCGCCCGGCCGGGTCGGGCGGGCCGCCCGCCGCCGCCCCCCGCGCCAGCCGCCGCGC
>JAEYGD010000302.1 GCA_023402505.1 Actinomycetes bacterium
AGCGGCGGTCGCCCGCCGTCGGCCCCGAGCGCCCGCAGCGCCTCCCGCTGCGACACCAGGGAGTACGCGCACCGTGCCACCCGCTCACCGGCGGAGGCGACCGAGTCCATGGCGACGTGTGCGGTGACGTCGCAAGACCCGTCGGGCACCGGTGGCACCTGCCGCCCGCCCCGGTAGCCGGTCAACGACCCGGTCACCGGTCGACCGTCCCGCAGGTGCCCGTAGTCGACGGCCACCGCCAGCCCGCGTCGGATCCGCCCGACCGCATCCGCCCAGGCCTCGTCCCGGCTGCGGCCGATCTCGACCCGGTCGCCCGTCTCGTCGATCACGGGATTCGCGTCCGCTTCCGGGTCCGCGCCTGCCGCGTACCTCCTGGTCGACGGGGTGTGGGGCGGCGTTGGCCGGCCGGTGCCCGAGGACGCCGTCGGCCACCAGGTGGTGAGCCAGGAGGCGTCCCCGGCTTCCACCGGGGGGCCGATCGTCTCGTCGGCGGTGGCGGGGTCGACCAGGAGGTAGTGCCAGCCGGTCCCGGTGTCCACGGCGATGTCCAGGGGGACGTTGTCGAGCCACTCGGTGGCCAGCAGCAGCCCGGTGATCCCGGCCGGGATCTCGTCCACCCAGGCGATCCCCGCGGGCAGGTCCCCGGGTCGGGGTGCGAGTTCGACGGCGGTGAACCGTACCCGCCGGGCGAGCGGGGCCGGCGCGTCGGGCGACCCGGCGGCGGGCCCGGCCGTCCCGACCATCCGGATCAGCGACCTCAGGAGTTCGCCGCGACCCGCCCCCACGTCCACCACGTCGAGGCGGTCCGGGTGTCCGAGTTCGGCGTCGACCGCCGTGAGCAGGCGGAGCAGGGCGGTGGCGAGGACGGGTGGGGCGTGCGCGCTGGTGCGGAAGTGGGCGGCCGGTCCGGGGCCGGCGACGAAGAAGCCGGCCGGGCCGTACAGTGCGCGGTCCATCGCGTCCCGCCAGCGGATCGACATCAGCTCACCCTAGGGCGGAGCGCGGGGCTCCCGGCCGACGCCTCCGGCGAGGTGGGCTCCCGGCCGGATCCGCTGGTGAACGTTTTCACACCTTCTTGTTTCGACTCCGTCGCCGCGGAGCATACTTGCGATCGACCGGTACCCCTTCTCGAGGACTGGATCACCGCCATGAGCGCTCCGCTGCGCCCGCGTCCCGCCGTACGGCCGGCCGAGGCCTCCGCCCCCCGTTTTCTGACCGTCGGTGTGATCGGTGCCGGCCGGGTCGGTGCCGTGCTGGGGGCCGCGCTCGCCGCCGCCGGTCACCGCGTGGTGGCCGCCGCCGGTGTCTCCGGCGCGTCCCGTGCCCGGCTCGCGCTGCTGCTCCCCACCGTCGCCCGCCGCTCGGCCACCTCGGTGGCCCGGGCGGCCACCGACCTGCTGCTGGTCGCGGTGCCGGACGACGCGCTCGCGGGCGTCGTCGCGGGGCTGGCCGGCAGCGGCGCGCTGCGCCCCGGCCAAGTGGTCGCGCACACGTCGGGCGCGCACGGGCTGGCGGTCCTGGCCCCGGCCGCCGAGGTCGGCGCCCGCCCCCTGGCCCTGCACCCGGCGATGACCTTCACCGGTACGCCGGACGACCTCGCCCGCCTGTCCGGCATCTCGTACGGGGTGACCGCTCCGCCGGAGCTGCGCCCGCTCGCCGCCCGCCTCGTCGCCGACCTCGGCGGCGTGCCGGAGTGGATCGGTGAGGCGGACCGGCCGCTCTACCACGCGGCGCTGGCGCACGGCGCGAACCACCTGGTCACATTGGTGAACGAGGCGGCCGACCGGCTCCGCGACGCCGGTGTCGCCCAGCCGGAGAAGGTGCTCGCCCCGCTGCTGCGGGCCGCCCTGGAGAACGCGCTGCGCCTCGGTGACGACGCCCTGACCGGCCCGGTCTCCCGGGGCGACGCCGGCACCGTGGAGCGGCACCTGGCCCGGCTCGCGGCGACTGCGCCGGAATCCGTGGCCCCCTACCTGGCGTTGGCCCGGAGGACCGCGGATCGGGCGATCGCGGCCGGACGGCTGCGCCCGATGGACGCGGAGTCGCTGCTGGACGTGCTGAGTGGGAGTGACCGGGAGGTGGCCGCGTGAACGCGAGGAGTGAGCCGGTTTTGCGGGCCCCGCGGTCGCGGACCGAGGGGGCGACCGAGTTGGTGCACACCCGCGCCGAGCTGGCGGCGGCACGCGAGCGGCTCAAGGGCACCGTCGGCGTCGTCATGACCATGGGCGCCCTGCACCCGGGGCACGAGACCCTCCTGCGCGCGGCCCGTGAGCAGGCTGACAGCGTACTCGTCACGATCTTCGTGAACCCGCTCCAGTTCGGGCCGAACGAGGATTTCGACCGGTATCCGCGCACCCTCGACGCGGACCTGGAGATCTGCCGGCGGGCCGGCGCGGACGTGGTCTTCGCGCCCGCGGTGGACGACATGTACCCGGGTGGCCAGCCCCGCGTCCGCGTCAACCCGGGGCAGCTCGGTGAGGAGCTGGAGGGGCAGAGCCGGCCCGGCTTCTTCCACGGGGTGCTGACCGTGGTCCTGAAGCTGCTCCAGCTCACCCGGCCGGACCTGGCGTTCTTCGGCGAGAAGGACTACCAGCAGCTCACCCTGGTCCGCCGGATGGTCCGGGACCTGGACGTGCCGGTGGAGATCGTCGGCGTGCCGACGGTCCGGGAACCGGACGGGTTGGCCCTGTCCAGCCGGAACCGGTACCTCTCACCGGCCGAGCGGACGGCCGCGCTGAACCTGTCGGCCGCGCTACGCGCGGGTGCCGGGGCCGCCGACGCGGGCGCGGACGCCGGGGCCGTCCTGGCCGCCGCGCACGCCGCGTTCGGCTCCGGTACGCCCGGCGCGCAGCTCGACTACCTGGTGCTCACCGACCCGGACCTGGAGCCGGGGCCGGTGGCCGGTCCGGCGCGGCTGCTCGTCGCCGCCACGGTCGGGTCGACCCGGCTGATCGACAACGCGCCCGTCCACCTCGCCCCGCGTTCCTGACCCACCACCTGCGAAAGGCGCCCCGATGCTGCGCACCATGCTCAAGTCGAAGATCCACCGCGCCACGGTGACCCAGGCCGACCTGCACTACGTCGGGTCGGTGACGGTGGACCAGGATCTGCTCGACGCGGCCGACCTGCTGCCGGGTGAGCAGGTCGCGATCGTCGACATCACCAACGGGGCCCGGCTGGAGACGTACGTGATCCCGGGCGAGCGCGGCAGCGGCGTGATCGGCATCAACGGCGCCGCCGCCCACCTGGTGCACCCGGGTGACCTGGTCATCCTGATCTCGTACGGTCAGATGGACGACGCCGAGGCCCGCGCCTACCGGCCGAAGGTGGTCCACGTCGACCGGGACAACCGGGTGGTGGACCTGACCGCCGACCCGACGACCGCCGCCCCCGGCACCGCAGGCGACCCGATCCCGAATCCGTACGCCCTGCCCCTGGCCTGACCGCTCCGCCTCCCTGGTCCTGCCCTGCCGGCCCTCCCTGCGGCGGGGTGGGTGACCGTCCCGCCGGCGGCGAAATCCAAGATCGTGGATCCGCAGCCGCACATCCGGTCTGTTACCGAGGGGTTATTCAGCGTTACCCTGAGCGGGGCGGGCCGGCTGGGGGAGGCGGCGTGGGGCAGCGGGTCGGGCGTGGTGTCTTCGCCCTCGTGGTGGTGGGAGCGTTTGCGGCCGGGTGTGCCGGGCCGACCGACGGTGACCTGACCGACGACTGGCGGGCGATGCCCGTCGCCGGACCGTTCACGCCCGGGGCCGGGGTCTGCCACGCCGGTGACTTCACCGCCGAGGTGACGCTGGAGGCGTACCAGCCGGTGGACTGCGCCGCCCCGCACCGGGTCGAGACCGTGCACGTGGGGACCTTCCCGGCCGAGCAGCGTACGGCGCCGGTCGCCGGCTCGGCGGACTTCCGGGGTGCGTTCGCCGACTGTGACACCCGCACCAGCGCATTCGTCGGCGACGACTGGCGGGCCGGCCGGTTACGGCTCTCGGTGGCGGTGCCGTCGGCGCCGGGCTGGGCGTCCGGCTCCCGCTGGTACCGCTGCGACCTGACGGAGGTGACCACCGCCGAGGCCGCCGCCACCGTGGTCACCCGCACCGGCAGCCTGCGGGACGCGCTGAAAGGGCGTTCGCCGCTGCGCCTCGGCTGCCAGCAGAGCCGCCGGGACCGGGGCGGTGGGGTGGAATTGTTGCTGGCGGTGGAGTGCGGCACCCGCCACGACGCCGAGTTCGTCGGGGTGTGGCGGGCCCCGGACCGCCCGTACCCGGCGAAGGACGCCGACTGGCTGCCGCTCTACGCCGGCTGCCGCGGCGTCACCGCCCGGTACGCCGGGGTTCCGGAGGACGTGGCGCTGGGTCTGCGCGCCGACGTGGTGGTCCGCCCGCCCGGCGCCGGGCGGTGGCGGATGGGTGACCGGGGGGTCCGCTGCTACCTCTGGCTCAGCGACCGGCAGGTGACCGGCTCGCTCAAGGACGCCGGCCCGGCACGACTACCGGTCCGCACCCGCTGACCGAAGCGGACGGGCGGGTGACCGGCGGCACCGGGTAGCCCAAACCACTCGTCCCGCCCCCGCCGCCCCTTGCGAGGGGCCTTCGGGTTGACTGGTGCCATGGACCTACCGACCGTCGACCTGCCGGCCCTGCCCCGCCTGCTGGCCGCGCCCGCGCCCGGCTGGGTGGAGACGACGGACGTGGTCGTCGTCGGCTCCGGTGTCGCCGGGCTGACCGCCGCGCTGCACCTGCGCGAGGCGGGGCTGCACGTCACGGTGGTCACGAAGGTCGACATCGACGAGGGCTCGACGCGCTGGGCGCAGGGCGGCATCGCGGCCGTGCTCGACCCGCACGACAGCCCGGCGGCCCACGCCTCGGACACCGAGATCGCCGGTGTCGGCCTCTGCGACCCGGCCGCCGTCCGCGTCCTCGTCGAAGAGGGGCCGACCCGGCTGCGGGAGCTGATGCGGATCGGCGCGGAGTTCGACCGCAACCCGGACGGCTCGCTCATGCTGACCCGGGAGGGTGGGCACCGGGCGGACCGGATCGTGCACGCGGGCGGCGACGCCACCGGCGCCGAGGTGCAACGGGCTCTGCACGCCGCGGTCCGCCGCGACCCGTGGATCCGGCTCGTCGAGCACGCCCTGGTGCTGGACCTGCTCCGCGCCCCGGGCGACGGCCCCGACGGGCTCGGCCCGGCCTGCGGCGTCACCCTGCACGTGCTGGGTGAGGGCAGCGAGGACGGCGTCGGCGCGATCCTGGGCCGGGCGGTGGTGCTCGCGACCGGTGGGATGGGTCAGGTCTTCGCGGCCACCACCAATCCCGGGGTCTCCACCGGTGACGGGGTCGCGCTCGCGCTGCGGGCCGGCGCCGCCGTCACCGACGTGGAGTTCGTCCAGTTCCACCCGACGGCGCTGATCGTCCCGGAGGCCGCCCGCGTGCCCGGCGCCGGGCACGCCCAGCAGCCGCTGGTCTCCGAGGCGCTGCGCGGCGAGGGCGCGTACCTGGTCGACGCGGACGGCAAGCGGTTCATGCTCGGGCAGCACGAACTGGCCGAACTGGCCCCCCGGGACGTGGTCGCGAAGGGCATCCACCGCGTCCTGCTCGCCAACGGCGCGGACCACGTGTTCCTCGACGCCCGTCACCTCGGCGGTGACTTCCTGGCTCGGCGGTTCCCCACCATCGTGGCGTCCTGCCTGGCGATCGGCGTCGACCCCGCGACCGACCTGATCCCGGTGGCCCCGGCGGCGCACTACGCCTCCGGGGGCGTCCGCACCGACCTGCGCGGCCGTACGTCCATCCCCGGCCTGTACGCGTGCGGCGAGGTCGCCTGCACCGGCGTGCACGGCGCGAACCGGCTGGCCAGCAACTCCCTGCTGGAGGGGCTGGTGTTCTCCCGCCGGATCGCCGACGACCTGGCGACCGGCCTGCCCGAGCAGCCGAGGCCGGCGCCGACCGGTGCCTGGACCGGCGGTGACGGCTGGGTGCTGCCGGCTACCGGCACGCCCGCCCTCCAGCGGGCGATGACGCGGGGCGCCGGTGTGCTGCGGTCGGCCGCGACGCTGGCCGCGACGGCGGCCACGCTGGGGGCGCTGGGCGACGGCAGGGGTGTTCCGCGCACCCCGGACTGGGAGGCGACGAACCTCCTCACGGTGGCGTCGACGCTGGTCGCCGCCGCGTACGCCCGGCAGGAGACCCGGGGCTGCCACTGGCGGGAGGACTTCCCGGTCGCCGACGAGCGGTGGCGTGGCCACCTGGTCACCGGCATCGGGGTGCGGGGCCGCCTCACGCGGCGGTGGGAGCAGACGCCTGAGCCGCGGACCACGCAGCCGGCGGCGGAAGGAGGCACGGCATGACCGGAGAGACCGAACGGGCGCTGCGCGACGGAGGTCTGGACCCGGAGCGGGTACGCCGCGTGGTCACCGACGCGCTCGTCGAGGACCTGGGTCCGGATTTCCTCGACGTGACCAGCGTCGCCACCATCCCCGACACCCAGGCGGACACCGCCGACGTGGTGGCCCGCGCCGATGGGGTGGTGGCCGGTCTGCCGGTGGCCGCCGCCGTGTTCGAGCTGGTCGGCGAGGTGACCGGCGCCGGTCGTACGGTCGAGGTGTCGCTCGTCGCCCGCGACGGGCAGCGGGTGGCGCGCGGTGACGTGCTGGCCACGGTCACCGGCCCCACCCGGCTGCTGCTCACCGCCGAGCGCACCGCGCTGAACCTGCTCTCCCGGATGTCGGGCGTGGCCACCCACACCCGGGCCTGGGCCGACGCGCTGGCCGGCACGAAGGCGATGGTGCTCGACACCCGCAAGACGACGCCGGGCCTGCGGGCCCTGGAGAAGTACGCGGTCCGCGCGGGCGGCGGTACCAACAAGCGGATGGGCCTGCACGACGTGGCCATGGTCAAGGACAACCACAAGCTGGCGGCCGGTGGGGTGGCGGCGGCGTTCAAGCGGGTCCGCGAGGCGTTTCCCGACGTCCCGGTGCAGGTGGAGGTCGACACGGTCGCCGAGGCGATCCAGGCCGTCGAGGCGGGGGCGACCTTCCTCCTGCTCGACAACATGAGCCCGGAGATGCTGCGCGAGGTGGTGTGCGCGGTGGGGGACCGGGCCGAGCTGGAGGCGACCGGGGGGCTGACGCTGGGCGTGGCGGCCGAGTACGCGGCCACCGGGGTGGACTTCCTGTCGGTCGGCGGGCTCACCCACTCCTCGCCGATCCTGGACATCGCGCTGGACCTGCGGACGGAGTGAGTCAGGCGGCCCGGGTCAGGCGCGGGTCCACCAGGTTGAAGATGACCCGGTTCTCGGTGTCGTGCCGGCCGTCGAGGCCGTACTTGGCGCGGAACAGCTCGACGACCCGGTGGTAGACCTCGAGGGCCAGCTCGTCGGCCTCGCCCAGGTCGAACACCTCGCCGGCGGCCTCCGGCCGGTCCAGCACCACGGTCAGCCCGGCAAGGCCGTGCCGGGCGACGTTGCGGACCAGGTCCCGCCCGGCGATGTACCAGCCGCCGTCGACCTGGACGTAGAGCGCCTCGCAGGTCTCCAGGTCACGGCCGGCCTGACGCAGGCAGAGCCGAAGCGTGAGGCAGGCGTCCAGGTCCCGGACGGGCGCGGTCTCCCACAGCTCGGTGAACCGGTCGGCCACGAACTCGCCGAGCGGCGTGGAGACGTACGCCTCGATCTGCTGTGTGTCGAAGGTGCTGCCCCGGACGGGGAAGAACGAGATGAACGCCTTGCCGTCCCAGCGGTACATCTGCACCGACGGCGCGGCGTTGTAGATGCGTACGCGCAGCCGGGCCTGGCTGGACTCCGGCAGTTCCTCCCGGAGCCGGGCCAGGTGCCACACGTTGTTGAGGATCGCCACGGAGGCGTCCCGCCGGCGCAGTTCCGCCCCGCGCAGCCGGACGGCGGGCGAGTCCGGGTCCAGCAGCAGGACCCGGACGGTCGCCCCGTTGGCGAGCGCGCAGCGCAGCGCGTGGGAGAACCGGGCGGCGTACGGGCCCTCCAGCATGCTGGTCCAGGTCTCCAGGATCGCCACCGTCTCCCGGGACTGGGCCACCCGCTCGATCAGGGCGTCCCGGTCCAGGCGCGGGTGCTCGATGATGCTCGCCGTCTGGAGTTCCCGGAACAGCGGGTTCAGCACGACGTACGTCAGCAGGGTCATGATCAGCGCGGCGCCGACGTTCAGGTACAGGTCACCGCGGAAGGTCTGCCCCGAACGCCAGGCCTGGACGACCATCCAGAGGGCGCCGCCGGCCAGGACGGCGAGGACGAGCACGTGCCGGCGGCGCCGGAGCAGCGCGTTACGCGCGCGGAGCCACCACATCCCCGACATGTCCGCCCCCCGTCCGGCGCCGCCGTGGATCGACCGATGTTCATGTCGCGATGTGGACCAGCATACGATCTGCCGGCCGCTGCGCGCTGCGTCCGGACGGCGGTTGTCTAGGCTGCGTTCGTGCTGCTCTGCATCGACATCGGAAACACCAACACCGTGCTGGCGACCTTCGACGGCGACAAGCTGGTGCATTCGTGGCGGATCAAGACCGATGCGCGTTCGACGGCGGACGAGCTGGGCCTGAAGTTCCGCGGCCTGCTGGCCGGGGACGCGGTCGAGATCACCGGGGTGGCCGCCTGCTCCACCGTGCCGGCGGCGCTGCGCTCGCTGCGTACCATGCTCGACCGCTACTACGCCGACCTGCCGCACGTGATCGTCGAGCCCGGGGTGCGGACCGGCGTGCAGCTCGCCATCGACAACCCCAAGGAGGTCGGTGCGGACCGGGTGGTCAACACCCTGGCCGCGTACACGCTCTACGGTGGCCCGTCGATCGTCGTGGACTTCGGCACCACCACCAATTTCGACGTGATCAGCGGGCGGGGCGAGTTCCTCGGCGGTGCCTTCGCGCCGGGCATCGAGATCTCGTTCGACGCGCTGGCCGCCCGCGCCGCCCAGCTGCGGAAGGTCGAGGCCACCCGACCGCGCGCGGTGATCGGCAAGAACACCGTCGAGTGTCTCCAGGCCGGTCTCTACTTCGGGTTCGCCGGCCAGGTGGACCGCATCGTCGAGCGGATGACCGAGGAGTTGGGCGAGGTGAAGGCGGTGATCGCCACCGGCGGCCTGGCCGCACTGGTGCTCAACGAGTGCCGGACGATCACCCACCACGAGCCGATGATCACCCTGATCGGGTTGCGGATGGTCTACGACCGCAACGTCTGAGCGCGGACCGCCAGCGTCCGGTACGGCAGCTCGACCGAGTCCCTGCCGGCCAGGTCCGGATGGTTGGCGAACAGGTCGCGCAGCTCCCGGTCGACCCGCGCCCGCCGCTCCCGGTCGGCCACCAGGTAGTGCGACCGGGTCCGGACCATCGCGACCACCTCGTCCGGGGTCAGCGTGGTGACGTGCGGGAACTCGTCCCACTCCGGCTCGGTGAACAGGGCCCCGAACCCGGTCACCAACTTCCGCAGGTGGTCGACGGTGTCGCCGATCTCGGCGATCCGGCTCAGCTCGTCCACCCAGCCGACCCGGTCGTCGCGCAGGTTCCAGATCGCGGCGAGGGCGCCGCCGGGCCGCAGCACCCGGGCGATCTCCGGGTGGGCGCGCTCCCGGTCGAACCAGTGGTACGCCTGGCCGACCAGCACCGCGTCCGCGTACCCGTCGGGCAGCGGGACCGCCTCGGCGCTGCCGGCGTGGGCGACGACGCCCGGGGTGGTCGCCGCCAGTTGGGCCCGCATCCCCGGGTCGGGCTCGACCGCGGTCACCTCGTGGCCGAGGGCCAGCAGCCCGCGGGTGAGGATGCCGGTGCCCGCGCCCAGGTCGACGACCCGGGCCGGCGCGGGGAGGCCGTCAAGCGACCAGCGCAGGGCCGCCTCGGGATAGCGGGGCCGGTAGCGGTCGTAGTCGGCCGCGGCGGCACCGAACGAGAGGGCCTCAGTGGGCTCGGTCATGGGGGGCAGGTTATCCCGTAACGACCGTCCGGTGCCTTGAGTACGCTCGGGGCCTGACCCCGCCCGAATTCTTTCGTCTGAGGAAGCGTGCCGTGACCGAGCAGAATCCCGTGCCAGTCGATCCCGCCGACGACCTTCCCGAGCAGATGAAGGTCCGCCGGGAGAAGCGGGACCGGATGCTCACCGAGGGCGTGGAGCCGTACCCGCTCGGCTACCCACGGACCAGCGGCCTCGCGGAGATCCGGCAGCGGTACGCCGACCTGCCCACCGACACGCCCACCGGCGACCGCGTGTCGGTGACCGGCCGGGTGATCTTCATCCGCAACACCGGCAAGCTCTGCTTCGCCACGCTGCGGGACGGCGACGGCACCGAACTGCAGGCGATGCTCTCCCTGGACCGGGTCGGCGCGCAGCGGCTGGAGGACTGGAAGCGGCTCGTCGACCTCGGCGACCACGTCGGGGTGACCGGCGAGGTGATCACCAGCCGGCGCGGTGAGCTGTCCGTGCTCGCGGAGGAGTGGGCGGTCACCGCCAAGGCCCTGCGTCCGCTTCCCGTCGCGCACAAGCCGCTGAGCGAGGAGGCGCGGGTCCGGCAGCGCTACGTCGACCTGATCGTCCGGCCGCAGGCGCGCCAGATGGTGCGGACCCGGGCGACCGCCGTCCGCAGCCTGCGCGAATCGCTGCACGAGCGGAGCTTCATCGAGGTGGAGACCCCGATGCTCCAGTTGCTGCACGGCGGGGCCGCCGCGCGCCCATTCGTGACGCACAGCAATGCGCTCAGCACGGATCTGTATCTGCGAATCGCGCCGGAACTGTTTCTCAAGCGCGCGCTGGTCGGCGGCGTCGATCGGGTCTTCGAGATCAACCGCAACTTCCGTAATGAGGGCATCGACTCCTCGCACTCGCCGGAGTTCGCGATGCTGGAGGCGTACGAGGCCTACGGCAACTACGACACGATCGGCGAGTTGACGCGCTATCTCGTCCAACGGGCGGCCGTCGCGGTCGGTGGCTCGACGGTGGTGACCCACGCCGACGGCCGGGAGTTCGACCTCGGCGGTGAGTGGCGTTCGGTGACGCTGTTCGGATCCCTTTCCGAAGCGCTCGGCGAAGAGGTCACGGTCCGCACCGAGCGGGCGCGCCTGGTCGAGTACGCCGACAAGGTCGGCCTGGCCGTCGACCCGAAGTGGGGGCCGGGCAAGCTCGCCGAGGAACTGTTCGAGGAGCTCGTCGTGCCCGGTCTCCAGGCGCCCACCTTCGTCCGGGACTACCCGGAGGAGACCAGCCCGCTCGTCCGGGCGCACCGCAGCGAGCCGGGCCTGACCGAGAAGTGGGACCTCTACGTGCTCGGTTTCGAGCTGGGCACGGGTTATTCGGAGCTGGTGGACCCGGTGGTCCAGCGGGAGCGGCTGCTGGCGCAGGCGCAGCTCGCGGCGCGCGGCGACGACGAGGCGATGCGGCTCGACGAGGACTTTCTGCGTGCGATGGAGTACGGAATGCCACCGGCCGGCGGCATGGGAATGGGAATCGACCGGCTTCTGATGGCGCTGACCGGCCTGGGAATTCGGGAAACGATCCTGTTCCCGCTGGTCCGGCCGGAGTGACCGCGCGACGTTCCCGACTCTTTACCCCATCCTATTGACGTGCCGAGCGCCATAGGGGTTATTGTGCTCTTGCAACTTTGCAGGCATACCCTGCTCGAAAGGAATGTGGGACGTGGCCAAGCAGATCATTCATAAGCTGGTCGATGACCTGGACGGCGGGGACGCTGACGAGACCGTCAAGTTCTCCCTCGACGGTGTTCAGTACGAGATCGACCTGTCGGCAGCCAACGCCGAGAAATTGCGTGACGTATTCGCTCCGTACATCGCCCACGGCACGAAGGTGGGCCGGGGCGGCGTGGTCGTGGGCGGCCGGGCCGCCCCGGGCCGGGGCGGCGCCACCGCCGACCGTGAGCAGAACAAGGCCATCCGGGCCTGGGCCAAGAAGGCCGGCAAGGACATTTCCGACCGGGGCCGGATCCCGCAGGAGATCGTCGACGAGTACCACGCCCGCGCCGGCCACTGAGCGGCGCGGACCCTCGGCGCCCGTTCCCGGGAGGCTGGTCGGCCCGCTTCCCGGACACGTGGCGCCGGGGCGGTCCCTGCGCCATCTCCGAGCGGATGCCGGGCCAGACAGCTGCCAGGGCGCGTCGGGGCCGGGGGCTCGGGTGACCGGTGGGCGCTCCGGCGGGAAGAAACCCGCCGGGGGCGGCGTTGCCCACAGCCGGTGGAGATTCTGTCCACAGCCTGTGGATGACTCCCGGCGGCCCCCAGTCCGGGCCGTGCGGCACACCCCCGACCGTCCCGCAGGACGGTCCGCGGGAAGACGCCGAATTTCGCTCTGCGCGTAGAGGTGGGGCTACCGGAACACCTTCTGAGCGCGGACGGTTGTGCAAAACGGCGCGTACTCGGCATTTGGCGGAGACACACGACCTCAGCTGAGTCGGTCCGCGGCGATAGAGTAATGAGGCACGGACGCCCGTCCCGGACGTCCGCGCACCGGCCCCGCCAAGATCTAGACCATCAAGGCGCACGGCACGTGAGGAGCACGAGGGCATGTTCGAGCGGTTCACCGACCGAGCGCGACGGGTTGTCGTCCTGGCCCAGGAAGAGGCCCGGATGCTCAACCACAACTACATCGGTACGGAGCACATCCTGCTGGGCCTGATCCACGAGGGTGAGGGTGTCGCGGCAAAGGCCCTGGAGAGCCTCGGCATCTCCCTCGAGGGCGTCCGTCAGCAGGTCGAGGAGATCATCGGCCAGGGTCAGCAGGCGCCGAGCGGGCACATCCCGTTCACGCCGCGGGCCAAGAAGGTGCTGGAGCTGTCGCTGCGCGAGGCGCTGCAGCTCGGCCACAACTACATCGGCACGGAGCACATCCTGCTCGGTCTGATCCGCGAGGGTGAGGGCGTCGCCGCCCAGGTGCTGGTCAAGCTCGGTGCGGACCTCAACCGGGTCCGCCAGCAGGTGATCCAGCTGCTCTCCGGCTACCAGGGCAAGGAGCCGGCCGCGGCGGGCGCCGCGCCGGGCGAGGCCGCGCCGTCGACCAGCCTGGTGCTGGACCAGTTCGGCCGCAACCTGACCCAGGCCGCCCGCGAGGGCAAGCTCGACCCGGTGATCGGGCGCGAGAAGGAAATCGAGCGGGTCATGCAGGTGCTCTCCCGCCGTACCAAGAACAACCCGGTCCTGATCGGTGAGCCCGGCGTCGGCAAGACCGCCGTGGTGGAGGGCCTCTCCCAGAAGATCATCAAGGGCGAGGTGCCCGAGACGCTGAAGGACAAGCAGCTCTACACCCTCGACCTCGGTGCCCTGGTGGCCGGCTCCCGCTACCGCGGTGACTTCGAGGAGCGCCTCAAGAAGGTGCTCAAGGAGATCCGCACCCGGGGCGACATCATCCTGTTCATCGACGAGATCCACACCCTGGTGGGTGCGGGTGCCGCCGAGGGCGCGATCGACGCCGCCAGCATCCTCAAGCCGATGCTGGCCCGCGGCGAGCTGCAGACCATCGGCGCCACGACCCTTGACGAATACCGCAAGCACCTGGAGAAGGACGCCGCGCTCGAGCGCCGCTTCCAGCCGATCCAGGTGGGTGAGCCGTCCCTGGCCCACACCATCGAGATACTCAAGGGCCTGCGGGACCGGTACGAGGCGCACCACCGCGTCAGCATCACCGACGCCGCCCTGGTCGCCGCCGCCACCCTGGCCGACCGGTACATCTCCGACCGCTTCCTGCCGGACAAGGCGATCGACCTGATCGACGAGGCCGGTGCCCGGATGCGGATCCGCCGGATGACCGCGCCGCCGGACCTGCGTGACTTCGACGAGCGCGTCGCCCAGGTGCGCCGCGACAAGGAGTCCGCAATCGACGCGCAGGACTTCGAGCGAGCCGCCCAGCTGCGCGACAAGGAGAAGCAGCTGCTCGGCCAGAAGGCCCAGCGGGAGAAGGAGTGGAAGGCCGGTGACCTGGACGTCGTCAGCGAGGTCGACGACGAGCAGATCGCCGAGGTGCTCGGCAACTGGACCGGCATCCCGGTCTACAAGCTGACCGAGGAGGAGACCT
>JAEYGD010000466.1 GCA_023402505.1 Actinomycetes bacterium
GTCACGCCCCCACCGGTGGCTCCACGCCCGGTCGCGCCCGCGGCTGCCGCCGGTCCCCCGGCGTCCCCGCAGCCGCCCCGCCCGGAGGCCCTGCCGAGCCGCGTCGACGGCCCGACGAACCGTCCCATCTCGGCACCGCCGCCCCCGCCGCCCGGCATCACGCCGATCGCCCCGTCGCAGCGTGGCACCGTCCCGCCCGCCGAAGCCGGTGAGCCGTTCCGGCCGACGCTCACGACGGCGGCGATCCAGAGCGCCCGGGCCGAGCGGCAGCGCACCGTCATCCCGCCGCGGCCCAAGACCACGAGCGAGCCACCGACCGGTGGTTTCAGCGCCACCGAGATAAGCGTTCCGGTCCCGACGCCGCGCCCCGGTCAGGAGCCGAGCGCGCCGGGTTCCCGCGCCAACTGGCCGCTGGTGAACAACCCGCAGGACTCGGACGACAGCTCGGCGCGCAACCCGGTGGTCGGCTCGTACGGCGGTCGTGGTGTCGACGGCCCGACCGACCCGGGCAAGCGGGTCACCCCGCCGTGGCTCGCCGACGACCTGCCCCAGGAGCCGCCGGTGCTGCGGCTGGTCGAGCCGCCGCCGCTGGCCGACCGGGCGCTGCGCAACGGACCGGGTCCGGTCACCGACCCGCAGCTCGAGACGCCGTCGCTGCGGCTGGTCGACCGGGAGGAACCCCGCAACGGCCGGCCGTCCGGGCTCCCGGAGCGACCGACGGCGGCGCAACGACCGGCGCCGCCGGTCGAGCACCGGCCCCCGCCGGTCCCCGACGACGGGGACGGGGATCTGCTGATCTTCGCCCAGACCAAGTCGGCGTGGTTCGTCGGCCACGGCGAGGACACCGGCCTGGACTGGTCCTCGCTGAACGACAGCGGCTGGCAGGCGGCCGAGCAGGCGGCGAAGCCGGCGGTCGGGGCCGAGACGTCAGCCGGCCTGCCCAAGCGGGTCCCCCAGGCGAACCTCGTGCCCGGCTCGCCGTTGCGCGACGAGCGTCCGCTGCGGATCGTGCGGGACGCGGCGAGCCTCGCGGAGAACACGACCGGCTACTTCCGGGGCTGGCGTCGGGGCCAGGAGATCGGCGGCTTCGCGGTCGGTGGTCGCCCGGGCCGGGAGTCCGCCGGCGGCTGGGACTTCACCCGCGACACCGGCGACCGCGACGACGAGCGGGAGTACGAGTACCGCTCGGCCGGTTACCGGTCCTGACCGTTCACCGCCGTCGCGGCCCCTGAGGGCCACGAGAGACGACGAAGGAGCCCCCGGCAAGGTCCCGGGGGCTCCTTCGTTGTGCCGTCGTCAGAAACCGCGCCAGCGGGGTGCGTCAGCGTACCTTCCGGAGTGTCGGAACCCGGACAGCACGATGCGCCCGGCGACGGCCGAAGCCACCGCCGGGCGTCACCGGGTCGGTCAGGCCCGCGCGACGGCCCGCGACCGGCGCATGGTGAGCACGTACTCGACGAGCGAGATCAGCACGTGCTTCGTGGACTCCCGGTTCCGGGCGTCACACGCCACCACCGGCACGTCGCTGGAGATCGCCAAGGCGTCCCGGACGTCCTGCGGGTCGTGGTACTGCATCCCGTCGAAGCAGTTGATGGCCACCAGGTACGGCAGCCGCCGGTGCTCGAAGAAGTCGATCGCCGCGAAGCAGTCGGCGAGCCGTCGGGTGTCGACCAGCACGACCGCACCGATGGCACCCCGGACCAGTTCGTCCCACATGAACCAGAACCGGGTCTGACCGGGCGTACCGAACAGGTACAGGATCAAGTCCCGGTCGATCGTGATCCGACCGAAGTCCATGGCCACCGTCGTGGTCGTCTTCCCCGGCACCTGCCGGTTGTCGTCGACACCGACGCTCGCGGAGGTCATGATCGCCTCCGTGGTCAGCGGCGTGATCTCCGAGACCGAGCCGACCAGCGTCGTCTTGCCGACGCCGAATCCACCGGCGATTACGATCTTCGCCGACGTCACGCGACCGCTCGGGGTCGGCGGGCGCGACATGTCAGAGCCTGCGAAGTCCACTCAGCACCCTCTCCAGCAGTTCAGTGCCCACCGCGTCGTCAGAGTCGTCCAGGATGGTCGGCTCGTGGACCGCGACCAGGCCGTCCGTCGCCATGTCGGCGATGAGCACCCGGGCCACACCGAGCGGGAGCTGCATCCGCGCCGCGATCTCGGCGAGCGACTGCACACGTCCGTCACACAGCGCGGCGATGTACTGGTGTTCGCGACCATGAGCGTTGCCGTTGGCAGCGGCCCGGCCGCGCACCGTCGTCTCGACGAGCGCTTCCATCGCGATGTCGAGTCGGGGGCGGGTACGACCGCGGGTCACGGCGTATGGACGGACCAACGCGCCGGTTGGTTCGTCACGATCGGCCATGTCGCCGCTCACCTCCTTCGCACCCGATGCCGGCTCCCGCCGGCCGAACCCCTCGTTGCCGTCGTTGCCCCGCCGACCGCACGGTCAGCGGAACGTCAGCCCAACATGCCCGCGGCCGCACGCGGCTGCGGGGTCAACGCGTCGCCCACCCGGTCCACCAGGAGGGCCATCTCGTAACCGACCTGCCCGACGTCGCAGCTGCGCGCGGCGAGCACCGCGAACGACGAACCGTCCGAGATCGACATGAGGAACAGGAAGCCGTTGTCCATCTCGACCACCGTCTGGAGCACCGCGCCGCCCTCGAAGCAGCGGGCCGCGCCCTGGGTGAGGCTGACCAGGCCGGACGCGATGGCGGCCAGCTGGTCGGCCCGGTCACGCGGGAGGTCCCGCGAGGCCGCGAGGAGCAGGCCGTCCGCCGACACGGCGACCGCGTGCGCGACTCCGGGCACCCGGTCGGCGAAGTTGGCGAGCAGCCAACCGAGATCCTGCGTAGTTGTCATCCTTCTTGCTCCTTCTGCCCGCTCCCGGCCACCGGGCCTGAGCCAGACTGCGAGGACTGCCCACCCGGAGTCGCCTCCGGGCTGGTCGGGTTGCTGTCGGGGTGGCTACGCCCACGCTGGACACCGCGATGGTAGGCGGAGAGCAGGCCACGGACCGACTCGGGCGTACGCCGCTGCACCGACGTCGTGGGCTTCTCCACGGCGCCCGGCACCAGTTGGGCCATCGGGGTGCGCTTCGGCAGACCGGTGGGGGTCTTCGCCGACACCGGCACCTCGGTGGCCGCCGAGGCCGCCCGCCAACCGTCGTCGGCGGCGGTCTGCCAGCCGCTGGCGCCCGGCGTGCGCCGCTGGGCGAAACCGTCGGCGGGACCGCCGTTCCCGTTCGCCGTCGAGCCGTTCTGGCGCGGCGCGCCACCGGTCGTCGGGGTCTGTGCCATCGGTGCGTTACCTGTCGTCGCGGGTGGTGTCTGCTGCGTGGCCGCGTCGACCTTGGCGAACTGCTGGGTCGCCGCGCCGCCGTTGGTCGCGGCTGCCTTCGCCGTCCCCTTCGCCGCCTCCTCCGGACCGGGCCGGCGGGTACGGAACCAGGCCGACTCCAGCTCCCGGAAGATCGGCAGCTCCATCGTCTCGTCCGCGTACCGCTGCCGGCCCTGGGCCGGCTGCGGCGTGGTCGGACGCGCGACGGCGGGCGGCGTGGCCGGCGTCGGCCGGGTCACCGGCGCCGGAACGGCCGGACCGGTCTGCGACGGGGCGGCCTGGTACGGCGACGGCTGCTCAGCGGGCCGCGCCACGCGGGGCAGCTCGGTGGTCATGTCCAGCGCGGCGGCGACCCGTTCCGGAACCGCCGGTGCCGTGGTGTCCCGCGTCGTGCCCGCCACCGGCGGCCAGGCCGGCGGTGCCGGGTTGTTCGGGGCCGCCGGCGTGGCGGAGACCGGACGCTGCGGCAGCGGCGGGGAGTACGGCTGGCCGGACGCCGGCGCCGCGGAGACCGGCTGCCCGGAGACCGGGGAGGCCGAGACCGGCGCGGCGGAGACCGGCATGCCCGAGGTCGGCGCTCCGGAGACCGGCGGCGCCGAGTACGGGATCGGCGGCGCGGAGACCGGCGGCACCGGCGGAGCCGACACCGGCGGGACCTGCGGGGCCGCGTACGGGTGGGCCTCCGGGCTGCTGGGCAGCTGGCGCGGGATCCCGGGCTGCTGCCCGGTGGTGTCCGGGTCGCCGGGCGAGCGCCGCTGCGGCAGCGGGTCGAACTGCTGCCCGTTGGGGTTGCGCGGCGCGAAGGCGTCACCGCCGTTGACACCGTTCGCCGCGGTGGCGCCGGTGAGGTCCGACCAGGCCGGCATCGCGCGGCCCGCACCGGCGACGGGCGCGCCCGTCCCGTTGCGGTGCGCCGGCTCGAACGGCCGGCCGCCGAACGTCACCTGGTTGCCGGACTCGCCGGGGCGCGGCCCCGGGACCGGCGCGGCCGGGGCGTTCCCCAGGGCCGGCAGGGCACCGAAGGCCGGCGCCGGGCCGGTGGTGGCCGGCGGCAGCGCGGGCGACGGCTGCGGCCGGCCGGCGAGCACCCGGGGCACCAGTACCGACGTCGGCAGGGTGACGTCCGCGACGGTTCCCCGGTCGGCGCCGGGCCGCAGCTCCACCTTGACGCCGTGCCGGGACGCCAGCCGGGCGACCACGACCAGGCCCATCATCCGGGAGACCGCGACGTCCACCTGCGGCGGAGTGGCGAGCTTCTCGTTCAGCTCCCGCAGCTGGTCGGGGCTGATGCCGATGCCGCGGTCCTCCACGTACAGGGAGGCGCGGTCGCCGACCCGGCGGGCCTCGACGACGACCTGCGAGTCCGGCGGCGAGAACGCCGTCGCGTTGTCGAACAGCTCGGCGACGAGGTGCACGAGGTCGTTGACGGCGTGCGCGGCGACCTCGATGTCCCGGTCGATGACGCCGAACTCGATCCGCGTGTAGTGCTCGACCTCGGACTGGGCGGCCCGGAGCACGTCGATCAGGGCGGCCGGCTCCCGCTGCACACGGGTGGAGTCGGCACCGGCCAGCACCAGCAGGTTCTCGTCGTTGCGGCGCATCCGGGTGGCCAGGTGGTCGAGCTGGAACAGCTCGGCCAGCCGGTCCGGGTCCTCTTCGCCGCGCTCGAGGCGGTCGAGGTGGCCGATCAGCCGGTCGACCAGGATCTGCGAACGGCGGGCCAGGTTGACGAACATGGTCGCGACCGAGGCCCGCAGGGCGGCCTGCTCGGCCGCGGTGCGGACGGCCTCCAGGTGGACCGCGTTGAACGCCTCGGTCACCTGACCGAACTCGTCCTTGCTGCGCACCGGCAGCGGCTCGGCGATCTGGTTGGCCAACTGCACCGGCGTGAGCCCACCGCCGGCGACCTGCGGGTCACGCAGCCGGGCGACGGCCTGGGGCAGCCCGTACTGGGCGATCGAGAGGGCGCCCTGGCGCAGGTCGCGCAGCGAGCGGGCCATCGAGCGGGCGACCAGGTAGGCGAAGAGGATCGCCAGCAGCAGCATGCTGAGCAGCAGGCCGGTCTCCAGGAAGACCTGGCGCTGCACGTCCGACCGGAGGTCGTCGGCGACCGCGACGGCGTCCCCGTCGATCTTCCCCTCGACCTTCCGGACCAGACCGGTGTACGACAACATCGCGTTGTCCCACTGGTCGGCGGTGAAGCCGGCGGACCTGAGGTTGGGCGCGTTGGACAGACCGGTGAGCGTGCTGTTGTACGCCTGTGCCTCGCGGTAGTCGGGGCCGGCGACGGTCTGGTTGTAGAAGTCCTGGTCGGCGTCGCTCGCGACGGTGGTAAAGGTTTCCCGCCACTGCAGCGAGCCGGTGTAGGTGGAGATGTACTTGTCCCGGAGGTTCGGGTTGAGTTCGTCGGCGAGCGCGATGTGGACCACGTCACGCTGCTGGGCCAGGTACTCCTTGCTCCGGGCGAGGGCGGTCGACGCTCGCATCAGGTCGCTGAGCTTGGTGTTGCCGGCCAGCTGGGTGGCCGAGTCCCGCACGTTGAGCAGGTCGTTGATGAGCGCTTCGTACTGCTGCTCGGCCTGGCTGCGACCGAGCCGGAAGTTGAGCACCTGGCTGCGGGTGCCGGGCAGGTCGGTCAGGGTGCGCTCGATGGCGCGCAGCTGGTTCTCGAAGGCGCTGGGCAGGTCCTCGACCTCGGCCCGCTGCCGCGAGTACGGCCCCTTCGCCTCCTCGACCCGGGCGGCGGCCTGCTCGTACGCCTTCCGGCGGGCCTCCCGCTGGCCCTGGTCCTTCTCGCCCAACAGCCGGATCGCGGAGGTCCGCTCGTCCTGCAGCCGGCTGACCAGCTCGCCCGAGTAGCCCACCAGGCTGGTGAGGTCACCGGCCCGGTTGGCGTTGTTCAGCGTCTGCAGGTGGTCGATGAGACCACTGGTACCCACGACGACCGTGGCGATGGTCGGCACGATCATGATGAGACCGAGCTTGGACCAGATCGGCATGTCGCGGAGCCGACCGGCCGGCCGGCGCAGGCGCGACAGGAAGGAGCCTGCCGTCTTTGGCCGTTTGCTCACGTCACCGCCCTCGTGATTGCAGCGTCCGCGTCACCCTCGGGCAACGCCCAGCAGCCGACCCGGCGGGTCGGACCATCCGAGATTCCATCACGCCACCCCGGAAAGAGAAAGCCCAGGTTGGCCGTCGCCGACGGTGTGATGAGATGTTGTTGCGATCCAATAGCTTTCCGTCTGGCCGGAGTTACTCACCGCAATGAAGCACCCCCACCGTGTCGTCCTGCTCGCAGGCCCTTCGGGCTCCGGAAAGTCGTATATAGCTCAGCGAACCGGACTTCCTGTCCTCTGCTTGGACGACTTCTACAAGGACGGCGATGACCCTACGTTGCCGCGGCAGAACGGGCAGGTCGACTGGGAGTCGCCCGCTTCGTGGGACGCCGCGGGGGCGGTGGAGGCGATCGTCCGGCTGGCCCGGGACGGCCGCACGGACGTACCGGTCTATGCCATCGAGAAGGATCGCAAGGTGGCCACACGGCTATTTGATCTAGCCGGTTCGCCACTTTTCGTCGCCGAAGGGATTTTCGCTGCCGAGATCGTCGCGGAGTGCCGCCGGCAGGGGGTGCTCGCGGGGGCGTACGCCCTCCGCCGACCCCGGGGCGCGACCTTCGTCCGCCGGCTGGCCCGCGACCTCGCCGAGCAGCGGAAGGCACCGCGGGTGCTGGTCAGCCGGGGGGTGGCACTGCTGCGCGCCGAGCCGGCCGTGCTGCGCCGGCAGACCGGCCTCGGTGCCGAGGCCGCCCGCGCCGGCGAGGTGCTGCGCCGGGTGGCCGGCCTGCTCGCCGGCCACCCGCACCGCACCTGACGGCGTCGCGCTCAGACCAGCAGCTTGGCGTACGCCGGCTTGATGACCTCGTCGATGATCCGCAGGCGCTGGTCGAACGGGATGAACGCGCTCTTCATCGCGTTGATCGTGAACCACTGGAGCTCACGCCAGCCGTAGCCGAACGCGTCCACCAGCAGCGCCATCTCCCGTGACATGGAGGTGCCGCTCATCAACCGGTTGTCGGTGTTGACGGTGACCCGGAACCGCAGGTCGCGCAGGAGCCCGATCGGGTGGTCCACGATCGACGGGGCGGCGCCGGTCTGCACGTTCGACGAGGGGCACAGCTCCAGCGGGATCCGCTTGTCGCGCACGTACGCGGCCAGCCGGCCGAGCACCGGCTCCGGGCCGGGAGTGATGTCGTCGACGATCCGCACCCCGTGCCCGAGCCGGTCGGCCCCGCACCACTGGATGGCCTGCCAGATCGAGGGCAGGCCGAACGCCTCGCCGGCGTGGATGGTGAAGTGGAAGTTCTCCCGCTGCAGGTACTCGAAGGCGTCCAGGTGGCGGGTGGGCGGGAACCCGGCCTCGGCGCCGGCGATGTCGAACCCGACCACACCGGTGTCCCGGTGCCGGACGGCCAGCTCGGCGATCTCCTGCGACCGGGCGGCGTGCCGCATCGCGGTGAGCAGGGTGCCGACCCGGATCTGGGTGCCCGCCTCGGCGGCGAGGGCGCTGCCCTCCTCGAAGCCGGTGACCACCGCCTCGACGACCTCGTCCAGGCTGAGGTTGCGCTCCAGGTGCTGCTCCGGGGCGAACCGGACCTCCGCGTAGACCACGCCGTCGGCGGCCAGGTCGAGCGCGCACTCGCGGGCGACCCGCCGCAGCGACGAGGCGGTCTGCATGACCGCGACGGTGTGCGCGAAGGTCTCCAGGTAGCGCTCGAGCGAACCCGAGTCGGCGGCCTCGACGAACCAGCGGCCGAGGGCCTCCGGGTCGGTGGCCGGCAGCTCGTGGCCGACCTCGGCGGCCAGTTCGACGATCGTCGCCGGCCGCAGACCACCGTCGAGGTGGTCGTGCAGCAGCGCCTTCGGGACCTTGACGATGTCCTCGTACCGGATAGTGGCGACCATGGTCAGACCCTAGTCGGACCGGGACGGGGCACCGGGCCGGACTCGGCGGAGCGTCGGCCGGGTCACGGCCGCCACCCGTACCCCCGCTCGACGGTGAGCCGGAGCACCAGGCGGCCGTCGGCGACCATCGCGGCCCGGTAGTCCGCCCAGTCCGGGTGCTCGCCGCGGATCCCGCGGTACACCTCGACCAGCTCGTCGACCGTGGCGTCGTCGATCGCGGCGGCCGGCGGGGTGAGGGTGACGGTTCCCTCGGCCACCGCGTACGCCCCGCCGTCGGGTGTGGTGACGTGGAAGCTGGCCCGGGGGTCACGCCGCAGGTTGCGTACCTTCGCCCGGTCACCGGTGGTGGAGCAGCGGATCAGCCCGGCTTCGGTCAGGTAGTCGACGTTCGACAGCTGCGGCCGGCCGTCCCGGCGCAGGGTGACCAGCACGCCGCGCCCGCTGCGCCCGAACAGCTCCCACAGCCGGGGGTTCACGCCGCCACCCGCAGCGGCGCGAGTGCGGTGGCCAGGCGGGCGAGCTCGTCGAGCATCGCCTCGGCGATTGTTGTTGACATGTCATCAACCTATGCGGCTAGTAGATGACATGTCAACAAGGGCGGTAGGATCGGGGACATGGACGAACCACGCTGGCTGGACGAGCGCGAACAACGCGCGTGGCGGGGCTACCGGCGGATGCGCCGGCTGCTCGACCTCGAACTGTCCCGCCAGCTCATGCGCGACTCCGGACTCTCCGAACCGGACTACGACGTCCTCTCCGACCTCTCCGAGACCCCCGACCAGCGGCTCCGGCTCAGCGAACTGGCCGACCGGATGCTCTGGTCCCGCAGCCGGCTCTCCCACCACCTGAGCCGGATGCAGCAGCGCGGCCTGGTCACCCGCGAAGAGTGCGCCACCGACGGCCGCGGGTCGATCGTCGTCCTCACCCCCGAGGGCCGCCGGGCGATCGAGGCCGCCGCGCCGGGCCACGTCGCCGCCGTCCGCCGCCACCTGATCGACCTGCTCACCCCCGAGGAGATCACCGCGCTGGACGCGCTGACCCACCGGGTCGTCACCCGGCTCACCGGCGAACGGGCCGGTGACTGAGGTGGACGACCGCATCCTCGACCGGCTGCGCTGCCCGGTCTGCGGCGAGCCGCTGACCGGGACCACCGCCGGCACCGCCCGGGTGCTCCGCTGCCCGCGCCGGCACAGCTTCGATGTGGCCCGGCAGGGGTACGTGAACCTGCTCGCCGGCCGCGCTCCGCACGCCGGGGACACCGCCGAGATGGTCGCCGCCCGTGCCGACTTCCTGGCCGCCGGCCACTACGACCTCGTCTCCGCCGCGCTGGCCGCGGCCGCCGCCGAGGCCGTCGCCGACTACCGCGACGCCCGTTCCGGGCCCGCCACCCGGCCGGCGGCGACACCCGGACCCGGCTCGGAGGCGTACCCCCTGGTGGTCGACGCCGGGGCCGGGACCGGCCGGCACCTCGCCGCGGTGC
>JAEYGD010000421.1 GCA_023402505.1 Actinomycetes bacterium
CTGCGCCGGCGGCTGCGGGCCGGTCGCGGCCGGAGCCGCCGGCGGGGGTACGGCGCCGGTCAGCGCCCGCTGCATGAGCGCCTGCGCCTGGTCGTTGCCCGGGTCCCGGGCGAGCGCCTGGGCGATCTGCGCGATCGCCTCGCCACCCCGGCCGGCGTCCAGCAGCAACGTGGCCAGGTGCAGGCGGAGCGGCAGGTCGTCCGGGCGGGCGTCCAGGGCCGCCGCGAGCGACTCGATGAGGGCGTCGGAGCTCATAGGACGAGCAGCGTAACGGGCCCGGCCGGGTCGTGGTGGGCGCGCACGTCCAGTTACACACCGTGTATGCCACATCGACCGGTTGCTGACGCTCCCGGCTCTCCCCGGGTATCGGCCGCCGACCCTCGCCACGCACAGTAAGGTCAACCGGGTGAGCGCACCGGCGGACCCGACCAGCGGACGAAGAGGTGAGGGCCGATGAGCACCCCAGGCAGGACCCGCGTGGCGATCGTCTTCGGCGGACGCAGCCCGGAGCACGGCATCTCCTGCGTCAGCGCCGGGAGCGTGCTGACGGCCCTCGACCCCGACGAGTACGAGGTCGTCCCGGTCGGCATCACCCGCGCCGGCCAGTGGGTCCTGACCAGCGGCGACCCGGCCCAGCTCGCGATCAACTCCCGGCGGCTGCCGGAGATCACCGCCGAGTCCGGCGCCGACGTCGTGCTACGCGCCGACCCGACCGGCAACGGGCTCATGGTGCTCGATCCGACCGAGGGTCCCCGGGCACTCGCCGGCGTGGACGTCGTCTTCCCGGTCCTGCACGGCGCGTACGGCGAGGACGGCACCATCCAGGGCATGCTGGAGATGGCCGGCATCCCGTACGTCGGGGCGAACGTCTTCGCCTCCGCCGCCGCCATGGACAAGGAGTTCACCAAGAAGCTCTGCGCGGTGGAGGGGATCCCGGTCGGCCCGTACGCCGTCCTCCGCAGCGGCATGACCCTGAGCGAAGAGGACAAGCGCCGCCTCGGCCTGCCCGTCTTCGTCAAGCCCGCGCGGGCCGGCTCGTCCTTCGGGATCACCAAGGTCAGCGACTGGGCGGACCTGGACGACGCGGTCGCCGTGGCCCGCCAGATCGACCCCAAGGTGCTCGTCGAGGGCGCGGTCGTCGGCCGGGAGATCGAGTGCGGAGTGCTGGAGGGCGAGTCGGGCGGGGCGCCCGAGGCGTCCGTGCTCGCCGAGGTCCGCGTCGTCGGGGACTACGACTTCTACGACTTCGAGGCGAAGTACATCGACGCCGACTCGGCCTGCGAGTACGACATCCCCGCCGGCCTGCCCGACCGGGTGAGCCGCCAGGTCCAGGAGTACGCGGTCCGCGCGTTCACCGCGCTCGACTGCGCCGGCCTGGCCCGGGTCGACTTCTTCGTCACCCCGGAGCTGGACGTCTACCTCAACGAGATCAACACGATGCCGGGCTTCACGCCGTCGTCGATGTTCCCGCGGATGTGGGCGGCGTCCGGGCTGGAGTACCCGAAACTGGTCAACCGGCTGATCCGTACCGCCCTGCACCGAGGCGTCGGCCTCCACTGACCCCGCCCCCACCACGCCGCCCGCACCCGCCCACCGCGCCATCCGCCCACCGCGCCGCCCCGCAAGATCCACCCACCGCGCCGCCCCGCAAGATCCGCACACTTACACCGAAAGAGTGGCTATCCGAGCGCGAATAGCCTCTCTTTCGGTGTATGTGTGGGCCGGAGGGGTGGGGTGCGGGGTGCGGAGGTGGCGCGGAGGGGGCGGGGTGGGGGCGGGGTGGGGGTCAGGCTGTGCAGCCGCTGGGGGATTCGCCGCCGGAGGGGACCGAGGCGACGATCGTGTCCGAGATCTCGGAGACCCACTGCAGCGGGGGCTGGTAGTCGGTCGGGACCCGGACCGTCACTGCGGTCTCCCGGTCGACGGTGGTGAGCACCATCGCACCGTCCGCCTCGACACCGTGCCAGCAGACCTGGTTGACCACCCAGAGGTGGTCGGTGGCGCCCACGGTCGGCTCCGGGCCGCCGCAGGCGACGGTGAGCGCCGGGTCACCGTACGCGGCGTTCTGCTCCGCCCCGGCGGTGACCGGCCGCTGAGCCAGGTCCCGGACGGTCGACGGGAGCTGGGAGAGCAGGGCGCGGCAGACGACGGCGGGGCGCTCGGCCAGGGCCGGGGCGGCCATCTCGACCGGCGTCGTGGACTGTGCCCGGGGTGCGCTCGCCGACGGGCTCGGCTCGACCGCCGGCTGGTCCGGGGCGAGACGGATGAACGCCAGCGCGCCGACCAGCAGGGTCACCGGCAGCGCGACCGCGGTCGCGATCAGCGCCGCGCCGCGGGTGGACCGGTCCCGGCCGGGCCGCTGCGAGCCGGTCGGCTCGGCGGTCTCGTCGCCGGTGGCGTCGGTCACAGAGGAGTCGGTCATCTTGTCCACTTACAGGCGCACCACCGAACACGTGAGGGTGCGGGTGATGCCGGGCACCATCTGCACCTTGCTGACGATGAGTTTGCCGAGCTCGTCGACGGTGTTCGCCTCGGTGAGGACGACCACGTCGTAGGGCCCGGTGACGGCGTCGACGCGGGCCACGCCGGCGATGTCGGCGATCTCACCGGCCACGTCACGTGCCCGGCCGACCTCTGTCTGGATGAGGATGTACGCCTGAACCACGACTAGACCTCCGTCCGTCGCCGCTGCGTGAGCGGCCCGAAGGGAGAAAGTACCTTACGGACCAGGTCTGATCCCGATCGGTGGTCAAGGAGAAGCGGTGAGCGAGCACGGCAGCAGCGTCGTGGGAGTGGGTGAGTTCGGTCTGATCGACCGGGTGACCGCCCGGTTGTCGTACGGATCGACGGTTCTGCTCGGTCCCGGCGACGACGCGGCGGTGGTGGCGGCGCCGGATGCCCGGGTCGTCGCCTCCACGGACGTGCTGGTGGAGGGGCGGCACTTCCGCCGCGACTGGTCGGGTGCGCGGGAGATCGGCCACCGGGCGGCGGCCGCCAACCTCGCCGACGTCGCCGCGATGGGGGCCCGGCCGACCGCACTGCTGGTCGCCCTCTGCATGCCCGGGGAACTGCCGACCGGTTGGGCCGAGGAGCTGGCGGACGGGCTGGCCGCCGAGGCGGCGTCGGTGGGGGCCAGCGTGGTCGGTGGGGACATGTCGGGGAGTCCCACGCTGACCGTCGCGGTGACCGCGCTCGGCGATCTCGAGGGCCGCTCGCCGGTGACCCGGGCCGGTGCCAGTCCGGGCGACGTGGTGGCCCTCGCCGGGCGGACCGGGTACGCGGCGGCCGGCCTGACTGTGCTGTCCCGGGGTTTCCGGACGCCGCGGCTGCTGGTCGAGGCGTACCGGCGGCCCGAGGTGCCGTACGCCGCCGGACCGGAGGCGGCCCGGGCGGGCGCGACCGCCATGATCGACGTGTCGGACGGGCTGCTGGCCGATCTCGGCCACGTGGCCCGGGCCAGCGGGGTCGCGGTGGACGTGCGGCGGGAGGCGTTCGAGGTGCCCCCGCAGATGCGGGACGCCGCCCAGGCGCTCGGCGTCGACCCGTACACCTGGTTGTTGGCCGGCGGCGAGGACCACGCCCTCGCGGCGACCTTCCCCCGCGCGGCGGCCCTGCCGGCGGGTTGGCGGCCCATCGGCGAGGTCACGGCGGGTTCCGGGGTGACCGTCGACGGCCGGCCGTGGGAGGGCGTCACCGGCTGGGACCACTTCCGGTAAGGGCTCGCGGCGGTCGTACCCTTTACTGGTGCAGCAGAACCTGGAGATCCACGCCGCCCGGTTCGACTCGCCGGTGGCGCAGCGGTTGATCCGCGCCGCGCTGGCCGACCTGGGCCAGCGGTACGGGGGCAGCGGCGACGACACCCCGGTGGACGCGGGCGAGTTCGAGCCGCCCGCCGGAACGTTCCTGGTCGCCCTGCTCGACGGCGAGCCGGCGGGGTGCGGTGGGTGGCGCAGCCACGGCGACGCGGGGGAGGTCGCCGAGCTGAAGCGGATGTACGTCGCACCGGCGGCGCGGGGCCGGGGCGTGGCCCGGGCGGTCCTGGCGGCGGTGGAACGTTCGGCCCGCGAGCAGGGCCGCAAGCGGATCGTGCTGGAGTGCGGCGACCGGCAGCCCGAGGCGATCGCGCTGTACAGCTCGTCCGGCTACGAGCGCATCCCGAACTTCGGCTTCTACAAGGACGCCCCCGGCTGCATCTCCTTCGCGCGCACCCTGTGACCCCGCGTGGGCGCGCCGCTCCCTGTGCACCCTGGCTGACCGGGCAGGACCACCCCCCGAGGGTCGCAGGCGCAGGATCGCGGGCGATGGGGTGCGGCGACGGGGTGCGGGCACGGCAAGAGCCGGCGGGCCCTCGGGGGCCCGCCGGCTCTTGAAGCTCGGTTACCGCGTCAGGCGCGGGTGACCTTGCCGGCCTTGATGCAGGACGTGCACACCTTCAGCTTCTTGGTGTTGCCGCCACCGGCCGGGGTCCGCACCGACTGGATGTTCGGGTTCCAGCGGCGGTTGGTCCGCCGGTGCGAGTGGGACACGTTGTGGCCGAAGCCCGGTCCCTTGCCACAGACGTCGCACACGCTAGCCACGGGATACTCCTGGGATTGAAACGTTCATGAGGTCGCCAGGCGCTGCCCGGGCAACCTGGCCAGGTTACCCGATACACCGCCCCGGCGACCAACCGCCCCCGGTGCGGCCGGACACGCCGGGCGGTCGGCCGCCGCCCCCGGCGCGTGTCGGTGCGCGCCAGTAGGCTACTCGCCGTGCTGGACACCCTCGACGCCGCCGCGGTCCGCCGCTGGTGCGTGGTCGGGTTGGCCGCCCTGAAACGCCACCAGGGCGAGATCGACGAGCTGAACGTCTACCCGGTGCCCGACGGTGACACCGGCACCAACCTGGTGCTCACGCTCACCTCGGCGCAGGCGGCGCTCGCGATGGACCTGGCGACGCTGCCCGGCGACGGGCCCACCCCGCACGGGCACGCGTTGCGGCTGCTGGCCCGGGGCGCGCTGCTCGGCGCCCGGGGCAATTCGGGGGTGATCCTGTCGCAGATCCTGCGCGGCTTCGCCGACGCGGTGGCCGCCGTGCCCGCGGTGCGGGGCCGGGAGCTCGCCGCCGGGCTGCGCGACGCCGCCACCGCGGCGTACGCGGCCGTCGCCACCCCGGTCG
>JAEYGD010000487.1 GCA_023402505.1 Actinomycetes bacterium
CGTCGCCGGTGGCGGCTGCACACCGGTCGGCGGGGCCGGCCGGGTGGGGGCGGCGGGCGACGAGGTCGGGCCGACGCTCGGCGTGGCTCCCGGCGTGGGGCTGCTGCCGCCACCGAGCAGATCGCCCACCAGTCCGCCGACACCGCCGAGCAGGTCTCCGACGAGGCCGCCGGAGGGCGAGCCGGAGGTGGCGGGCGTGGGGGCGGGAGCGAGCGCCAGGGCGAGGGCGAGCGCGGCCACGGCAGGCATGTTCACCTCGGAGGGGGTCGGCGTGGTGGCACCGTACCGCACTCGCTGTGCGCGCGGTGTCACCGCACCGGCCCGGCGCGGCACCGTGGCGACGCCGGCGCGGCGCCCTACCCGGCCGACGCCGGCGCGGCGAAGGGCCTCCCGTGCGACGCGAGGCGTTGCCCGGGAGGCCCTTGCTCACCGTCAGGCGGGCAGGCCGCCGACCTGCGTGTTGATCCAGGAGCGGATCGACGGCAGGTCACCGTAGATCGACGGGCCGGTGGCGCACGTCGAGTTGTTGTTGCCGGCGCGGCTGGTGGCGCCGATCAGGTTCCACACGCCGTTGATCCTGCGCACCTGCGGGCCGCCGGAGTCGCCGTAGCAGGCGCCGGAGTTGCCGTTGGTGTTGTTGGTGCAGATCTCGTACGTGCCGTTGATGCCGATGCACCGGCTGTCCGACACGATGGACGTGTCCAGCTCGTGCGCGACGGTCGGCGCCGAGCCGCAGCCCCGGGTCGGGCAGGTCTGGCCCCAACCGATGATCCGGGTGGCGGTGCCGACGGCGCCGGACGTCGTCGGGATGGGCGCCGGGGCGTACGACACCGAGCTGGCCAGTTGCATCAGCTTGACGTCGATCGAGGGGTGGTTGACGGCCCGGCTGACCCGGACCACGGTGCCGCCGCTGCTGCGGTTGATGCTGCCCACCCGCACGGAGGTCGGCGTCGGGCAGTGCTTCGCGGTGACCACCCAGTTGGCCTTGATCAGGGTGCCGGTGCAGCCGGAGGTGTAGACCATCCACGGGTAGTTCTCGGTGGCCGGCCGGCCACCCACCACCAGCGGGGTGACCTCGTCGGACTCCCAGGTGAAGGTCGCGGCCTCGACGCTGGCGGCGCTGCCGGCGAACAGGGAGTTCACCCGGGACGCCTCGGTGGCGCTGGGGTACGCGTTGCGGCAGGACACGGGCGCGCTGCTGCCGGACATGAGGTCGGAGCACAGGCCGGTACGCCGGTCGGGCAGGCCGAGGATGTGGCCGATCTCGTGGGCGGCGATCCGGGTGCGGTCGTACCCCTGGTTGACGGCGGTCCAGCCCATCCAGATCCGGCCGTTGCCGAGGCTGGTGGTCTGCGCCCGCGGCCAGCCGCTGTCGACGTAGATCGTGATGTTGCCCGGCGTACGCGGGACCAGCCGGACGTTGGTGACCGAGCCGTTCCAGATCTGGGCGGCCTGGTCGAAGTTGGTGCGGAACTCGCCGGCCCGGCTCGCGTCGTAGTAGACGGTGCGGGCGGCTGCTGCCGGGGCACCGGTGGCGATCTGCACCCCGGCCGCCGCGATCACCGCCGCCAGTACGGCTCCGGCTGCGCGCAGCAGTTGTCTTCTGAGCATCTCACTCCCCTGGGTTGTCGGCGGCATCCCGCCGTCAGCCATCGATGTACGTGGATGCTAAATCGAACGCCGCCGATGCCCGACATAGCGGAACCGTCATACCGGCGGACCGGGTTTCCGCCGCCCAGCACCACTGCGACCACTCCGACCTGCTGTTACGTGGGCGTTACGGCACGGCGAAGCTGCCGTGCCGGGGAAGCCGCACGGTGGAGCCAGGTCCGCCGACGGCGCCGGGCCCGACACCGGCTCCCGCACGGCGCCGGACGCGGACGCTCCGGACGGTCACGCCGGGGCGTGAACGGCAGGAGGAGAAACATGCGAATCAGGACTGGGCTCACCGTGCTGGTGGTCGTACTCGCCGGGCTGGTCACCGGCGCGGGCACCGGCACCGCCGCGACCACGACGACCCGGGCGGCGACGGCGGCCGCCGCGCCGTACTGCGGGCTCACCTGGGGCAGCCTGCCCCGGGAGGCGGGCTCGCTGAGCAGCGCGCCGCTGGTCGACGTACGCACCGGGCGGCACGACTGCTTCGACCGGGTGGTCTTCGAGTTCGCCGGCCCGGTGAACGGCTACGCGGTCACCTACGGCGAGACGTGGACCGAGGGCGAAGGGCTCGCGCTGTCGCCGTACACCGCCGGCCCGGAACTGCTGCGGGTCTCGCTGCGGGCCCCGGCGTACGACGACGGGCACGTGGCCACCGTCCCGTACCGGGTCGGCGAGCACACCGCCAACGTGCTGCGCTACCCGACGCTGCGCGACGTCGTGTTCGCCGGCAGCTTCGAGGGCTACACCACCTTCGCGGTGGGAGTGCGGGCGCGGCTGCCGTTCCGGGTGTTCGTCCTGACCGGACCCGGCACGCACAGCCGGATCGTCCTCGACGTCGCGCACCGGTGGCAGGACTGAGGACCGTGGGGGGCCCGGCGCCGGCCGGGCCTCCCACACCGGCCGTTTCGCCAGGTCGGCCCGGGTCGTCGCGGGGCTACCCTCGCAGCATGGAAGGCCGCGTGCTGGTCGTCGAGGACGACGCCTCGATCCGCGAGGTCACCGCCCTCGGCCTGCGGCACGCCGGCTTCCGGGTGGACACCGCCGTGGACGGCCGCTCCGGCCTCGCCGCGTGGCGGGCCGGACCGGTCGACCTGATCGTGCTGGACGTCATGCTGCCCGGCCTGGACGGTTTCGAGGTCTGCCGGGAGATCCGGCGCACCAGCCAGGTGCCGATCCTCATGCTGACCGCCCGCACCGACACCATCGACGTGGTCGTCGGGCTCGAATGCGGCGCCGACGACTACCTGCGCAAGCCGTTCGACCTGCCGGAACTCGTCGCCCGGGTCCGGTCGGTGCTGCGCCGGGTGGCCGCCCCGCCCACGCGGACGGCCATCGAGGTCGGCGGCCTGGAGATCGACCCGGCCGGTTTCGTGGCCCGCAAGCAGGGGCGGGACCTCGCCCTGACGGCCACCGAGTTCCGCCTCCTGCTGGAGCTGGCCCGCCGGCCCGGCCAGGTCTTCACCCGGGAGCTGCTGCTGGAGCGGGTGTGGAACCACGACTTCCTCGGTGACTCCCGGCTCGTCGACGTGGCCGTTCAGCGACTACGCGCCAAGATCGAGGACGATCCGGCGAACCCCCGGTTGCTCCGGACGGTCCGGGGCGCCGGCTACAAGCTGACCCCGGACTGAGGGGAGGTGCCGGTGCGGACAGCGGACCCGGTGGTCCCCGGTCGCCTGCGCCGCCGGCTGACCGTGGCGTTCGTGCTCGTCGCCGGTGTCTCCGCCGGGCTGCTCGCCGGCGGCTCGTACGCGCTGCTGCGCCAGGCCCGCTTCGACGCCTCGGTGCAGCAGGCCGCCGCCGACGCCCGCTACCAGTTGGTGCTCGCCGGACAGTTCGCGCCGCTGACCGACCGCCGCCGCGTCGACCTGCTCGCCAGCTTCGAGGGCAGCGGCCGGCACGTGGTCCTCGTCGACGGCGAGGCGTACCCGTCCAACCCCGCCTACGCGCCGCGCCTGGGCGCCCGGCTGCGCGCGACGGTGGCGGCCGGGCAGCTCGGTTACGAACGGTCCGCGCCGTCCGCCCGGCCCCGGTTGCTCGTGGTCGGCGGTCGCGTACCCGGCTCGACCGCCGAGCTGTACGTGGTCACCGTCGAGGACGGCATCGCGGCGGACCTCGACCAGTTGCGCACCGCGCTGCTGGCCGGCTGGATCCTGGTGGTGCTGCTGGCCGCGGCGGTCGGGCACGCCCTCGCCCGCCGCACCCTGGACCCGGTCGGCCGGGCCAGCCGGGCCGCCCGGGCGCTCACCGAAGGGCTGCTCGCCACCCGCCTGCCGGTGCGGGGCCGGGACGAGTTCAGCGTCTGGGCGGCGTCGTTCAACGAGATGGCCGAGGCGTTGCAGGACCGCATCGAGGCGCTGTCGCGGGCCCAGGCCCGGGAGCGGCGGTTCACCGCCGACGTCGCGCACGAACTGCGTACCCCGGTGACCGCCCTGGTGGCCGCGGCCTCGCTGCTGCGCGACCACCTGGACCGGCTGCCCGGCGACGCCCGGCGCGCCGGCGAGGTGCTGGTCACCGACGTGGTCCGGCTGCGCCGGCTGGTCGAGGACCTGATGGAGATCTCCCGCCTGGACGCGGGCCGGGAGGCGCTCGTCGTGGCCACCGTCGACGCCGCCGCGCTGCTGCGCTCGATCGTACGGTCGCGGGGGTGGGCGGAGCGGGTCGTCGTCGACGCGGAGCCGGCCGAGCTGCCGACCGACCCGCGCCGGCTGGAGCGCGTCCTCGCGAACCTCGTCGCCAACGCGGTCGAGCACGGCGGCCACGAGATCCGGGCGAGCGTCGAGCGGGCCGGCCCGGAGGTGGTCTTCGACGTCGGCGACGACGGCCCGGGCATCCCCGCCGAGCACCTGCCGCGGCTGTTCGACCGCTTCTACAAGGCCGATCCGGCCCGCTCCGGCCGGGGCAGCGGCCTGGGCCTGGCCATCGCCTGGGAGAACGCCCGCCTGCTCGGCGGCCGGCTCAGCGTGGCGAGCGCACCCGGCACCGGAACGCACTTCCGGCTCGCGCTCCCGGCCATCGGCCCGGCCGGGAAGTCCGTGCCGGCGACATCCCCCGCCGGCCGGCCCGGGCCACCGGATCCGCCGCCCTCCGCCGGGGTCGCGTCGCCCGGCACCGGCCCCACCTTCGCCCGGCCCGCTCCGCCGGACGGGTCCGCCGCCCCGCGCCCCCGGGCGCCGGGCACGGACCGGCCCACCGG
>JAEYGD010000518.1 GCA_023402505.1 Actinomycetes bacterium
GGCCCGAAGACGGCGACCAGGACGGCCAGCACCGCCGCGAGCAGCAGCACCCACGGGATCCGCCAGGCCAGCCAGGCGGCCGAGCCGGCCGGTGGCGTCGGCAGCGACCCCACCGCGTCCAGGCCGCCGACCACGAGGATCGCCGCGCTCAGGTGCCACAGGAAGACGGTCAGCACGACGGCGTTCACCGCGATCACCGCCAGCCAGGGGCGGTCGCGGTGCAACCACCGGCGCGCGGGCCCGCGTAGCAGCAGGATCAGCCCGAGTTGCGCGGTGGCCACCGCGAGCAGCGCGAGGCTGGGCGGCGCGGCGTTGTCCAGCCGCTCGCCCGGGACGTTGATCATGCTGACCGGGTAGGGGCCGGGTCCGGTCAGCAGCGCCGCCACCGCGAGGCCGCCCAGCAGGGCTGTCCACCCGGCCCGCCGGGACAGCGGCAGCCGCCGGCTCCGTACGCCGGTGCGCCGGTCCCGTCCCGGCTCGCGGTGGGCGTCGTACCAGGCGAAGCCGAGTTGGTGCACGGCCAGCCAGCCGAGGACGTAGTTGGGCAGGGCCGCCTCGGCCGGACCGAGCGCGCGGCCCAGGTCGCCTGCCGCCACCAGGGCCGCCAGCGCCAGCGGCACGAGCAGGCCGTGGCGGCGGTGCAGCGCGTACATCACCGGGGTCAGTGGCACCACGACCAGGTAGGCGGCGAGGAACCACAGCGGGATGGTGGCGAACCAGACCACCGTGCGGACCAGTGCCGGCTCGACGCCGAGGAGCCGGGCGGCCAGGGCGCCGGCCGCCAGGACGAGCACCAGCACGCTGGTCGGCCGCAGCAGCCGGGCGCTGCGGCCAAGCAGCCAGCCGGTGCCGTCACCGCCCCGGGCGCGGTGGGCGGCCAGGGAGGCGGCGTTGGCGTAGCCGCCGACCAGGAAGAAGACCGGCATGACCTGGACCGCCCAGGTCAGCGGGTACGCCCAGGGCAGGTCGGGCAGCGCGGAGCGGCCGGTCGGGCGGCCGGCCGCGTCGTACCCGATGGTGGCGATCGCCCAGTGGCCGAGGACCACCAGCACGATCGCGAGGGCCCGGAGCAGGTCGACGTAGCGGTCCCGGTCCGGCGGGGTGGCCGCCGCGAGCCGGCGCAGTCGGCCCATGGCCGCTAGCCTAGGCGACCCCGGCGGTAACGGTTCGGTGTTCGGGTCTTGAAGTCCGGGCGCTCCTGTCGTAGAAATTCTTCAGCAATATTCGACAAACTGAAGACAACTTCCCCCCTGCCTCGCGCGACGGCCCGCCACCCCCAAGCCCGGCGGCCGCCGGAGACCCGATCCGAGGAGCGACCATGAACAGGCGTGACATCCTGCGGCGCACCGCCGCCGCCGGCCTCCTGGCCACCCCCGCCGCCGGCCTGCTCGCCGGCTGCGCCACCGGCGGTGGTGACGGCGACGGCGACGCCGGCACCCACAAGGGCACCAAGAGCGAGCAGAACCCCCTCGGCGTCAAGGAGGACGCCCCGCTCGAGGTGGTCATCTTCAACGGCGGCTTCGGCGAGGAGTACGCGAAGGCCCACGAGGCCATGTACACCGAGAAGTACCCGAAGGCCACGATCAAGCACTCGGCGACCCAGGAGATCAACAAGACCCTCCAGCCGCGGTTCGTCGACGGCACCCCGCCGGACGTGGTGAACAACTCCGGCGCCGGCCAGATCGACTTCAACGGGCTGGTCTCCCAGAACGCCATCGCCGACCTGGGCGAGTTGCTCAACGCGCCGAGCCTCGACATCCCGGGCAAGAGCGTCAAGGACACGCTGCTGCCCGGCGCGGTCGAGGTCGGGTCCTACGACGGCAAGTTCCTGGTGCTCAACTACACCTACACGGCGTACGGCATCTGGCACTCCACCAAGCTGTTCGCCGACCGCGGCTGGCAGTACGCGAAGACCTGGGACGAGCACATCGCGCTCTGCAAGCAGATCAAGGCCGCCGGCATCGCGCCGTGGACGTACGCCGGCAAGCACCCCCGCTACATGAGCTGGCCGCTGATCGCCACCGCCATCAAGTTCGGCGGGCCGTCCGTCGCCACCGCGATCGACAACCTCGAGCCGAACGCCTGGAAGTCCGACGCCATGAAGGCGGCGGCCGACGCGTGGCACCAGATCGTCAAGGACAAGTTCATCCTGGACGGTTCGCCGGGCCTCGACCACGTGCAGTCGCAGACCGCGTGGTGCCAGGGCAAGGCCGCCTTCGTCTCCTGCGGGTCCTGGCTGGAGAGCGAGCAGAAGAAGGTGACGCCCGAGGGCTTCAACATGACGCTCCAGCCGACGCCGAGCCTGGGCAGCGGCGACAAGCTGCCGTTCGAGGCGATCCGCGGCACCGCCGGCGAGCCGTTCATGGTGCCCGCCAAGGCCAAGAACGTCGCCGGTGGCCTGGAGTACTTCCGGATCATGCTGTCCAAGAAGGGCGCCCAGGACTTCACCAGGAAGGTCTCCAGCCTCACCGTGGTGGCCGGCTCGACCGAGGGCGTCGACCTGCCGTTCGGTCTCGCCAGCGTGGTGCAGGCGCTGGACTCGTCCGGCAGCAACGGCTTCAACTGGGTCTACAACAACTACTACCGGAAGCTGGAGCGCGAGCTCGTCGACGCGGCGTGCGGCGAGTTCTTCAGCGGCCGGATCGGCCCGGCCGAGTTCCTCGACCGGTGCCAGAAGGGCGCCGACACGATCGCCCAGGACAACTCGATCAAGAAGTACAAGCGGGCCGCGTGACAACCGGCCGGTGGGGGCGGATCATCCGTCCCCACCGGCTAACCGCCTTCAGGAGTAGGTCCTTCTCGTGAGACATGGCAAGTACCCGCTGATCATCACGTTCCTGGTGCCGCCGCTGCTGCTCTACGGCATCTTCGTGATCTCGCCGTACCTGCAGGCCTTCCAGATCTCCACCACCGACTGGCTGGGCTACTCGGCCGACGCGAACCAGGTGGGGCTGGCCAACTTCCGGGCGCTGCTGGACGACGACCGGGTGTGGAACGCGCTCAAGAACAACGCCTGGCTGCTGGCCGTGGTGCCGGTGGTGACGATCGGGTTGGGCCTCTTCTTCGCCACCATGCTCAGCATGGGCGGCCGCAAGGGGCGGGCCGGCGTCACCGGCGTCCGCGGCACCTCCGTCTACCGGATGATCTACTTCTTTCCGCAGGTGCTCTCGGTGGTCATCATCGCCCTGCTCTGGAAGGAGGTCTACCACCCCAACAGCGGCCTGCTCAACGGCACGCTGCGCGCCGTCGGCCTGCCCGCGCCGACCTGGCTCGGCGACCCCCGCACCGCGTTCTGGGCCGTGCTGGCGGTGATGGTGTGGGCCAACGTCGGCTTCTACGTGGTGCTCTTCGGCGCCGCCATGTCGGCCATCCCGCGCGACATCTACGAGGCCGTGATGCTCGACGGAGCGTCCCGCTGGACCACCCTGCGGAAGATCACCATCCCGCTGCTCTGGGACACCGTGCAGGTCGCCTGGATCTACCTGGCGATCGCGGCGCTCGACGGGTTCATCCTGATCCAGCAGATGACCAACGGCGGTCCCAACTTCTCCTCCGACGTGATCGGGCTGCGGATGTACGAGACGGCGTTCGGCAGCGAGAGCAAGTTCGGGTACGCCTCGGCCATCGGCGTCGTGCTGTTCTTCCTGACCCTGTCGGTGGCGGTGCTGGCCCTGCGGGCTGCCAAGCGTGATCGGATCGAGTACTCGTGACCATCCTCGACAAGACCCCGACCGAGGGCGCCGCCGCGGCGGGCCGGCCGGCGCCGCAGAAGCGGGGGTCGCGCCGCGAGACCGGCGGCGCCAACGTCTTCTCGCACGGGTTCCTGCTGGTCTGGGGCGCGCTGACCGTGCTGCCGCTGCTCTGGATGTTCCTCAGCTCGTTCAAGAGCGACAGCGAGATCCTGTCCGATCCGTGGGGGGTGCCCGGCGCGCTGCGGCTCGAGAACTGGGTGCGGGCCTGGACCGAGGCGCACATCGGCCGGTACTTCCTGAACAGCGCGATCGTGGTGAGCGGCTCGCTGACCCTGACGATGCTGCTGGGTGCCACGGCCGCGTACGTCTTCGCCCGGTACGAGTTCCGTGGCCGGCAGTTCCTCTACTACCTGTTCGTCGGCGGGATGATGTTCCCCGTCTTCCTGGCCCTGGTGCCGCTGTTCTTCGTGGTGCGCAACGCCGGCCTGTTCGGCACCTGGACCGGGTTGATGCTGGTCTACGCCGCCTACTCGCTGCCGTTCACGGTCTTCTTCCTGACCGCCTTCTTCCGGACGCTGCCGACCGCGGTGGCGGAGGCCGCGCTGATGGACGGCTGCGGCCACTTCCGGCTCTTCTTCCGGGTGATGCTGCCGATGGCGCGACCGGGACTGATCAGCATCGCGATCTTCAACTTCCTCAGCCACTGGAACCAGTTCATCCTGCCCCAGGTGCTGATGCAGGGCGACGACTCCAAGTGGGTGCTGGCCCAGGGGCTCACCGCACTGGCCGTCAGCCAGGGGTACCAGGGCGACTACAGCGGCCTCTTCGCCGGTCTGACCATCGCCACGCTGCCGGTGCTGTTCGTCTACATCCTGTTCCAGCGCCAGATCCAGACCGGTCTGACCGCCGGCCAGCTCAAGTAACGCCCGGCGGTCTGCGGGTCACGCCTCTGCTCGACCGGATCTGATCAGTGATCGGCGAGCCGGGCGGGTCGCCCCCGTCCGGCCGGCACTCGGCATCGCCCGTCCGCGCGGCGCCGCGCCCGGAGTGCTAGGACGCGGCCGTTGCGGCGCTGTCCGGCCGGCCGACCAGGCGGGAGTGCAGGGCGACCGGGTCGCCCGCGTCGGGCAGGTCGAGCGC
>JAEYGD010000531.1 GCA_023402505.1 Actinomycetes bacterium
GCCGGGGCCCGCGGGGCCTGCGGCTCGGGCGCGCCGGCCGGGTCAGGCGGGCTCGCGGCTGGGGCCGACGGCGCCGGTGGTGTCCGGCGGCGGGTACGGCCGCTCGGCCAGTAGCCGGGCCAGGTGCGCGCTGTTGAGCGCGAGTGCCTTGGTCGTCCGGCCGGTGGTGTCCGGCTTCGGGCGGGCGTCGATGTAGTCGACCTTGTGCAACGCCTCGCCGACCCAGTACGTCGCCCCGGCGGCCGGGCAGGTGAACCCCACCTCGTTGAGTGCCTGCTGCACCTGGCCGATGGTGTGGTGGGCGCCGTCCTCGTTGCCGACCACCGCCACGCCGGCGACCTTGCCGTACGTGCGCAGCCGCCCCTGCTCGTCGGTCTCGGAGAGTTCGGCGTCGAGGCGCTCCAGCACCATCTTGCAGACGGCGGACGGTTGGCCGAGCCAGATCGGTGTGGCGATGATCAGGATCTGTGCGGCCTGTAGCTTCGACCGGATGGACGGCCATCCGTCGCCGTCGCCCTCGTCGGTCGAGACGCCGAACCGTACGTCGTGGTCGACGACGCGGATCAGTTCTCCGTCGACGCCCTGCTCGCCCAGGGCGTCGAGCACCTCGCGGCCGATCACCTCCGAGCTGGACGGTGCGGGGGAGCGTTTGAGCGTGCAGTTGAGGACCAGGGCCCGGATCGGGGTCACGGCGGGAACCTCCCGGCAGCGGTCGGTGGACCTCGCCGACATACCCCGGCTCCGGGCGCGGGACACGTCGTGGCGGGGGGCCGACCGACGTGGTCAGCGGTCGGCCGCGCCCGCGCTGTCGAGCAGTTGCCGGTACGGGCGGGACGACCCGATGCTCTTCGCCTGGTACATCGCCGCGTCGGCCCGGTCCAGTGCCTCGGTCAGCTGGCCCGGGCAGGTGACCGGAGCCAGCCCGATCGAGGCGGTCACCCGCAGGCTCACCCCCCGCAGGGGGATGGGTGCGGCCACGACGTCGCGCAGCCGGCAGGTGGCGTGGTCGAGCCATCGCCGGTCGGCGCCCGGGCTGGTGAGCAGCCCGGCGAACTCGTCGCCACCGAGCCGGGTCACCGGGTCGTCACCGGCGAAGGCGGCGAGCCGCTGGGCGACGCTGATCAGCACCTGGTCGCCGGCCGCGTGCCCGTAGCGGTCGTTGATCTGCTTGAAGTCGTCGAGGTCGAGGACGACGGCGATCAGTGGTTGCCCGTCGGTCCGGGTCAGCAGCGCGGCGGCCAGCCGGTAGAAGGCGCGCCGGTTGGGCAGCCCGGTGAGCGGGTCGTGGCTGGCGGCGTGCCGCTCGGCGGCGAGCTCGGCCTGCAGAGCGTCGATCTCGGCCTCGGCGCGCACCGCCCGGCGGTGCAGTTGCCACGACGAGACCAGGGCGCCTGCGGCGCAGATGCCGGACGCGATCGTCAGCGGATCCGGCACGAGTCCTCCCGTCCCGACGCCCCCGGCTCCGCCGGCGGTCACCGACCCCGTGTTTTACCTGGTCGCGGCCCAGGTTCAGGTGACTGAAAGTGAGCGGCTCGACACCACTCATGTCCGCTATCATGCTCGCTGTCCGATGCAGATGCAATAGCAGATGCACGTGCAGGAAGCGAAGGACGCGCATGCAGCCGCCACCCAACGGCGTTCCGATCCACAAGCTGCCACCGCTCCGGTGGCAAAAGAGTCGCCGCAGCAACCCCAGCGGCAACTGCGTCGAGCTGGCCCCACTCCCCGGCGGCGCGGGCATCGCGGTCCGCAACTCCCGGCACCCCGACGGCCCGGCGCTCATCTACACGGTGGACGAGATCGCGGCCTTCGTCCTGGGGGCCCGGGACGGCGACTTCGACCACCTGATCGGCTGACCCGCCGCCCCGCCGTAGGGAAGATTCCCCTCACCGACCGTTCATGGCATGCTTACACGTCGGTCGGGTGGGGGTGCCCGGCTCCCGTGAGGTCCGGCCTGCGGAGGGGCGGCAGTGGCGACGATTCCGGCCGAGGGCGGCCCGGCGACCGGCCCGACCGTCCTGCGCATGATGCTCGGCGCGCAGCTGCGCCGGCTGCGTGAGTCCCGCGGGGTGACCCGCGAGGGCGCCGGCTGGGAGATCCGTGCCTCCGAGTCGAAGATCAGCCGGATGGAGCTGGGGCGGGTCGGCTTCAAGGAGCGTGACGTCGCCGACCTGCTCACCCTCTACGGGGTCACCGACGAGCAGGAGCGGGAGGTGCTGCTCAAGCTCGCCCGGGACGCGAACAGCCCCGGCTGGTGGCACCGTTACGGCGACGTGCTGCCGTCGTGGTTCCAGGCGTACCTCGGGTTGGAGGCGGCAGCCGCCCTGATCCGCACGTACGAGGTGCAGTTCGTGCCCGGTCTGTTGCAGACCCGGGAGTACGCGCGGGCCGTCGTGCTCCTCGGCCACGGCCGGGCCGCGGCGGCGGAGATCGACCGTCGCGTCGCCCTGCGCATGCAGCGACAGCGGTTGCTGAGCCGGGAGAATCCGCCCCAGTTGTGGGCCGTCGTCGACGAGGCGGCACTGCGCCGGCCGATCGGTGGCCCACGGGTCATGCGTGAGCAACTGGTGGCCCTGATCGAGGCGACGAAGTCGCCGAACGTGCGGCTCCAGGTCATGCCGTTCTCGGCCGGCGGGCACGCCGCCGCCGGCGGCGCGTTCTCCATCCTGCGCTTCGGTGACGCGGACCTGCCCGACATCGTCTACATCGAGCAGCTCACCAGTGCGCTCTACCTCGACAAGCGCGAGGACCTGGACCACTACGCGGTGGCGATGGAGCGGCTGTGCGTGGAGGCGCAGCCGCCGGAGCGGACACCGGAGCTCCTCGGCCGCATGCTGGACGACCTGCCCGCGCAGTAGGGGCCCGCCCACCCGCATTCGCATTGACGGACGACGACCTGTGCGGATAGTCTCTGGATCGATCCAGACTGAATCGATCCAGAGGTGACCGGTGAAGCCAACCCTGCAGGCCGTGGCCGACGCGGTGGGAGTGTCACGCAGCACGGTGTCCAACGCGTACACCCGGCCTGACCAGCTCTCCGCGGCACTGCGCGAGCGGATCCTCGCCACCGCGCGCGAGATGGGCTACGCCGGCCCCAACCCGACCGCGCGCTCGCTGCGGCGTGGCTACGCGGGCGCGATCGGCGTCCTGTTCACCTCGCAGCTGTCGTACGCCTTCACCGACCCGTTCGCCGTCCGCTTCCTCGCCGGTGTCGCCACCGCCGCCGAGGAGCACGGCACCAGCCTGCTGCTCGTCCCGCTGTCCGGCGAAGCGGCCGGCGCCCGCCGCGCGATCGAGAACGCCGCGGTGGACGGCTTCTGCATCTACTGCGCCGGCCACGAGAGCTGGGCACTCGACACCATCCGAGCCCGCGGCCTGCCCTACGTCACCACCGCGCCGGGCCCCGACGAGCGCTACGTCGGCATCGACGAGCGCGCCGCCGCGCGCGAGATCGCCCGGCACGTGGCCGCCCTCGGCCACCGGCGGGTGGCCCTGCTCGGCGACTCGGTCGTGCCCGACGCACCCGGCGGGACACTGCGACTCGCCGACGCCGGGGCGGCCCCGCACCCCACGACCAGGGACCGGCTCGCCGGCTTCGCCGACGCGTTCGCCGAGGTGGGTGTTCCCTGGCCGGAGCTGACCGTGCTCAACGCCACCGGCAACAGCCGCCAGGCGGGCGCCGCCGCCGTCGCCGCCCTGCGCGGCGCCGCCCAGCCGCCCACGGCCGTGCTGGCCTGCTCGGACGTGCTCGCCCTCGGCGTGCTGGACGCTTTCGCCGGCGGACCGCCGGTGTCGGTCACCGGCTTCGACGACGTGGCCGAGGCGGCCACCGCCGGCCTCACCACCGTCCGCCAGCCCGCCGAGGAGAAGGGACGGATCGCCGCCCGCCTGCTGCTCGACCCACCGGCCGACCCCGCGGACCGGCACGTACTGCTGCCCACCGCGCTCGTCGTCCGCTCCACCACCCGACCCGTTGGGAGTTGACCATGGAACAGTCCACCGGTTTCGTCTTCGCCGTCGACGCCGTGCGCCGGCACGTCACCTCCGCCCGGCCCGACGCCCCCGTCC
>JAEYGD010000088.1 GCA_023402505.1 Actinomycetes bacterium
CCGCCGCCCGGTGCGCCGGCTCCGGCGCCCGGTCGGTCGGGTCGGTCGGCGCGCCGGCACGCCCGTCACCGGGCTGGTCGGCCTCGTCGGGCCGGTCGCCGCCGGTCGCCGCTTCGGGCGGCACCTCGCCGGTCTCCCGCCAGCGCCGGAACTGCTCCTCGTCGACCACCCGGTACCCCTCCGGCGCGGCCGGGCGGGAACCCGCCTCCTGCGCCGACAGGTCGACCTGGGACACGTCGGAGTCGGGCGCGGGCGTCGCCGCCGCGCCGACCGGGATCAGGTACTCGCGGGGGCCGCGCACCCGCAGGAAGTAGATCAGCGCGCCGAGGAAGACGACCGCCGCGGTCCACACGTTCAGGCGTACGCCGAGGATCGTGTTCGCCTCGTCGGTACGCATCATCTCGATCCAGAACCGGCCGGCGGTGTAGCCCATCACGTACAGCGCGAAGGCCCGGCCGCGGCCCAGCTTGAGCCGGCGGTCGAGGAGGAGGACCAGGGCGGCGACGCCCACGTTCCACAGCGCCTCGTAGGCGAAGGTGGGGTGGTAGAGGCCCTCCTCGAGGATGGGTTGCCCGGCGTCGTCGCGCAGCGCCTGGCCCGGGTTGTCCGGGTCCATCCGGTGGATCTCCAGGCCCCAGGGCAGGGTGGTGCGGCCGCCGTACAGCTCGTTGTTGAACCAGTTGCCGAGCCGGCCGATCGCCTGCGCGAGGGGCAGGCCCGGCGCGAGGGCGTCGGCCACCACCGCGAACGGGATGCCCAGCTGGCGGGCGGCGATCCACGCGCCGACCGCGCCGCCGGCGACCGCGCCCCAGATGCCGAGACCGCCCTCCCAGATGGCGAACGCCTTGAGCGGGTCGCCGCCGGTGCCGAAGTACTTCTCCGGCGAGGTGATCACGTGGTAGATCCGGGCGCCGATGATGCCGGCCGGCACCGCCCACACGGCGATGTCGAGCACCGCGCCGGGGGCGACGCCGCGCTGGCGCAGCCGCCGCTCGGTGACCCAGCAGGCCACCACGATGCCGACGATGATGCAGAGCGCGTACGCGCGGATCGGCACCGGGCCCACCTGCCACACGGCGGTGGTCGGGCTGGGCAGGGCCGCCAGGGGTGTCTGCGAGGCGAGGGTCACGGGTGCACAGGCTACCGCCGATGTGCCCATGTGCGGCACCCCGGTCCGGTCGCGCGGTCGCCGTTCCATGACTTCCGGTGGTCGCCGCCGTAGGCTGGACAGTCATGAGCGCGCTCACCTGGGCGGTCGCCGCCGTCGTCACCGACGGCTCGGGGCGGGTGCTGCTCTGCCGGCAGGGCGAGCGACGGTACGCGCTGCCGGGCGGGCGGCTGCGTCCCGGGCGGAGCCCCGCGCGCGCGGTGACCCGGGACATCCGGGTCGAGACCGGCTGGCAGGTCGAGGTGATCGACCTGGTCGGGCTCTACCACCTCACCGAGCCCGGCACGCCCGCCCCCGGCCGTGGCGGCCCGCTGCCCGATGTGCTCGTGCACGTGTTCCGCGCCCGGGCGCTCGGTACGGCACCGGTGGCCGCTCCGGTCGGCGGCTGCCGGCTCTCGTGGCACGACCCGTCCGAGTTGCCCGGGACGCTGACGCCCGCGACCCGCGCCGCCCTCGCCGACGCTCTGGCCGGCCGCAGCGGCGTGCTCCGCGACTGCCCCTCCCCCTCCCCCTCTCCCTCCACCCCGGCACCAACCCCACGCCCCACCCCCGACCCCCTAGACCCCCACCGCCGCCCGCCGCCCACCTCAACCGTGGACGATCATGGACTTGTGGTGGGAACGGAAGGGCACGAGTCGGGCGAAACGCCCACCACTACTCCATGATCGACGCGAGGGTGGGCGGCGGCGGCGCGGGAGGTCAGGGGTCAGGGATCAGGGGGTGCGGACGCCGGTGGACAGTTCGGTGCTCAGCGCGCGGAGGGCGGCCAGGCCGGACGGCAGGTCGTCGGCGTCCAGCAGGCAGCGGACCAGCGCGCTGCCGACGATGACGCCGTCGGCGTACCCGGCCACGGTGGCGGCCTGCGCGCCCGTGCCGACGCCCAGCCCGACACCCACCGGCAGGTCGGTGACCTCCCGGAGGCGGGACACCAGGACCGGGGCCGCCGCGGAGGTCTCCGCCCGGGCACCCGTGACACCCATGATCGCCGTCGCGTAGACGAACCCGCGGCAGTGCCCGGCGGTCATCCGCAGGCGGGCGTCGGTGGACGACGGCGAGACGAGGAACGTCCGGTCCAGCCCGTACGCGTCGGAGGCGGCCAGCCACTCCTGCGCCTCGTCCGGGATCAGGTCGGGCGTGACCAGGCCGGTGCCGCCAGCGGCGGCGAGGTCCCGGGCGAACGCGTCGACGCCGTACTGCTCCACCGGGTTCCAGTAGGTCATCGTCACCACCGGCGCACCGGTCGCGGCGACCGCCTCGACGACGCGCAGCGCGTCGGCCACCCGGACCCCGCCGGCCAACGCGATGTCGCTCGCCCGCTGGATGACCGGCCCGTCCATCACCGGATCGGAGTACGGGATCTCCATCTCGATGACGTCCACGCCGGCCTCCACCATGGCGGTCATCGCGGCGATGCTGCCCTCGACCGTGGGGAAACCGGCCGGCATGCAGCCGACCAGGACGGCCCGGCCCTCGGCCCGGGCCTTGTCGAACGCCACCCCGATGTTGCTCAACCCGCCGCCCTCGCTCACGCTCACCGCTCCTTGTCGAGGATGCCGAAGTACTCCCCGGCGGTGTGCACATCCTTGTCGCCGCGCCCGGAGAGGTTGACCACCACGACCGGCTCGCGCCCCAGTTCGGCGGCGAGCTTCGGGGCGATCGCCACGGTGCCGGCCAGCGCGTGCGAGCTCTCGATCGCGGGGATGATGCCCTCGGTGCGGCAGAGCAGCTCGAACGCGGCCATCGCCTCCGCGTCGGTCACCGGCAGGTACGTCGCCCGGCCGCTGTCGTGCAGCCAGGCGTGCTCCGGCCCGACGCCCGGGTAGTCCAGCCCGGCGGAGATCGAGTGCGACTCGACGGTCTGGCCGTCGGCGTCCTGGAGCACGTACGTGCGGGTGCCGTGCAGCACCCCGGACGAGCCGCCGGTGATGCTGGCCGCGTGCCGGCCGGTCGCCACGCCGTCACCGCCGGCCTCGAAGCCGTAGAGGCGCACGTCCGGGTCGCCGACGAAGGCGTGGAAGATCCCCAGCGCGTTGGAACCGCCGCCGACGCAGGCGGTGACCGCGTCCGGCAGCGCCCCGGTGAGGTCGAGGCACTGCTGGCGGGCCTCGTCGCCGATGCCGCGGACGAAGTCGCGGACCATGGCCGGGAACGGGTGCGGGCCGGCCGCCGTGCCGATCAGGTAGTGCGTGCTGTCGACGTTTGCGACCCAGTCGCGCATCGCCTCGTTCATCGCGTCCTTGAGGGTGCGCGACCCGGTGGTGACCGGCACGACGGTGGCGCCCAGCATCCGCATGCGGGCCACGTTCAGCGCCTGGCGCTGGGTGTCGACCTCGCCCATGTAGACCACGCACTCGAGATCGAACAGGGCCGCCGCGGTGGCGGTGGCCACGCCGTGCTGGCCGGCGCCGGTCTCGGCGATGACCCGCCGCTTGCCCATCCGCTTGGTCAGCAGGGCCTGGCCGAGCACGTTGCGCACCTTGTGCGCCCCGGTGTGGTTGAGGTCCTCGCGCTTGAGCAGGACGCGCGCGCCGACCTTCGCGGAGAGGCGGCGGGCCTCGTACAGCAGGGAGGGGGTGCCGGCGTAGTCCCGCAGCAGGGCGGCGAACTCGGCCCGGAACGACTCGTCGGCGATCGCGGTGCGCCACGCCCCGTCGAGCTCGTCCAGCGCGGCCACCAGGGCCTCGGGGACGAACCGGCCGCCGAACCGGCCGAAGTGCCCGGTGGCGTCCGGGTACGAACCGGTCGAGGCCGGTGCGTCGGCGCTCATCGCGTTCCTCTCGCTGCGGCCCGGCGCTCAGCGCACCGGGCGGGGCGTCGCCGGGTGGTTGCCGGCGTTGACCAGTTCGGCCACCGCCTCGCGGGGGCTCTTCTGGGTGACCAGGCCCTCGCCCACCAGGACCGCGTCGGCGCCGGCCGAGGCGTACCGGATGAGGTCGTGCGGGCCGCGCACCCCGGACTCGGCGATCTTGACCACCTTGCTGGGCAGGCCGGGGGCGATCCGCTCGAACACCGAGCGGTCGACCTCCAGGGTACGCAGGTCGCGGGCGTTGACCCCGATGACCTGCGCGCCGGCCTCCAGCGCCCGGTCGGCCTCCTCCTCGTCGTGCACCTCGACCAGCGCCGTCATGCCGAGCGACTCGATCCGCTCCAGCAGGCCGACCAGCGCGTTCTGTTCCAGGGCGGCGACGATCAGCAGCACCAGGTCGGCGCCGTGCGCGCGCGCCTCGTGCACCTGGTAGCTGGAGACCACGAAGTCCTTGCGGAGGACCGGGACGTTGACGGCGGCGCGGACGGCGGCGAGGTCGTCCAGCGAACCCCCGAACCAGCGGCCCTCGGTGAGCACGCTGATCGCCCGGGCGCCGCCGGCCGCGTAGTCGCCGGCCAGGTCGGCCGGGTCGGCGATCTCCGCCAGCCGGCCCTTGGACGGCGAGGAGCGCTTCACCTCGGCGATCACCGCCACGCCCGGCTTGCGCAGGGCCGCGTACGCGTCCAGCGGGGGCGGTGCGGCGGCGGCCAGTTCCCGGATGCGCTCCAGTGGAACCTGCTCCTGCCGCCGGGCCACGTCCTCGCGCACGCCGGCCAGGATCTCGTCGAGCACGCTGCCGGGCTTCGCCGGACCGGCGTCGTCCCCTTCCGCGTGCGCATGCTCAGCAGTCACCAACGGACTCCCCTCTCCGGGTGTCATGGGCCGATGCTAGGGGGCGTCACCGGGCACGGACCGCCGGGGGTATGGCGCTCCTCACGAAATGGGGTGCGGCATAATGCCCGACTTCGGTGAGGACCGGATCACGCACCGCCACCACACTCCCGCGGGGCGGCCCGACCAGCACCGGGACAACCAGCCAGGACATCGACACGATGCTATCGCCAGGCGACGGGCGGGGCGACCGGAGCGGGGAGCGGCGCCCGCCCCGGGGCGACACGACGACGCCGGTCGATGCTGTGAGCAAGCTCAAGGACGAACGGCCCTTTCCCTGGTCCGGGCCTCGGACGCAGAGTTGACCCGTCGGTCACGACAGCGAAACGTGAGCCGGCGAGCATGAACCTCGGGCAGACTCAACGAGGCGTCCGCCCGAGTCGCCAATCGATCTTCGTCGGGGTTGACCATGAGCACTGAGAGCATCGGCCTCACCACCATCTCCCGCAGCGTCGCGTCGCTCGCCGTCACCGTTGTGCACACCCTCGAACGCGCCGTGGTCGGCGAGGGGCGCGTCCGCACCGCCCGGGGCAACGCCTGGGAGGCGGTCTGCGCCGACCGGGCCCGGGCCGAGCAGCGCGCCGAACTGGACCGCCTGATCGCCGAGCTGGCCGCGGCCCGCGCCGCCGCCCGCGACCGCCAGCCCGTGGCCTGAACGGTCAGTCGTCCGTCGGGTCCTCGCCCCGGTCCAGCGCGTCCCACGCCTCGGT
>JAEYGD010000266.1 GCA_023402505.1 Actinomycetes bacterium
CCGGGCTGGTGCCCGCGCCGGCGGGCACGGACGCCCGGCGGCCGGCGCCGGAGGCGTCGTGACGGCGCGCCGGCCGGCGGCCGGGCGGGCCGGCGGAAGAGGTGGCAGGGTGAGTGCGAACAGCGGAGGGTGTGCGCAGTGATCTTCTCCCGAAAGCGGGCCGATGCCGGGCGGCAGGAGCGGACCGACGTCCGCGAAGCCAACGAGCTGGAGGCGCCGGTGACCCCGGAGCCGCCGGCGCGCGGCCCCTACGACGTCAGTGCGGCGCCCGCCGGGGTGCAGCGGCTCGACCTGGGCAGCCTGCAGATCCCCGCGATCCCCGACGTCGAGGTGCGGGTGCAGGCCGACCAGCAGGGCGTGATCCAGCAGGTCGTCCTCGTGCACGGGCAGAACGCCCTCCAGCTCGGCGTCTTCGCCGCCCCGCGCAGCGAGGGCATCTGGGACGAGGTGCGCGAGGAGATCCGCCAGTCGCTGTTCAACGACGGAGCCGCCGCCCAGGAGGTCGCCGGCGAGTACGGCACCGAGCTGCGGGCCCGGGTCCGCACCCCGGACGGCATCACCGACCTGCGGTTCGTCGGCATCGACGGGCCGCGCTGGATGGTCCGTGGCGTCTACCAGGGCGAGGCGGCCAACGACCCGGCCGCGGCCGGCCCGCTGGCCACCTGCCTGGAGGGCCTGGTGGTCGACCGGGGCCAGGAGGCCAAGCCGGTACGCGAGCCGCTGCCCCTGCGCCTGCCGCGCGAGGTCGCCGACCAGGCCGAGCCGGGCGAGGGCGTTCCCGCGGCCTCCGGCGAGGCCTGACGCGGGCCGGCCGGCGCAGCCGGGACCGGCCCGTTCGGCGTACGCTGGCGGAGCGGTCCCGGCGTCCTGCGGTGCCGCTTCGCTGCCGGCCCACCCGGGCCGGCCGTCCCGGGAAGGGTGACGCGGAGGCGATGTCGTCCGACGAGCGGCCGGGAACGCTCCGGCGTGTGCTGCGGCGGCTCACCGCGACCGAGGCGGAGATCGAGGCGCAGGAGCTGCGCCGGGAGAGCGCCGAGCACGGTGGCGTGCCCGCCGGGCAGTGCAGCCGCGGGCAGGTGGTCTCCGTCTCCGGCCGGCTCCGCACCGTGGTCTACACCCCGCGGACCAACCTGCCGACGCTGGAGGCGGACCTGTACGACGGCAGCGACGTGGTCACCCTGGTGTGGCTGGGCCGGCGGCACATCGCCGGCATCGAGCCCGGGCGGCACCTGACCGCGCGCGGCCGGGTGGCCGTGCGGGAGGACCGCAAGGTCATCTACAACCCGTACTACGAGTTGGAGCCGCCGAAGTGACCACCGGACAGCACCGCGCCGCGCAGCCGGGCACCGGCCCGGGCGAGGAGGAGCCGCTACCGACGATCGCCGAGCAGATGGCCGACCAGTTGGGCGGCTGGCGAGGGCTGCTGGAGTCCAGCATCCCGGTCGTCGTCTTCGTGGTGGCCAACATCGTCGGTGACCTGCGTCCGGCCGTGATCGCTTCGGTGGGGGTCGCGGTGGCCATCGCCGTGCTGCGCCTGGCCCAGCGGCGGCCGGTCCGGCACGCGGTCAACGGGCTGTTCGGCGTCGCGATCGGCGCGGCCATCGCCTGGCGTACCGGCGACGAGCGGGACTTCTACCTCCCCGGCATCCTCTACGGCATCGGCTACGGCCTGGTGCTGCTGCTCTCGGCGGCGATCCGGCAGCCGCTGGTGGGTTGGATCTGGTCGGTCCTGGTGGCCAAGGGGGCCTCCGAGTGGCGCCAGGACCCGCGCCTGGTGCGTACGTTCACCGGCCTCACCGTGCTGTGGGGCGTGGTGTGGCTGGCCAAGGTCGGCGTGCAGGCCGGGCTCTACCTCGCCCACCAGGACACCGCGCTCGGCATCGCCCGGCTCGCGCTGGGCTACCCCCCGTACGTGCTGCTGCTGTTGATCACCGTCTGGACGGTGCGGCGGGTGACCCGGGAGTCGGACCCGGCGCCGGCCGCCTGACGGCCGGACGGGGGCACGTCAGCGGGCCCCGCGGGTCCGTTCGACGCTGTCCGGGCCGAGCACCACAGTGCGGACGGCGTCCTCGACCTCCGCCGTGCACACGAAGATCAGCTCGTCGCCCGCCTCGATCGGGTCGTCCGGGGTGGGCACCAGAACCCGTTTGCCGCGCAGGATCGCCACCAGCGCCGAGTCACGCGGCAGCGGCACCGCGCGCAGCGGCTGGCCGACGTACGGGGCGGTCGGCGGCAGCGTGATCTCGACGAGGTTCGCCTCGCCCTGCCGGAAGGTCATCAGCCGCACCAGGTCGCCGACCGTGACCGCCTCCTCGACCAGGGCGGCCATGACCCGCGGCTTGCTGACCGCGACGTCCACGCCCCACTGCTCGGTGAAGAGCCACTCGTTCTCGGCGCGGTTGACGCGGGCGACCACCCGGGGCACCGCGAACTCGGTCTTGGCCAGCAGCGAGACCACCAGGTTGACCTTGTCGTCGCCGGTGGCGGCGACCACCACGTCACAGCCGGCGAGGTTGGCCTCCTCCAGGCTGGCCAGCTCGCAGGCGTCGGCCAGCACCCACTCCGCGTCCGGCACCCGGTCGGGCCGGAGCATCTTGGGCTGGCGCTCGATCAGCATCACCTGGTGGCCGTTGTCGATCAGCTCCTGGGCGATGGAGCGGCCCACGTTCCCGGCGCCCGCGATGGTGACCCGCACGGTCACTGCCCCCCTTCCGGTGGCAGCGCCGCCACCGACGTGACGGCGTCGACGATGTCGTCGGTGACCAGCATGAAGATCTGGTCGCCCTCCTGCACGACGGTGGACAGGGTGGGCAGCGTGCCGATCCCGAACCGGATGAGGTACGCCACCCGGGCCCCGGTCGCCTCCTCCAGCGCGCGTACCGAACGGCCGACCCAGTCCTTGTGGACCGGCACCTCGACGATCGAGACGGTGCTCGTCGCGTCGCGGAACATCTCCACGTTGCCCTCGGGGACCAGGTGGCGCAGCATCCGGTCGGCGGTCCACCGCACGGTGGCGACGGTGGGGATGCCGAGGCGCTCGTACACCTGGGCGCGGCGCTGGTCGTAGATGCGGGCCGCGACGCGGGTGACGCCGAAGGTCTCCCGCGCCAGCCGGGCCGAGATGATGTTGGAGTTGTCGCCGCTGGAGACGGCCGCGAAGGCGTCCGCCCGCTCGATGCCGGCCTGCCGGAGCACCTCGCCGTCGAACCCGGCGCCGGTCACCGTGATCCCGGCGAAGTCCGGCCCCAGCCGGCGGAAGGCGTCGGAGTCCTGGTCGATGACCGCGACCGAGTGCCCACGGGCCTCCAGGTTGTGCGCGAGCGTCGAACCGACCCGCCCACAGCCCATGATCACCACATGCACCGTGCCCCTCCTCCGCGTCCGCGCCGACCGGTGACCGGTCGTCTGCGAGCCTGCCACGTTCCCCGCGCGGGCGCGGACCGACGCTACTCCGCCCGTACACCCATCCGTGATCGGCCACCCCGGCGGGGACGCCGCCGCTGGTCGTACGCTTTGCGGTTGTGGCCAGACCCACCTCGCTGCTGAAGCGGCTGCTCGTCGGTCGACCGTTCCGGTCCGACCGGCTCCAGCACACCCTCCTGCCCAAGCGCATCGCCCTGCCGGTCTTCGCCTCGGACGCCCTGTCCAGCGTCGCGTACGCGCCCGACGAGATCCTGCTCATGCTGTCGATCGCCGGGGCGTCGGCGTTCGTGTTCTCGCCGTGGATCGCGCTGGCGGTGGTCGTGGTGATGCTCACCGTGGTGGCGAGCTACCGGCAGAACGTGCACGCCTACCCGTCGGGCGGCGGCGACTACGAGGTGGCCACGGTCAACCTGGGGCCCCGGGCCGGTGTGGGGGTGGCGAGCGCCCTGCTGGTCGACTACGTGCTGACGGTCGCCGTGTCGGTCTCCTCCGGGGTGGCGAACCTGGGCTCGGTGATCCCCTTCGTCGCCACCCACAAGGTGCTCATCGCGGTGGCCGCCGTCGTCGTGCTCGCCGCCGTCAACCTGCGCGGGCTCCGGGAGTCGGGCACCGCGTTCGCCATCCCCACCTACGGCTTCATCATCGTGATCGTCGGCATGCTCCTCACCGGCCTGGTCCGGGTCGTGCTGCTCGGCCAGGACCTGCGCGCACCCAGCGCCGACCTGGTGATCGCCGCGGAATGGAGCGACACGACCGGCTGGGCGATGGCGTTCCTGCTGCTGCGCAGCTTCTCCTCCGGCTGCGCCGCGCTCACCGGGGTCGAGGCGATCTCCAACGGGGTGCCGGCCTTCAAGGCGCCGAAGAGCCGCAACGCGGCCACCACACTGCTGCTGCTGGGCCTGGTGTCGGTGACCATGCTGTTCGGCATCATCTGGCTGGCCCGGCTGACCGGTCTCCAGTTCGTGGAGGACCCGGCCCGCCAGATCGTCTCGGGCCCCGACGACTACGTCCAGAAGACGGTCACCGCCCAGCTCGGCGAGACCATCTTCGGCTCCGGGTCGGTGCTGCTGTTCCTGGTCGTCGGCGTCACCGCCCTGATCCTCTTCCTGGCCGCGAACACCGCGTTCAACGGGTTCCCGGTGCTCGGGTCGATCCTCGCCCAGGACCGCTACCTGCCCCGGCAGCTGCACACCCGCGGTGACCGGCTCGCGTTCTCCAACGGCATCCTCTTCCTGGCCACCTTCGCGATCGTGCTGATCGTCGGCTTCCAGGCCGAGGTGACGAAGCTGATCCAGCTCTACATCGTCGGCGTCTTCGTCTCGTTCACGCTGTCGCAGGCCGGCATGATCCGGCACTGGAACCGGCACCTGAGCACCGCGCGGGACCCGCAGGCGCGCCGCCGGATGGTCCGCTCCCGGGCGATCAACGGCTTCGGCATGGCGATGACGGGCGCCGTCCTGGTGATCGTGCTGGTCACCAAGTTCCTCCTCGGCGCGTGGATCGCCATCGTGGCGATGGGCGTGCTGTACGTGCTGATGCTGGCCATCCGCCGGCACTACGACCGGGTGGCCGTCGAGCTGACCCCGGACGAGGGCCGCCCGGTGCTGCCGGCCCGCAACCACGCGGTCGTGCTGGTCAGCAAGGTGCACCAGCCGACGCTGCGGGCGATCGCGTACGCGCAGGCCACCCGGCCGGACAGCCTGACCGCGGTGACGGTCAACGTCGACGACAAGGACACCCGGGAGTTGCAGGCCGAGTGGGAGCGGCGGGACGTGCCGGTCCCGCTGACCGTGATCGACTCGCCGTACCGGGAGATCACCCGGCCGATCCTCGACTACGTGGCCGGCGTGCGCCGCGATTCGCCCCGCGACGTGGTCACGGTCTTCATCCCCGAGTACGTGGTCGGCCGCTGGTGGGAGAACCTCCTGCACAACCAAAGCGCCCTGCGGCTCAAGGGACGGCTGCTCTTCGAGCCGGGCGTGATGGTGACGAGCGTGCCGTGGCAGCTCGCCTCGACCGCCGGCAAGGATCTGGACCGGCTGGACGAGACGCTCAGCCGTGGCCCGGCCCGCGGCCCCCGGGTGGTGCCGCGCGGCACGCTGCCGCCGAGCGTCCCGCCGGTGGTGTCCGCGCCGCCGGGGGAGAGCGGCGGCGGGACCGGCGGAGGTGACCGGTGACCGCGGGCGGCGGGCTGGAGGAGGCCGAGCGGGTCGAGTTGACTGTCGGGGCGGTCGCCCCGGGTGGGCACTGCGTGGCCCGCGTGGACGGCCAGGTGGTCTTCGTCCGGCACGCGCTGCCCGGCGAGCGGGTGGTCGCCGAGGTCACCGAGGTGCACCGCGGGTTCGTCCGGGCCGACGCGGTGGCGGTCCTCCAGGCGGCGGCGGAGCGGGTCGAGCCGCCCTGCCCGTACGCGAAGCCGGGCCGCTGCGGCGGATGCGACCTGCAGCACGTCGCCCCCGAGGCGCAGCTCGACTGGAAGGCGGCGGTGGTCCGCGAGCAGCTCACCCGCCTGGGCGGGCTGGACGACGCGGAGCTGGACGCGCTCGGCGTCCGGGTGGAGGCGCTGCCCGGCGGGTCGCTGGGCTGGCGTTCCCGGGTGCGGTACGCGGTCGACGGCGCCGGCCGGGCCGGCCTGCTCAAGCACCGCTCGCACGAGGTGGTGCCGATCGACCGGTGCCGGATCGCCCACCCGGCGATCCAGGAGCTGCCGGTGCTCGCCCCGAGCGGCACGCGCTGGCCGGACGCGGACGCCGTCGAGACGGTCGCCTCGACCGGTGGGGACGTCACGGTGACCGCCCTCGCCGACGGTGTGGCGCGGCCGGTGAGCGGGCCGCGGTGGGTCCGCGAGCGGGCCGCCGGGCGGCGGTGGACGCTGCCCGCGTCGTCGTTCTGGCAGGTGCACCCGGCGGCGGCGGACACCCTGGTCGAGGCCGTGCTGGCGCAGGTGGAGCCGGCGCCGGGCGAGACGGCCTGGGACCTGTACGGCGGGGCGGGACTCTTCGCCGCCGCCCTGGCCGGTCGGGTCGGCGACGCCGGCCGGGTCACCCTCGTCGAGGCCGCCGGGACAGGTGTGGTCGCCGCCCGGGAGAACCTGCGCGACCTGCCCCGGGTGGAGATCGTCGCGGGCCGGGTGGAGACCGTGCTGGCCCGCCGGCGGGTCACCGGCCCGGTCGACGTGGTGGTCCTCGACCCGCCGCGCTCCGGCGCGGGGGCCCGGGTGGTGCGGGCGCTCGCCGACGCCGGTCCCCGCGCGGTGTCGTACGTGGCCTGCGACCCGGCCGCCTTCGCCCGGGACGTGCGGACCTTCACCGGGCTGGGCTGGCGGCTGGCCGCCCTGCGCGGCTTCGACCTGTTCCCGATGACCCAGCACGTCGAGTTGGTGGGCCTGCTGCTGCCGCCGGAGGTGCCGTGAAGATCGTCGGACTGATGTCGGGGACCTCGTACGACGGGGTGGACGTGGCGGCCGCCGAGTTCACCGTCGACGGGGGGACGCTCCGGCTGACCCCGCTCGGCCACCGGAGCATCGGGTACGACGACGCGTTGCGGACCGAGATCGGGGCGCTGCTCCCGCCGGCGGCCACCACCGTCGAGGCGGTCTGCCGGCTGGACAACCGCCTCGGCGAGGTCTTCGCCGAGGCGGCGGCGGCCGGCGTGGAGCTGGCCGGCGGGAGTGTGGACGCCGTCGTCTCGCCCGGCCAGACGGTCTTCCACTGGGTGGACGGCGGGGCGGTCCGCGGCACCCTGCAACTGGGCGCCCCGGCGCGGGTGGCCGCCCGGGTGGGCGTACCCGTGCTCAGTGACCTGCGTTCGGCGGACGTCGCCGCCGGCGGTCAGGGCGCGCCGTTGGTCCCGGCCTTCGACGCGCTGCTGCTCGACCCGGCGGAGACCGGCGGGGCGCCGCGCGCCGCCCTCAACCTGGGCGGCATCGCCAACCTCACGGTGGTCGCGCCGGGCGCGCCCGTGCTGGGGTACGACGTGGGCCCGGCCAACGCCCTGCTCGACGCCGCGGCCCGGCGCCTGCTCGGGCGGCCGTGCGACCTCGACGGAGCCCGGGCGGCGGCCGGCCGGGTCCACCCGGGCCTGCTGGAGCTGCTGCTCGCCGAGCCGTACTACGCCGCGCCGCCGCCGAAGTCCACCGGCAAGGAGCTGTTCCACGCCGGCTACCTCGACGACCGGCTGGCCGCGCTCGGCGGGCCGGTGCCGGCCGACGACGTGCTCGCCACGCTGACCGAGCTGACCGCCCGGGTGGTCGCCGCCGCGTGTGACCGGCACGGCGTGGTGGACGTGGTGGCGGCGGGTGGGGGAGTGCGCAATCCCACCCTGACCGGGCGGCTGGCCGCGCTCGGCGCCGGGCGCTGGCGGCTGCGGACCACCGACGAGCTGGGCGTGCCGGCGCAGGCCAAGGAGGCGTACGCCTTCGCGCTGCTGGGCTGGCTGTCCTGGCACGGGCTGCCCGGTGCCCTGCCGTCGGTGACCGGTGCCGTCCGGGCGGCCGTGCTGGGCTCGTGGACGCCCTCCGGCCCGGCGTCCGGCGCCGGCCCGGTCCGCCCGCCGCGCCGCCTGCTGGTGGACCCGTGAC
>JAEYGD010000293.1 GCA_023402505.1 Actinomycetes bacterium
GGACCGGACCGCCCACCGAGGCGGCGTCCCGCGCCGGGTCGGTGACCCGGTGCCGGTTGGCCCGTCCGGGGGCGGAGAGCAGCAGCAGCGCCTTCGCCACCGCACTGGTGAGGTCGTGGTCGGTGCCCTGGATGAGGCCGCGGGCACCGGCGCTGATCGTCGCGGCGGCGGCCTCGGACTCCTCGGCTCCGAGGAGCACCACCGCGGCCTGCGGCGCGCGGGCGAGCACCCGGCGGACGAACCCGGCGCTGTCCGGCCGGGTGAGCGCTGTGTCGGCGAGCACCACGTCCGCGGGACGCTCCGCGAGCCGCAACATCACCTCGGGATCGGAGACGGCGGTGCGCACCGCCCCGGACAGTCCCAGCCGCGCTGCCGCGGAGGTCAGGTGCTGCGCCGCCAAGGGCGTCCGAACGCACACGAGAACCGTACGCACTGTGGTCTCCTCTCCGCCAACGAGCAGACCACGACGGGGTCCCGTCGGGAGGAGGTTCCGGGCAATCCTTCGAACTTTTCCGACAGTTGGGGCATATGCCGCGAGTTGTCCGACGTTTTCGATCACAGACGTGTGAGTGGCACCAAGCCCGGGTACCGGGGACCTCGAGCCGGACACGGCGCGCCAGCGCGGACGCCGGTAACACAGGAGATCTCCGCGGTGCCGCGCGGAAGGAGGGGTGCTGATGTCGAACGTACGTAGACTTCCCGGACCCATCGTCGACCTCTGGGACTGGCAGCGTCTCGGCGCCTGCCGAGGTCGGGACAGCGCCCAGTTCTTCCACCCGGACGGTGAGCGGGGTTCGTCGCGGCTGCGCCGGGAGTCGGGCGCCAAGGCGGTCTGCCGCACCTGCCCGGTCCGGGCCGAATGCGCGGCGCACGCCCTCGCCGTTCGTGAGCCGTACGGCGTCTGGGGCGGCTTCAGCGAGTCGGAGCGGCTGCGGCTGCTGGCCATGGGCTGGGAGGACCTGGCCGACCGGCGCAAGACCCGGGTGGACGTGGCCCGCCTGGAGGCCCGCCTGGGCCGTCCGCACAAGTCCACCGTCCCGGAACAGCGCAAGATCGCCTGATCCGAGCTCTCCGGAACACGACTTTCGATGCCGCGCTCCTGGGGGGCGCGGCATCGTCGCGTCGCCACGGGAACCGCCCGTGCTCACGCTGGCCGACACCACCGGCACGGAGACACCATGCTGCGCGACGACACCACCCTGCGTGACCGGCGGCCCGCCCCACAGACACACCATCGCCCGCTTTGCTCTGCACCCCGATACGCACCAGTAGCGGCGGGTGACTGGTGCGTATCAGGGTGCAGAGCAAAGCGGCGCGTGCGGGACCTGTGTCCCGTCGAGGTGACGGCGTGAAACCGCTGGTCCGGGCTCTGGCGACACGTCCTCGGGCCGGCGCTCGGGCAGATCACGACGGACGCCGGTGACACAGCGTCATCTCCGGCTCGGCGCGGCGGGCATCACTCGCGTGGCCGTGACACCAAGCCGACCCGTCGACACCAAGCCGACCCGTCGACACCGAGCCGACCCGTCGACCCGTCCCGCCGGCCCTCCGACCGGCGAGGGTCAGCGGACCGTCACGCGCACCGTGTGCCAACCGGTCGCACCGTCCGGGGCGACCGCCGTCCGCCGGGCCGTCTGGGTCTCCCCGGTCGAGTCGGTCGCCCGGACCTGGAGCGTGTGCTCCCCCGGCGTCGCGTCCCAGCGCCACGACCACTGCACCCAGGTGTCCACCGAGACGGCCGGTGCGAGGTCCGCCTCCCGCCAGGGGCCGTCGTCCACCCGGATTTCCACCCGGCGGACGCCACGGTGCTGCGCCCAGGCCACTCCGGCGACGACCACCGCACCGGCGCTCAGCCGGCTACGTGGGCGCGGCGTGTCGATCCGCGACTGGGTCTTCACCGGGCCCTGCGCCGACCAGCCGCGCGGCACCCAGTACGCGTCGAAGGCCGCGAAGCTCGTCAACTCCAGCTCGGTCACCCACTTGCAGGCCGACACGTAGCCGTACAGGCCCGGCACCACCAGCCGGGCCGGGAAGCCGTGCTCGACCGGCAAGGGCTCGCCGTTCATGCCCACCGCCAGCAGCGCGTCCCGCCCGTCCCGCAGCACGGCCGTGGGGGTGCCGCAGGTCCAGCCGTCGACCGACCGCCCGACGACCTGGTCGGCGCCGTCCTCCGGGCCCGCCTCGTCCAGCAGTTCCCTGAGCGGCACGCCGAGCCAGCGCGCGTTGCCGATCAGGTCGCCGCCGACCTCGTTCGACACGCAGGCCAGCGTGACGTACCGCTCGACCAGCGGCCGGGCCAGCAGGTCGTCGAAGCTGAGCGTCACCGGGTTGCGGACCCGACCGTGGATGCGCAGCCGCCAGGTCGCGGGATCCACCTGCGGCACCACCAGGGCGGTGTCGATCCGGTAGAAACCGGCATTCGGCGTGACGTAGGGCGCGAGCCGCGCGACGTTCAGGTCGGCGCCGGCCGGGACGGCGGGGGCCGGGGACGCCGGGGGCGGCAGGGTGACCGCATCCCGGGCCGCGGAGACGCCACGCCGGCCGGCCAGCCACCGGCCGCCGAGGCCGGCCACCCCGGCCGCCCCGAGCAGCAGCCCGCTCGCCGCCAGGAACCGCCGCCGCGACTCGGGTGCGGGAACGGTGGCCTCCTCGGCGTCGACCGGCTCCGGATCAGGCGTGGGCGACGTCCACGGCCACGGGTCCAGTTCCAGCGGACCGGCGATGAACGCCCACAGCACCAGCGCGCCGAGACCGCCGCCGGCCAGCGCCGGCAGGGCGTCGGCGACGTCCGCGCCGGCCCGGGTCAGGGCCGCCGCGACACCCAGGGCCGCGAACCCCGCGACGCCGGCCAGACCGTACGCCAGCCGGCGCCGGGACAGCACCCCGAGCAGCGCGGCGAACGCCGCCAGCAGCAGCGCCGTGCCCACCAGCAGGGCGACCTTGTCGTACGTCCCGAAGAGCGCGATTCCGACCTGCTTGAGCGGCTCGGGCACGTTGTCGACCACCAGCCCGCCCACGGCCACCAGGGGCGCGGAGCGGGGGCCGGTCAGCACCGCCACGAGCTCGGCCGAGCCGATCGCCACGGCGGCGGCGGTGACCCCGGCCAGTGCGGCGTGGCGGCGTGTCGTGGTGGTCACGCGGACCAGTGTTTCCGATCGGGACGGGAGACGGTAGGCACGTCAGCGTTCCGTAAGCAGCGCGAAAGGCGTCGGGGCGCACCGCCGCGAACGGCGATGCGCCCCGACCGGGCCGCTCCGGATCAGAAGCCCGGGCCGTGCTGGTGGCTGTGCCCGTGGCCGTGCGAGTGGCCGTGGCCACCGGCGGCCGGCTCCGGCTCGGCCGGCTTCTCCACCACGAGGCTCTCCGTGGTGAGCAGCAGACCGGCGATCGACGCGGCGTTGGCGACCGCGTTGCGGGTCACCTTCACCGGGTCGAGGATGCCGGACTTGGCCAGGTCCACGTACTCGCCGGTCGCCGCGTCGAGGCCGTGACCCCAGTCCTTGCCGACGACCTTCTGCACGACCACGTAGCCGTCGTGGCCGGCGTTCTGCGCGATCCAGCGCAGCGGCTCGACCAGCGCCTTGCGCACGATCGAGACACCCACCTTCTCGTCGCCGGTGAAGCCGAGGTCGTCGTCGAGCGCCGGCAGGATCTGGGCCAGGGCGGCGCCGCCACCCGGGACCGTACCCTCCTCGACCGCGGCCTTGGTCGCGGCGATGGCGTCCTCGATGCGGTGCTTGCGCTCCTTCATCT
>JAEYGD010000448.1 GCA_023402505.1 Actinomycetes bacterium
GGCAGCCGGCGGGCCGCCGGACCTCGACGGTGTCGTCGCGGTCCGGCGGCCGGCGGCGTGGGTACGGGGGTACGTCACGCGTACAGCTTCATCGGGGCGTACTTCATCCGCGGGAAGATCTTCGCCACCTCCGCGTTGGTGAGCCCGAACCGGCCCTGCGCCACGGACCCGTAGACGTTGAACATGTTGTTGTACTCGGGTACGTCGCCGGAGTCGAGCTGGTTCAACCCGTTCCAGGTGCCGAGCAGGGAACCGGCGAGCTTGCGGCCGGACAGGACGGTGATGACGCCGCCGTGCCCGTGGTCGGTGCCGCCGCCGTTGGAGGCGACCCGCCGGCCGAACTCGCTGGACACCATGATCGTCACGTCGGCGGCCCGGTCGCCCAGGTCGGTGAAGAACGCGGCCATCGCCGAGGCGAGTTCGCCCAGCCGCCGGTGCAGCTGGCCGCCGTCGCGGGTGCCCTGGTTCTCGTGCGTGTCGTACCCGCCCATGCCGACGGTGGCGACCCGGACGTTGGCGCCGCCCTTGATGAGCTGGGCGAGTTGCTGGAAGGCCCGCCCGACACCCCGGTACTCGACGCCCTCCGCCGGCTGGTACGGCTTCGCGGCGAGCCGCTGCGCGGTGGCCAGCGCGCCGAGGCCGTCCTGGACCGCCTCCTGGACCGGGTGGTTGATCCCGGTGAACAGGCCCCGGATCGCCTTCTCGGTGGCCGCCCGGTACTTCTCGTCGCCGTTGAGCCGCAGCGACCCGACGCTGTTCAGCGACAGCGCGCCGTTGTTGCCGACCAGCGACCGCGGCAGGGTGCTGCCGATGCCGACGCTGCGGAAGGCGGTGCCCTTGCCCAGCGCGTCGACCAGGCTGTCCAGCCAGCCGCGACCGCCGGTCTCGCCCGGTAGGCCGCCGAGGTTGCAGGCGTCCGCGGCCTGGAAGTGGCTGCGGGACAGCCGCTCGTCGGACACGCCCGGGATGAAGCCGAGGTTGCCCGAACGCAGCCACGGCTCCAGCGGCTTGAAGGCGCTGGTCAGCTTGAAGCCCCGGCCGACGGCCAGCGAGTCGTCGGCGAGCAGCAGGTCGGGGCGGGCCCTGGTGAGCACCGGATCGTCGGCCGGCGCGACCAGGCTCAGCCCGTCCAGGCCGCCGTAGAGGAAGACGTGGATCAGGGTGCCGGTCTTGGTCGCGGCGAAGGACGCCGACGTGGTGACGAACTGCGCGGTGGCCAGCGCGGTGGCGGTGGCGGCGGCGCCGGCGACGAAGGTACGGCGGGTGACGCCGCGACCGTCCTGCTGGGCCTCCTCCAGCTCCTCCAGTTGCCGGTAGCGGTCCCGCTCGGCGGCGTTCTCGGCGGCGACGATGTCGGCCTCCGCCCGCAGCAGCGCCTCGGCCGGGTTGTCGGCCAGCCGCCGCACGTCGGGGCATTCGGGGTGCAGGGGGTACGAGTACACAGTCTTCTCCATCGGAGGCCTCACCGGAGGTGGTGCTGGGGGGAAGCGAGGATCGCCCGCGCGACGGCGGTGACGGCCCCGTTGAACGTCGCGTCCACCCGGGCACCGGCCGACACGCCGGCGATGCCGAGGATCAACGCCTTCTCCTTGGCGCTCAGCTTCTGGCCCAGCAGCCGCTGGGCGAGCGCGTCCACGTACGCGCCGGCGGTGGCCGGCGGCCGGGCCACCAGCTTCTCCGGCTTGGTGAACGTGAAGACGGTGCGGCGGGCGGCCAGCAGTTCGCCGGCCTCGTTCCAGCCGTTGACCATCGTGCCGGCCGAGGTCCACGCCACGTACACGTCCGGGTAGCCGTCCGGCGTGGGCTGGCCCATCGGGAACTGGCCCAGCTCGCGCATCTTGTCGTGGATCTGCCGCAGGCCGCGCCCGAACGGCGTACGCCGGTTGTCGCCGTTGTCGTGCCCGGGCGCCGCCTCCGGCGACACGCCGAGCGCGCGGTACGTCGCGACCAGGTACTCCATCGGGCGGCGGACCTTCTGCCCGACCGCGGCCCAGAACTCCGAGGAGCTGAACAGCGTCATCAGCACCGGCTTCACCAGGCCCTTGTTGGCCAGGTACGTCTTCGCCAGCCGGTCCACCAGGGACTTCGGCGGGGTGTCCGAGACGAACCGGGTGGCGAGGCTCTGCGCCACGTACCGGGCCGTCGACGGGTGCAGCGCGATGTACGCCAGGTACGCGTCGATCGCCGCCTCGGCCTTCTTGGGGTCGTCCGAGTTGTTGGCGTGCGTGAAGCCGAGGATCTTCACCTTGCCGACGTAGTGCCGCTGCGGGCGGAAGACGTACTTGCCGTCCTGCACGCCCCGGCCGGTCTGCAGCAGGGCCGCCTGCCGCACGTCCTTCTCGGTGTAGCCGCCGTCGACGCCGACCGAGTACAGCTCCAGGTTCTCCCGGGCCAGGTTCTCGTTGACCGCGTCGGCGCGCGAGTCGTTCTGGTTGAGGTAGAGCAGCAGCGCCGGGTGCTTGTTCGCGGCGAGCAGCATCTCCGGGTAGCTGCCGAGGGCGTGCTTGCGGATCACGTCACGGTCGAACGAGCTGCGGTAGACCTCACCGCCGTCGAAGTCGGCGGCCACGTGGAGGAAGTCGTTCCAGAAGTCGACCATCACCTCGTACAGCTGGCGGTCCGACCAGATCTGCCGGGCGATGGTGGCGTCCACCATCTCCTTCTCCGGCTGGGCGCCCCGCTCGTTGAGCTGGTCACGCTGCTCGCGGAGCTGCTCGGTGCTCAGCTTCAGGGTGGGCAGTTCGGCGAGCCTCAGCTCGGCCTTCGTCGGCGCGATCTTGTCCGGGTCGAGCTGCCGGCGCAGCCAGGCGTCGATGCCCTGCTCCCGGATGTCGGCGAGGACCTTCGGGGTGGCCCCGAAGGTGGCCCGCCGGGCCAGGTGCAGGACCGGGTCCTTGGCGAGGACGGTCTTGACGGTCACCCGGGTCTCGGCGGCGGCGGCCGCCGGCCCGGAGAAGACCCGGCCGCCGGCCGGGTTGTTCTTCTTGAGCGCCTCACCGGCCCGGGAGCCCATGTAGCTCTCGTTCTGCTCGGTGTAGGTCCGGACGGTGCTCGGCTGCTGGCCGCTGGGCCGGGCCGCGGTGCCGTCGGTGACCTCGGTGCCGGTCGCGTCGCCGGCCACCACGTCGTCACCGAACAGACCCCGGACCTGGGGCGACATCGCCAGCGCGCCACCGGCGAACACCGCGGCGGTACCGCCGAACGCGGCGAGCGCCTTGCGGCGGCCCACCGACCGGCGCGGCCCGTCGCCGTCGTCCAGGGTGGGCAGTCCACTCCCGCCCGGGGCCGGGGCGGTGGCGCCGAAGCCGTTGGGACCGACCCACTGCGGGCCCTGCGGGGCCGGCGACTGGGGGGCGTCGTAGTCGTACGGGGCGGGGCGGTACTGCTCGTGGTGCGTGTCCGGGTGAGGTCGCCCGTCCCATCCGCGGTCGTCCCACGGTCGATGGGGTGGCACATTCTGGTTGGCCATGTACCAATCCGTTCCTGCGGCGCCGCGACGTCGGTGACCGGGCGGGATCCGGTGCGGCGGCTGATGCTTGCGGGGGTTGGTACGGGAAAGTAACCAAGGGGTGAGAGGCCTTCAAGCAGCGCCGGAGGCCCCCGGCACGACACTTAAGGCAGCCCTCAGCGCACGCGGCGCGTCCGTCGCGTCGCGCCGCATCCGGACAGACGTCCCCAGCAGGGCCGACGTGCCGCGCCCGGGCACGCACGTAACGTTTCCCGGTCACGCGACGCTCCGCGCGCCGTTCAACGCCACAGGCAAACTTAAGGACGGGATAAGCCGGCCCTCAAGACGCGGGCACCCCGCGCGGCCTCCGCGCCCGGCGGCCGGAACCGAAAGTGGCAGCAGCAGGAGAGCGTGAGTCGCCGCCCCAGCGGGTATGCCGCCGAACCGCTGAACACGTGAGGGGAAGGCACATGCTCAGCAAAGAGGATCAGCGCAGGTTCGAGCAGATCACCCGTAATCTCCGGGACAGTGACCCGGCGTTCTTCGCCCGCCTGGACAACCGGGCGCGGGGCCGTCGCGGTCGATGGCTGATGCTGGTGACGATCCTGCTGTGGGCGGCGCTCCCGGCCACGACCGTGCTCGCCGGACGGCTGGCCGGGGCCATCTGCGCGGTGGTCCTGGTGGCCAACGCCGCGGTCATGTGGCGGTTCCGCCGCCGCTGGCTGTGAGGCGCGGCCGGGCCCGCCGATCCTTCCGCCGGCGGGCGGTCAGGAGCCGTCGGCGCCCCGGTCACCGAGCCGCCGGTACGCCCGGCGCAGCCGTTCCACCAGCCCCGGGCCACCGATGGCCGGGGCGGGCGCGCCCAACTGCCGCAGCAGCAGGTCCGTCCCCGTCACCAGGGTGGGCGGCCGGTCGGGCAGCGGCACGGGTGGCGACCAGAACCGGTCCACGGCGTCGGCCAGCGACGCCGGCGGCAGGCCGGTGACGGCCCGCGCGGCGCCCGCCGCCGGGACGTCCACCGTGGTACGCGGAGACTCCACCACGGACGGCGCGACCGGTGTCGCCGCCGCGGTGCCGCGCAGCACACGCAACCGGTCGAGCAGCTCGGCGCGGCCGCGCCCCCGCCAGTGCAGCAGCGCGAACGGGTCGGCGTCGAACGCCTCGGCGAGCAGGTAGAAGGTCGCCGCCAGGTGCTTGCACGGCACCGCGGCGTCCGGGCAGCTGCACCGCTGGCCCAGCTCGGCCACGCCGGCCGGGAACAGCGGCGCGCCGACGGCGGCGAACAGCTCCTCCAGCTCGGCGGGCAGGTCGCCGGCGAGCAGGCGGGCGCTGAAGAACGCCTGCGCGGCCAGTTCCCGCTCGACCCGCGCCCAGAGCGCGGGCGGGAACGCCGGCAGCGTGACGCGCACGTCGTACGGCCGGGGCCGGGAGCCCTGCACGACGGCGGTCACCACGCCCGGTGCCACGTCCAGGCGGAGCACCTGCCCGGCCCGCGCGTACGAGCGCCCCCGGGTGAGGCGGGTGCCGAGCGCGAAGGACTCCAGCACCTCCAGGAACCGGCGCGACCACCAGGACCGTCCGATCGCGCCACGGGTGCTGCGGGCCCGCAGCCCACCCTCCACCCGCCGGGGCGGGCCGTAGTCGGCGAACCGCCCGGCGTCGCGGCGCGGGGTGTCCCCTCCGGCGGTACGCGGGCTCACTCGACCACCGCCCCGGCCTCCAGCTGGAACAGGTCCCGCAGTTGCGCCGTGGACAGCTCGGTGACCCACTGCTCACCGGTGCCGACGACGGTCGAGGCGAGGCGGCGCTTGTCGGCGATCAGCGCCGCCACCTTCTCCTCCACCGTGCCGGCACAGACGAACTTGCGGACCTGGACGCGCCGCCGCTGCCCGATCCGGAACGCCCGGTCGGTGGCCTGGTCCTCCACCGCCGGATTCCACCAGCGGTCGACGTGTACGACGTGGTTGGCGGCGGTCAGGGTGAGCCCGGTGCCACCGGCCTTGAGCGAGAGCACGAACAGCGCCGGCCCGCCCGGTGTCTGTAACCGGGTCACCATCGCGTCCCGGTCGGCCTTGCCGACGCCGCCGTGCAGGAACAGGGTCTCCCGCCCGAACCGCGCGGACAGGTGACCGCGCAGCATGCCGCCGAACTCGGCGTACTGGGTGAACAGCAGCGCCTTCTCCCCCGCCGCGAGCACCTCTTCGAGGATTTCCTCCAGCCGGGCCAGCTTGCCGGAGCGCCCGTCCAGCGCGGAGCCGTCGCGCAGCAGGTGCGCCGGGTGGTTGCAGACCTGCTTGAGCCGGGTCATGGCGGCCAGCACGAGGCCGCGCCGCTCGATGCCGTCGCTCGACTCGATCCGCGCCATCATGTCGTCGACCACGGCCCGGTAGAGGGCGGCCTGCTCGGCGGTCAGGTTGCAGACCACCTCCATCTCCAGCTTCTCGGGCAGGTCGGAGATGATCGAGGAGTCGGTCTTGAGCCGGCGCAGCACGAACGGGCCGGTGATCCGGCGCAGCCGCTCCGCCGCCTCCGCGTCACCGTGCCGCTCGATCGGCTCGGCGTACCGCTTCTTGAACGTCGCGGCCGGGCCGAGCAGGCCCGGATTGGCGAACTGCATGATCGACCACAGGTCGGCGAGCCGGTTCTCCACCGGGGTGCCGGTCACCGCGATCCGGTGCCGGGCGGGCAGCGCGCGGACCGCCTCGGCCTGCCGGGTCGAGGCGTTCTTGATGGCCTGCGCCTCGTCCACCACCACCCGATGCCAGTCGATGCCGGCCAGGTCCACCGCGTCGCGCGCCGCCACGCTGTACGTGGTGAGCACCAGGTCCGCCGCGTGCACCGCCTCGGTGAAGGCGTCCCCGCGCGCCCGCTCCGCCCCGTGGTGCACGTGGACCCGCAGGCCGGGGGTGAACCTCGCCGCCTCCCGCTGCCAGTTGCCGACCAGCGACATCGGACAGACCAGCAGCGTCGGGCCGGCCTGCGGCGGGTCGGCCGCGAGCAGGGCGAGCAGCTGCACCGTCTTGCCGAGACCCATGTCGTCGGCGAGCACCCCGCCCAGGCCGAGTGACTGGAGGAAGGCCAGCCAGGCCAGTCCCCGCCGCTGATACGGGCGCAGCGAGCCGCGGAACGACGGTGGCGCGTCCAGCGGGGTGAGCCGCCGCTCGACCGCGCCGGCGAGCAGGTCGCCCAGCGCGCCGTCGGCGCTCACCTCGAGCACCGGCAGCGCGTCCTCCGTCGGGTCGGCGAGGCCGAGCCGCAGCAGGTCGCCGACGGTCAGCTCGCCGGCCGAGCGGAGCAGCCGCAGGCCGGCGGCGAGACGCTTCGGGTCCAGCTCCACCCAGCGGCCCCGCAGCCGGACCAGCGGCGACTTCAGCGCGGCGAGCGAGGCCAGTTCCTCGGCGGTCAGCGGCTGGTCGCCGAGCGATACCTCCCAGCGGTAGTCGACCAGGGCGTCGAGCCCGACACCACCGCCCGCTCCCGCCACGATGCCCGGCGCGGTCCGGCTCCGGGCCTGCAGTCGGGCGCCGAGGCGCGCCGAGGGCCGCCGCCACCACGACGGCAGCAGCACCGCGAAGCCGGCCGCGTGCAGCACCGGCGCGCCCGCGCGGAGGAACCGGTGGGCGCCCTCGGCGTCCAGCTCCAGCGACTCGGGCGCGGCGGTGCGCAGGGCCGTGTCCAGTTCGGGCCAGAGCCGGCTGGCCCGCCCCAGCTCGGCCAGCAGCGTCTCCTGTGGCGCGTCCAGCCCGGTCACCGTCGCCGGCTCGTGCCAGATCCGCCCGGCGTCGACGTGCAGGCCCGGCTGGTCGGCCGGTTGGAGGCCGAACTCGACCCGCCAGCACCCGTCCGTGTCGGCACCGGCCGGAACGACGGTGACCGGCTCGGTGACCTCGTCCGGGAGCGGCTCGACCAGGCGGAAGCTGGCCCGGACCGAGCCGCCCGCCGCGTCACGCTGCCAGGCGTCCAGCTCCGACCGCAGCGTCGCGACGGCCGCCGGGTCCGCGGTGAAGTCGCGCCGCGGCCCGGTGAGCGCCGCCAGCCACGCCGGTACGGCACCGGACGGGCGGACGCCCCGGGCGAGGGCGGTGTCGGCGAGCGTGGCGCGTACGGCGGCGTCGGCGAGCGCGTCCAACGCGTCGGCCGCCAGGTCTCCCGGCTCCGGCGGCTCACCGTCCCGCACCGGCGCCCTCCCGGGACCGGCGTCGCGCAGTCCCGCCGTCCCGGCGGCGTCGCGCAGTCCCGCCG
>JAEYGD010000103.1 GCA_023402505.1 Actinomycetes bacterium
GGCCGACCTGGTGCTCGACCCGGCCCGGCGCACGGCCACCCGCGGCGGCGCGCCGGTCGACCTGACCAACAAGGAGTTCGGCGTCCTCTGCGAGCTGGTCAAGGCGCGCGGCGCGGTGGTCTCCAGCGAGGAACTGCTGGAACGGGTGTGGGACGCCAACACCGACCCGTTCACCACCATCGTCCGGGTCACCGTGATGACCCTGCGGAAGAAACTCGGCGACCCCCCGCTCATCGACACCGTCGTCGGCGCGGGCTACCGCATCACCGAGGCGGCGTGATGGCCCCGCGCGGCCGGGTCCGGCCCACCCTCCGGCTGCGCCTGACGCTGCTCAACGGCGTACTGCTGGTGGGTGCGGGAGCGATCCTGGTGCTGCTGGCGTGGCTGCTGGTCCGTGACGCGCTGCGCCCGACCGACGAGCTGCTCCCCGGCACCACCGTCGTGCTGGCCGACGGCCGGTCCCTGGACGCCGCGCAGTGGCAGCGGCAACTGGTCGACACGGCCAGCGCCGAGCTGCTGGCCAAGGGCCTCGCGGCGCTGCTGGCGATCGGTGTCGTCGGGGTGGCCGGCGCGTACGCGGTGGCCGGCCGCGCGCTGCGCCCGCTGCACCAGGTCACCGCCACCGCCCGGCGGCTCGGTGAGACCACGCTCGACCAGCGCATCGGCTACTCGGGCGCGGACGACGAGGTGGCCGAGCTGGCGCAGACCTTCGACGCGATGCTGGACCGCATCGCCGCCGCGTTCGAGGCGCAGAAGCGGTTCGTGGCCAACGCCTCGCACGAGCTGCGCACCCCGCTGGCCGTGATGCGTACCGAGATCGACGTGACGCTCAGCGACGACGAGGCGGACATCGCCGAGTACCGCCGGATGGCCACCGTGGTGCGCGACGCCTCCGAACGCGCCAACAACCTGGTCGACGCGTTGTTGGTGCTCGCGCGCAGCGAGGCCCAGGCGGGTCGCGGCCTGGCCCGGCGCACCGAGTGCGACCTGGCCTCCGGCACCGCGAACGCGCTGTCGGCGGTACGCCGGGAGGTGGAACGGATCAAACTGCGGGTGCAGGCCTCCCTGGAGCCGGCGCCGGTGGTCGGCGACCCCGGTCTGCTCGACCGGCTCGCCGGGAACCTCATCGAGAACGCGGTCCGCTACAACCACCTGCACGGGCGGCTCTGGGTGCGGACCGGGTCCGACGGCCGGCGGTCCTGGCTGGTGGTGGGCAACACCGGTTTCGAAGTGGACCAGGCCGACGTGCCCGGCCTGTTCGAGCCGTTCCGGCGGGGCGGCCGGGAGCGGACCGGCGCCCGGGGTTCGGGTCTCGGGCTGTCGATCGTGCGGGCGGTGTGCGACGCGCACGGCGGTACGGTCAGCGCCATCGCGCAGCCGGGCGGCGGCCTCGAAGTGACGGTGACGCTGCCGGGGCTCGACACCGCCCCGACGGTGGAGGCCGGCCGCTGACCGGGTTGCGGCTCCGCCGCGCTGATGCGACCGGGTGGCTCCGCCGGGTTGCGGCTCCCGCCGGGTTGCGGCTCCCGCCGGTCCGATGCGAAGATCACCGGGTCAGCCCGGTCAGGAGAGGGGGTGCGTCGATGTCCGTCGTCATGTTGTCCGCACCCCGCCTCGTCGGCTGACGCTCACGCGCGGGGTGCCCTGACCCGGAAACGGGAGACCCGCACATCCACGGTCGGCGTCGTCGCCGGCTGTCCTGTCATCCACGCCCGCCCGGAGTCGCCGGGCGGCGCCTCGACGGAGGATCAAAGTGAGCGTACGTATCCGCAACGTCAGCATCGACTGCCGCGACACCTACGAGCTGGCCGGTTTCTGGTCGCAGGTGCTCGACTGCCCCCGGCAGCCGGACGACTTCCCCGGTGACCCGGAGGCCATGCTGCTCCCCGAGGGCGGCCCGATGGTGCTGTTCCTGGCCGTGCCCGAGGGCAAGACGGTGAAGAACCGCCTGCACCTGGACCTCGAACCGACCGACCGCACCCGGGACGAGGAGGTCGAGCGCCTGCTCGGGCTCGGCGCTGCGCTGACGGCCGATCTGCGCCGGCCGGACGGCACCGGCTGGGTGGTGCTGGCAGACCCGGAGGGCAACGAGTTCTGCGTGCTGCGCAGCGCCGCCGAACGGGCGGCGCAGGCCTGACTCGCCGCTCCTCCGCGATCCTGCACCGACGGCCGCCGACGTCGGGGCGGGAGGTGCAGGACCGCGGAGGCGGCGGTCAGGACTTCTGCTCGATCTGACCGCGCATCGTGACCAGTTCCTTCTGCGCCTCGGCGCCGGTCTTGAAGTAGATCAGGATCATGCCGACGCTGCCCTTGTCGCTCCAGATGCAGAAGCCGATCGGCACCCGGTTCGCCTCGGCATCACCGCACTTGGCCTCCCCGCCGAGCGGGCCCGGGTCCACCGAGGACATCTCGCCGATCTCGACGGCGCTCTTCCGGGCGCCGGCGATGGTGTCGTCGAGGGTCTTCGCCGGGTCGGTGTTGCGACCGGAGGCGGCCGCCACCATCACCAGGTCCTGCTTGGCCGGGTCGCCGTAGAACGCGCCCACCGCGCTCGTCGCGCCCGGCAGCGACTTGTTCAACTCGGCCTCGAGCGCGCGGCTGGCGCTCTGCAGGTTGGGGTCGGTGACCTTCGGGCGACCGCCGAGGGTCGCCGGCTCGACCACCCGGATCTTGGCGGCGTCGACGGTCTCCTTGACCTCGTCCTTGATCGCGAAGGCGAAGATCGCGGCGCCGCCGAGGCAGAGCACCAGCACGGCGGCCAGCACGATCAGCAGGATCTTGCCGGCCGACCGCTTCTTCGGCGCCGGTGGCACCGCGCCGAACGGCGAGCCGGGCCCGCCCGGTGGGGGGAACCCGCCGGGCGGCTGTTGCGTCCCCGGGTATCCGCTGGGCTGTTGCGCCCCCGGGTACCCGGCCGGTTGCTGGGGTGGCGGCGGGTACCCGCCGGGCTGTTGCGGCGGCGGGTAGCCGGCCGGTTGCTGGGGCGACGCCGGGTATCCACCGGGCTGCAGCGGCGGCGGGTAGCCACCCGACTGGGAGCCGTAGGGCTCGCCGCCTGACTGCGGAGAATACGGATTGACGGGCGGCTGGGACATTCGGGCAGCTCCAGACCTCGACGAACGCGACGGGCGATCTTAACGAGGTCGGATCCCCGCGCGGTGCCCCGTATACGTCGCGGGTGAGCAACATCGCCGCTGCACCGGCGCTGAGCCGTACCGGCCGGTCGGCGAGCCCGCAGGCTCACCGACCGACCGAGGGGTCCACTGCTCAGTAGCGCTGTTCGATCTGCGACCGGATCAGGATGAACTCGGACCTCGCCTTGCTGGCCGAGGAGAAGAACATCACGATCATGCCGACGCTGCCGTGGTCGGCCCAGACGCAGACGCCCAGCGGGACCTCGGAAGCGCTGCCGTCGCCGCACTTGGCCACCCCGCCCAGCGGCCCCGGGGCCACCGTGGACATCCGCCGGACGTCCAATGAGGTCGAGAGCCCGTCCACGGCGTCGTCCAACTCGCCCTCGGGGTTGAGGACGAAGCCCGAAGCGCCGGCGATCATCACCATGTTGCGGTTCTTCGGGCTGCCGTAGAAGGCACCGACCGCGCTGCTCTGGTTGCGTACCGTCGACTTCATGTCCTCGACCATCTGGTCGGCCATGGCCTTCAGTTCCGGGTCGGTGGTCTTCGGCCGGCCACTGAGCTTCGACGGCGCGACGAGCCGGACCTGCGGATCGGGGCTGGGCTCGGTCGTGTCCGGCTCGGTCGGTGCCGGTTCGCTCGGCCCCGGGTTGGTCGTCGCGCTGGGGGCGGCCGTGGGGGACGGTGCCGGATCCTCCTCATCGGAGAAGGCGACGTAGGCGAGGCCACCGCCACCGAGGCAGAGGACCAGCAACCCCACGAGGCCGAACGACAGCAGCAGCGGGAGTTGGTTCCGCTTGCCGGGCTGCGGCGCTTCAGCGCCGGGGGCGTACGGCGTCGGCGGTCCGTAGGCCGGCTGCGGTCCGTAGCCCGGAGCGCCGGAGGTGGGCTGGCCGTAGCCGGGGGCGCCCGAGGTGGGCTGGCCGTAGCCCGGAGCGCCCGAGGCGGGCTGGCCGTAGCCCGGAGCGCCGGAGGTGGGCTGGCCGTAGCCGGGGGCGCCCGAGGTGGGCTGACCGTAGCCCGGAGGCTGGTCGTAACCCGGGACGCCGGAGGCGGGCTGGCCGTAACCCGGCCCGCTCGCCGGCGGAACGGGGGAGGACCCGGCGTACCCGTGGTGGGCCTGCTCGGGCTGCGAGCCCGGCGCGGCCCAGCCACCGGCCGACGGAGCCGGCGGGACACCGCCCGGCTGGGGCTCCGGGGTGCCGGGGTGGTGACCCCAGGGGAGAGTCGGGGGAAGCGCCGGCGGCTCGTAGTGCGGAGGCCCGCCGTGCTCGGGCTGCCCGGACCAGGGGTCGACCGGGGGTGAGGACATGAGATCAGCTCCAGGCGAAGTTGCGACTGGTGATGCTAGCGAGCAAATCATGACTCGCCGCGTCCAGGGGTCAGCCGAGCGTGCCATAAACAACGATCGCGATGGCTGCCCGAAGGCAGCCATCGCGATCGCGGTGGAGCGGAGCGGTCAGGCCGGGAGGCTGGCCACGCCGCGCGGCAGGAACCGCGAGCCGGTGACGCGCTCGGCGGTGCCGGTCCGGTCCAGGTACGGCGTGACACCGCCGAGGTGGAACGGCCACCCGGCGCCGAGGATCATGCACAGGTCGATGTCCTGCGCCTCGGCGACGACGCCCTCGTCGAGCATCAGCCGGATCTCCTGCGCCAGCGCGTCCAGCGCGTTCTGGCGGACCTGCTCGGCGGTCAGCGGCTGGTCGCCCACCACCAGCAGCTTCGCCACCTCCGCGTTCACCTCGTCGTCGACGACGATCGGCTGGCCGGAGTCGGCGATGCGCTTGAGGTTCTCGCTGACACCGAACCGGTCCGGGAACGCGGCGTGCAGGGTGCCGCCCACGTGGTACGCCACGGCCGGGCCCACCAGTTGGAGCAGGGCGAGCGGGCGCATCGGCAGGCCCAGCGGGTCGAGGGCGCTGTTCGCCACGTCCAGCGGGGTGCCGGCGTCCACGGCGGCGAACACCGTGCCCAGGAAGCGGGTCAGCAGCCGGTTGACCACGAACGCCGGGGCGTCCTTGACCAGCACGGACGACTTCTTGAGCTGCTTGCCGACCGCGAACGCGGTGGCCAGCGTCGCGTCGTCGGTGCGCTCGCCGCGGACGATCTCCAGCAGCGGGAGCACCGCGACCGGGTTGAAGAAGTGGAAGCCGACCACCCGCTCGGGGTGCTCCAGGTCCTCCGCCATCGCGGTCACCGACAGCGACGACGTGTTGGTGGCGAGGACCGCCTCGGGCTTGACGATCTTCTCCAGCTCGGCCCAGACCTGCTTCTTGACGTTCAGGTCCTCGAAGACCGCCTCGATGACGAAGTCGGCGTCGGCGAAGGCGGACTTGTCGACCGAGCCGCTCACCAGGCCGTACAGCTTGGCCGCCGTCCCCTTGTCCATCCGGCCCTTGCTGACCGACTTCTCGATCTGCTGGTGCACGTACGCCACGCCCTTGTCGACCCGGGCCTGGTCCAGGTCGGTCAGGACGACCGGCACCTGGAGGCGGCGGGCGAAGAGCAGGGCGAGCTGGCTGGCCATCAGGCCGGCGCCGACGATGCCGACCTTGGTGACCGGGCGGGCCAAGCCCTTGTCCGGCGCGCCGGCCGGCCGCTTGGCCCGCCGCTGCACCAGGTCGAACGCGTACAGGCCGCTGCGCAGCTCCTCCGAGAAGACCAGGTCCGCGAGGGCCTCGTCCTCGGCGGCGGTGCCGGCGGCGAAGTCCGCGTCCTTCGCCGTCTCCAGCAGGTCCAGCGCCTTGTACGCGGACGGGACCGCGCCGTGCAGCCGGGAGTCCAGGGTCTGCCGGGCGAAGTAGAGCACCCCGCCCCACATGTCCCGGTCCACCTCGGGCCGGGTCACGGTGACGTCGCCCCGGACCACGCCGGCGGCCCACTCCAGCGACCGCTCCAGGAAGTCCGCCGGCTCCAGCAGCACGTCCGCGATGCCCATCTCGGCGGCCTGCTTCGGCTTGAGCATCTTGTTCTGCATGAGCGGGTTCTGGATGATCACCTGGGTCGCGGCCGGGATGCCGATCAGGTTCGGCAGCAGCTGCGTACCGCCCCAGCCGGGGATCAGGCCGAGCGAGACCTCGGGCAGCGCCAGGGCCGCCGCGCCCGCCGACAGGGTCCGGTAGTGGCAGTGCAGCGCCAGCTCCAGGCCGCCGCCCATCGC
>JAEYGD010000246.1 GCA_023402505.1 Actinomycetes bacterium
GCTCAATCCGCGCGGTGACGTCGCGGTCCTCGTGCCTGCGGCCGGTGCCGGGGTCCGCCTGGGCCCCGGCCGGCCGAAGGCACTGCGTCTGCTGGGTGGCGAGCCGCTGCTGGTGCACGCGGTCCGCCGGCTCGCAGCCGCCGCGTCGGTGCACACCGTCGTGGTCGCGGCGCCCGCAGGCGAGCTGGCCGCCGTCCGCGAGCTGCTGGCCCCGGTGGCCCCGGTCACCGTGGTGCCCGGCGGCGCCGAACGGCAGGCGTCGGTCGCCGCCGCCCTCGCCGCGGTGCCCGCCGGTCCGGAGATCGTCCTGGTGCACGACGCCGCCCGGGCGCTGACCCCTCCTCAGCTGGTCGAATCCGTCGCGGCGGCGGTCCGCGCCGGCCACGACGCGGTGATCCCGGTCCTTCCCGTGGTCGACACGATCAAGGAGGTCGGCGCCGGCGAGCGGGTCCTCGGCACGGTCGACCGGTCGGCCCTGCGCGCGGTGCAGACTCCGCAGGGGTTCCGCCGGTCCGTCCTCGCCACCGCGCACGCCGCCGCCACCGACCCGCTCACCGACGACGCCGGCCTGGTCGAGAAGCTCGGCGTCCCGGTGCTGTGCGTGCCCGGATCGGAGCACGCCCTGAAGATCACCCGCCCGTTCGACCTGGCGCTGGCCGAGCACCTGCTGGCCACCGGCGCCTGACGCGTACGCTCGGGTCATGATCGTTCCGCGGGTGGCCATCGGCACCGACGTCCACGCCTTCGAGGCCGGCCGGCCGTGCTGGGTGGCCGGGCTGCACTGGCCCGACCAGGACGGCCTGGCCGGGCACTCGGACGCGGACGTGGCCGCGCACGCCGCCTGCAACGCCCTGCTCTCGGCGGCCGGCCTCGGTGACCTCGGCGCCAACTTCGGGGTGGGGCAACCGGAGTGGGCCGGCGCCTCCGGCGTGGCCCTGCTCGCCGAGAGCGCCCGCCGGGTCCGGGCGGCCGGCTTCACCATCGGCAACGTGTCGGTGCAGGTGATCGGGAACCGCCCCAAGATCGGCCCGCGTCGGGAGGAGGCACAGCGGGTGCTGTCGGAGGCCGTCGGCGCCCCGGTCAGCGTCTCCGCCGCGACCACCGACGGGCTCGGCTTCCCCGGGCGCGGCGAGGGCCTCACCGGCATCGCGGTGGCGCTGGTGTACGAGGCTCCGGCCGCCTAGGCTCGCCGCGATGTCCAGCGACGCCGCCTCCGACCGTTCCGCCGCCGACGGCTACCTCCAGCGCGCCCAACTCCTCGCCGAGCTGGGCCGGTACGACGAGGCCGCCGGCGAGCTGGGCTACGCGGTCGCGCTCGAACCCGGAAACGCCGTGGTGCTGACCGCGCTGTCCCGCGTACACCTGGCCGCCGGCCGGCCCGTCGACGCGCGTACCGCCGCCGACGGTGCCGTCGCCGCCGCCCCCGACTGGGTTCCCGCCCTGGTCGCCCGGGCGATGGCGCTCGCCGACCTGGAGGAGTACGCCGACGCCGCCCGCACCGCCGACCACATCCTCGCGCTGGGGCCGGACGACGCGTACGCCCAGCGCAGCGCCGCCGCGATCCTGGCCGGCTCCCGCAACGGCCAGCCGGCGCTGAACGCGGCCTGGCGTGGTGTGGAGCTGGCTCCCGAGGAGCCGGAGGCGCACCTGGTGCTCGGCCTGGTCGCGGCGAACATGCGGATGTACGACCTGGCCGAGCGGGCCTACGCCGAGGCGCTGCGGCTGGATCCGCAGCTCGCCGAGGCACGGCACGACATCGGCGTGCTGCGGCTGGAGCAGCGGCGGTGGAGCGAGGCGCTGGAGCACCTCGCGGAGGCCGCCGCGATGAGCCCCGGCCGGGTCGACTCGGGCCGGACCATCTCGGTTGGTGTGCGCCAGCTCGTCGTGTTCGGTGCCGGCTGGTCGATGATCGCGGCCGTGGTGCTGGCCTGCCTCGCGCTGGGCGGCGGGGGGCTGTCCCGACTGGCCGCGGTGTTCGCGGCCGTCGGTGGCGCCCTGGTGCTGTGGCGGTACGCCGCGAAGCTGCCCGGCTCGGCGCGCACGATCCTGCCTGGCCTGCTGCGCTCGGACCGCGGCCTGGCGGTGGCCGTGTACGCGGCTGCCGCCGCCCCGGTGCTGATCCTGGTCTACGCGCTGGTCGGCACCCCGTGGCCGCTGGTCCTGGCGATCGCGGTGGCGGCGGTCGCCGAACTGACCGTGCTCGGCCGCCCCGTCGGCCGGTGACCCGTCACGGCCTGCGCGCCCAGGTCCAGGCGTAGGCGTCGTCCTCGCAGGCGGTGGCCGCGTCGCACAGGTCCAGCGGGCGGAACGTGTCGACCATGACGGCCAGCTCGTCGAAGAAGTCGACACCGATCGACCGTTCGGCGGCACCGGGCTGGGGGCCGTGGGTGAAGCCGGACGGGTGCAGCGAGATCGAGCCCTGCTCGATGCCGGAGCCGCGGCGCGCCTCGTAGTTGCCGCCGGTGTAGAAGAGCATCTCGTCGGAGTCGACGTTGTGGTGGTTGTACGGCACCGGGATGGCGTCCGGGTGGTAGTCGACCTTGCGCGGCACGAACGAGCAGATCACGAAGTTCGGGCCCTGGAAGGTCTGGTGCACCGGCGGCGGCTGGTGGATGCGGCCGGTGATGGGCTCGAAGTCGTGGATGGAGAACGCCCACGGGTACATGTGCCCGTCCCAGCCGACCACGTCGAACGGGTGGTTGGCGTACACGTGGCGAGTCCATCCGCGACGGTGCCGGACCAGCACCTCGACGTCGGTGCCGTCGACCAGCAGCGGCGCGTCCGGCCCGCGGACGTCCCGCTCGCAGTACGGCGAGTGCTCCAGGAACTGCCCCCGCACCGACAGGTAACGCTTGGGCGGGCCGATGTGGCCGGCCGCCTCGACCGCCAGCAGCCGGACCGGCTCCGGGCCGGTCGGGACGAGCCGGTGGACGGTCGAGGTCGGGATGATGACGTAGTCGCCGGCGACGGCGTCGAGCACGCCGAACGTCGACTCGACCCGCAGGGTGCCGGACTCGACGTACAGGCAGTGGTCGCCGGTGGCGTCGCGGAACAGCGGGGACGGCCGGTCGGCCAGCACGTACGCGATGCGGACGTCGTCGTTGGCGAGCAGGTACTGCCGGCCGAGCAGCGGGTCGGCGCCGGCGGCGTCCAGCTTGTGGGTGCGCAGGTGGCGGGGCTTGAGCGGCAGGTTCGGCGTCCGGGTGACCGGTGGTGGGGTGAACTCCTCGGCCGTCACGATGGCGGTCGGCGCGTGCCGGTGGTAGAGCAGCGACGAGTCGGAGGAGAAGCCCTCCTGGCCCATCAGCTCCTCGGCGTAGAGCCGCCCGTCGGGCTGGCGGAACTGGGTGTGGCGCTTGCGCGGGACCTCACCGACGCGGCGGTAGTACGGCATCTCGCCCTCCCGGAGACCGAAGCGTCCGATTATCGGACGCGGTTGTCCGCTCCTTGTAGCGTCCCGTAGATTGTTGTGTCGTGTCAACGCAGCTGCCCCGGCTCCTGGCCGGCCTCGTCGACGACGCCGCGGTCTTCCCACCCGGCAGCGCGCCGCTGCCCGACGCCGTCACAGCGCACCGCGGGCACCGCGCCTCCTGGTACGCCGGCCTGGTCGGCCCGCTGCTGGTGCCCGCGTCGACGGTCACCGCCGGTGAGCTCAGCGGTCTGGTCGACCCCGGCGAGGGCTACGTCGTCGGGCTGATCGGCGACACCGGCCTCGACCAGCTGCCCTTCGCGCTGTCCTTCCTGGCCCCCGACGGCGTGACCGTCCGCCAGATCGAGGCGCCGGTGGCCAAGCGCGGCGAGGACCCGCAGCCCGGCCTGGCCGAGCTGCTGAAACTGGCCGGACGGCTGGACGGCACCCCCGTCTACGCGGAGATCCCGCTGACCTTCGGCCTGATGGAGGCCCTGGACACCCTCGCGGGTGCCCGGGCGGGCGGCCTGCCGGTGGCCGCCAAGTTCCGCACCGGCGGGCTCGCCGCCGAGCTGTTCCCCACGCCGGCCGAGCTGGCCGCCGTGATCTGCGCCTGCCGGGACCGCGAGCTGCCGTTCAAGCTGACCGCCGGGCTGCACCACGCGGTGCGGCACCTCGACCCGGAGACCGGCTTCACCCACCACGGCTTCGCCAACGTGCTCGCCGCCGCGCTCACCGCCGCCGGGGGCGCCGGGGTGGAACGGGTCGCCGAACTGCTCACCGCGACCGATCCCCGGCCGCTGCTCCAGCCCATCGGGGACGGGCTGGACACGGCGCGCCCGCTGTGGGTCGGGTACGGCTCGTGCAGCATCCTGGAACCACTGACCGATCTGATCCGGCTGGGACTGGTGAACGGGGGCTTCGAGGCATGACCTGGGTGACGGGAGTCGAGGGATCGCCGTACGGGGTGCACAACCTGCCGTACGGGGTGTTCCGCCGGGCCGGGCACGAGCCGCGGGTGGGCGTACGCGTCGGTGACCGCGTGCTGGACCTGGGCGGGGCGGAGGAGGCCGGTCTGGTGCTGGCCGCCGGCGCGCTGCGCCGTCCCCGGCTGAACGACTTCATGGCGCTCGGGCGGCCGCAGTGGACCGCCGTCCGGGAGCGGATCGTCGAGCTGCTCACCGACACCGGTCACCGGGCGGCGGTCGAGCCGCTGCTCGTGCCGCTGGCGGACGTCGAGCTGCTGCTGCCGTTCGAGGTGGCGGACTACGTGGACTTCTACTCGTCGGAGCACCACGCCGCCAACGTCGGGCAGATCTTCCGGCCCGGCCAGCCGCCGCTGCTGCCGAACTGGAAGCACCTGCCCATCGGGTACCACGGCCGGGCCGGCACCGTCGTCGTCTCCGGCACGCCCGTCGTACGCCCCCAGGGGCAGCGGGCCACCCCGCAGGGCCCGGTGACGGGTCCCTCGGTGCGCCTCGACATCGAGGCGGAGGTCGGCTTCGTGGTGGGCGTACCCACTCCGCTGGGTCACCGGGTCGCCGCCGCCGACTTCGCCGACCACGTGTTCGGCGTGGTGCTGGTCAACGACTGGTCGGCCCGGGACATCCAGGCCTGGGAGTACCAGCCCCTCGGCCCGTTCCTCGGCAAGTCCTTCGCCACCTCCGTCTCGGCCTGGGTGACGCCGCTGGAGGCGCTCGGCGCGGCGTTCGTGCCGGCGCCGGAGCAGGACCCGCCGGTCGTCGACTACCTGCGCGACGAGCCACACCTCGGCCTGGACCTGCGCCTCACGGTCGAGTGGAACGGTGAGCGGGTGAGCGAGCCGCCGTTCGCGACGATGTACTGGACGCCGGCCCAGCAGCTGGCCCACCTCACCGTCAACGGCGCGTCCCTGCGTACCGGCGACCTGTACGCCTCCGGCACCGTCTCCGGGCCGGAGCGGCACCAGGTCGGCTCGTTCCTGGAGCTGACCTGGGGCGGTGCCGAGCCGGTGAAGGTGGGAGGCGGGGAGCGCACCTTCCTGGAGGACGGGGACACCGTCACCATCACCGCCACGGCGCCCGGCCCGGAGGGCACGACGGTCGCCCTGGGCGAGGTCACCGGCACCGTCCTCCCGACCCGCTGACGCACGCCCGGTCCGTCGTCCCGTGAACGGGACGCCAAGTCGCACAGGCCGTCCGACCGGCGGCCGTGTCTCTCGCGTTGATCACCCGGATTCCGTCGCTGTGCCGCGCCGGGCCGGGCCCGCTCCACCCCTGTCCCGGCCCGGCTGTCGGCTGGCGTCAACCGACAGGAGGGTGAGCAAGCATGAACGACTTCCCGGGTGCGGTCTGGCGTACCAGCAGCCGCTCCAACGACCAGGGGCTCTGCGTGGAGGTGGCCGACAACCTGGTCGACGCGCTCGGCGTCGTGGCCGTACGCGACTCGAAGGACAGGTCGGGCCCCGCGCTCGCGGTCAGCCCGCCGGGGTGGACGGCATTCGTCCGCGCGATCCAGGCCGGACAGTTCGACCGCTGACCGCCCCGGCCAGCACCGCGGGGGGCCTCACCGGACGGGAATTTCCGCCCGCGGGGCCCCGTTCCGCGCTCACGGGGCGTACCGTCGACGCCACGGGAGGTGGCATGTCGAGGGTGACGGTCACACGGTCCATCGAGGCCCACGCGGTCGACGTGTGGTGCCGGCTCACCGACCTGACCGTCCGCACCCGGGCCACCCGTGGCGTCGAGGTGCTGACGCCCGGCGGTTTCGGCCCCGGCACCGCCTGGCGGGAGGTGCGGTCCCAGCCCGACGGGTCCGCGCTGATCGAGGAGTTCGTCGTGGTCGACGTCGAGCCACCGCGGCGGCTGGTGCTCAGCTCGCCCGGGGCGGGCGTCGACTACCGGGTCACCTGGACGCTGCGCCCGGTGCCGCGTCGTGGCCGCACCATCGTCACGGTCACCCAGGAGGCGCTTCCCTCCGCGTCGTACGGCCGGGTCGTCGCGCTGTTCCTCGGTGGCCTCGCCGCCCGGGTGGTCGAGAGCGCCCTCCGGCGCGATCTCGCCGACCTCGCCGCCGCCACCCGGGCCACCGACGCCGCCTGACAGTCGCCAGCGACGTCGCCTGACGTCGCGGCCCGCACGCCTATCGGAGCGGGCGGCCCGATGCCCGCACCGGGAGCCCGGCGCGCGGCCGGTCCGGTCACCCCGCCCGGCCGGCGGTACCGCTGGTCCGGCGACCTCACAGCGGTCGGGCAGCCCGCGCTGGGTAGGGTGCCGGGCGGAGGTGCGCATGGGGTTCCCGAAGGGCCGGCGGCGGCTCGTGCTGGTGGCGGCGGTCCTGCTGGTCACCGTCGCGGTCGCGGCCACGGTCTACCGGGTGCTCGCCCCCGCCGAGGTCAGCACGCCGGCGACGGCCACCTATCCGGCCGCTCCGGACCCGACCCCGAAAGTGGTGGCGCGCCTGCCGGTGGCCCCGCTGGTCGTCGACGGCCGGCTCCGGGTGTACGCCGCACAGCGGCAGGTCTACGCCGACCGGCCGGTGGACCACCGCCACCGGACGACGCCGTACTGGTCGTACCGCCGATGGCCGGCCGAGTTGGACGGCGTGGTGGCGAGCGGCACGACCGTGGTGACCCGGTGGTCGGACGGACTGCTGGTGGCCCTGGACGCGCGTACCGGTCGGGTCACCTGGCGGTCCGAGGGGCCGGCACCGCAGCGGGAGCGGGTGGCGCGGCGGACCGGTGCGGCCACGGTGTGGAACCCGGACGGGCTGCTGGTCACCCCGGCGGCCGGCCGTTCGGTGGTGGTGGCCGCGGGCGGCGACTCGCTGGCCGGGTTCGACCTGGCGGACGGGCGGCGGCTCTGGCGGGCCGGCGCGGACGAGGGATGCCACGACCCGGTCGGTGCCACACCGACGGGTCGGGTGGTGAGCGTGGACTCGTGCGGCGGGACGGTCGCGGTCGAGTTCCGGGACGCCACGACCGGCACGGTGGCCACCCGGTGGCGGCCGCCCGGCACGGGCGAGGACCTGGTCGTCACGCCACTGGGCTGTGGTGCCGGCCGGTCCGGGTGCACCGGCCTGCGTACCGGCGGCCCGGGCGACGACGCGGGCCGGGGCTGGCTGCTCGGCGACGGTGAGCCGGTCGCGGCGCCGGTGCTCGACCAGCCGGACGCGGTGCTCGCCGGTGCCGTCGCCGTGGGGATCGTGGACGGGGTGCCGGTGGGCCGGGAGGCGCGGACGGGGACCGAACGGTGGCGCCGCGACGACCTGCCCGGTGCCCGCGTGCTCGCCGTCGAGCGGGACCGGGTGCACTTGGTGACCGATGCGAACGACCTGGTGACGCTGGACCCGGCAGGTGGGGTGCAGCGGTCCCGGTTCACCCTCACCGCCGGCTCGGACGGGACGTCCTGGGCGCCGGGGGCCGCGTACGCGGTGGACGGCTACGTGGCGGTGGAGCGGCTCCGCGTCCCGGTCGACCCGGAGGCGGACGACCAGCGCTACTTCTTCACCTCGGAACCGGTGCTGCTCGCCGCGACATGACGCCCCACCCGGAGCGCCGTCAGCTCGACAAATCGGACATTAGTTATTTATAGTCACTCCCGTGCGTCTCAAGGCAGCCCTGTCGGGCGCGATCCTCGTCCTTGGCACGGCGGCTCCGGTCGGTGCGGCGCCGCTGCCGGCCACCGTCCGTTCCGCCCTGACCGTCGGCGTGGACATCACCGTGCCGGTGTCGGTCAACCTCGGCGTCGGGACGCCGGGCGGCTCGCTCACCCGGACGCTCGGCGTGGTGGAGGTCCGCGACGTCCGGGGCCCGGTCAACCCGAACACCTGGGTCGCCACGGTCTCGGCGTCCGTGTTCGTCACCGGTGCCGGTGGTCCGCAGCGCACGATCGCGCCGGCGCGGATCTCGTACTGGTCCGGGCCGGCGACCCGCAGCACCGGCGGTGGCGTGCTGGTGCCCGGCCAACCGACCCAGGCGCAGGCGGTGACGCTGGACGTGACCCGTCAGGCGTTCCGCAAGACCTCCGGCAACGGCAACAACGAGGTGCGCTGGTCGCCGAGCATCCGGGTCGCGATCCCGGCCGGGATCGTGGCCGGCACCTACTCCGGCACGATCACCCACTCGGTAGCCTGACCGGGTGATTTGTCCGAATCATTCCTGGTTGTACCTTTCGACTGCCTAGCGTGGACCGCATGAAGAAGCCACTTCTGACCCTGACCGCCGCCGCGGCCGCCGTGGTGGCCATGGCCGGCCCCGCCACGGCCGCGCCGTCCGGCGACACCATCGTCACGTTCACCGTCGCCACCGCCGACCTGAACATCACCGTGCCCGCCGCGGTCAACCTGGGCGCCGTCTTCGCCGGCAACAGCATCACCGGCGAGCTGGGCAACGTCACGGTCACCGACGAGCGGGCGGCCCTCGCCGCCACCTGGGTGGCAACCGTCTCGTCCAGCTCCTTCACCACCGGTAGCGGCACGGCGGAGGAGACGATCCTGCCCAACCTCGTCGAGTACTGGTCCGGGCCGGCGCTCAGCACCACCGGCACCGGCACCTTCGTCCCGGGCCAGCCCACCCAGGCCGACGCCGTGACGCTCAACGTCCCCCGGACGGCCTTCTCCAAGACCTCCGGAAGCGGCAACAACTCCGCCACCTGGGCGCCCGACATCCGGATCACCGTCCCGGCCACCGCGGTCGGCGGCACCTACACGGGAGTGATCACCCATTCGGTGGCATGATCGCGCCCGCGCCCTCGCCCTGGTGGTGACCGTCCTGGTTACGGCCGGGGCGCCGGCGTTGCTCCCGCCGACCCACGCGGCGGCCGTGGAGCCGGAGGCCAGCCCGAGCGCCGGCGGCCCCTCGGCGTCGGTCGGGATCCGGCTCCTCGACGCGCCGGTCAACCGCCGGGACGACACCCGCGCGCACAAGTACATCGTCGACCACGTGCGGCCGGGCACGACCATCAAGCGGCGCGTCGTGGTGGAGAACTCGTCGGAGATCGGACGGGAGATCTCCCTCTACGCCGCCGCCGCCGACGTCGGGCCGACCGGCTTCGCCCTCGCGCCCGGGCGGACCGAGAACGAGTTGAGCAGCTGGATCAGCGTCGAACCCGGCAGCAAGAGGCTCGCCGCCGGCCGCGAGGCCGAGGCGCTGGTGACGATCCGGGTCCCGCGCGACGCCGAGGCCGGCGAACGGTACGCCGTGGTGTGGGCCGAGGTCTCCGGCGTCGGCGACGACAACGTACGGCAGATCGGCCGGGCCGGCGTCCGCGTCTACCTCTCCGTCGGCCCCGGCGGCGAGCCGCCCTCCGGCTTCGAGGTCGGGCCCCTCGCCGGCAGCCGGCAACCGGACGGCACGCCGGTGGTCACCGCCGAGGTCCGTAACACCGGCAAGCGGGCACTCGACCTGGCCGGCGAACTGCGGCTCACCGAAGGACCGGGCGGGCTCTCGGTCGGCCCGGTGAAGGCGGAGGCCACGACCCTGGCTCTCGGCGGCAGCACGACCGTCCGGGTGATGCTGGACCCGCGCCTGCCCGACGGCCCCTGGTCGGCGAGACTCGACCTGGCCAGCGGCTGGACCCGGCGCTCCGCCACCGGCACGGTCACCTTCGGCACCGCACCGGCGACGGTCAGCGGCACCGACCGCTCCGCCGACGTGCTGACCGGCGGCCTGGTCACCTCCGGTCTGGTGCTGGCGCTGTTCGCGGTCTACGCGTACCGGCGGCGGGCCCGGTTCCGGCCGACCGTGCCGGCCGCCTGAGAAGACGTCCGGGCCGGTCCGCTGGGGGATGGCGGACCGGCCCGGTACACCGCCGGACTCAGCCCAGCGCGGCCTCCGCCGCCGCGAGGAAGGCGTCGTTCTCGGCCGGCGTGCCGATCGTCACGCGCACACCGTCACCGGCGAACGGCCGGACGATCACGCCGCGCGACTCGCACGCCTTGCCGAAGTCCACCGACCGGTCACCGAGCGGCAGCCAGACGAAGTTGGCCTGGCTCTCCGGCACGTCCGGGACGAGCTTGCGCAGCGCCTCGGTGAGACGGTCCCGCTCGGCCACCACCAGCGCGCAGCGCCGCTCCACCTCGCCGGCCTGCGCGAGCGCCGCCAGCGCCCCGGCCTGCGCCGCCAGGCTCGTGGAGAACGGCGTGACGACCTTGCGGACCGCCGCCGCAACCGCCGGCTGGGCGACCAGGAAGCCGATCCGCAAACCGGCCAGCCCCCAGGCCTTCGACAGCGTCCGGAGCACCGCCACGTTCGGCCGGTCCGCGTAGGTGAGGCCGTCCGGCACGTCCGGATCGGTGACGAACTCCCGGTACGCCTCGTCGATGACCACCAGCACGTCGTCCGGCACCGCGTCGAGGAAGCGGTCCAGCTCGGCCCGCCGCACCGCCGTACCGGTCGGGTTGTTCGGGTTGCAGACCAGGATCATCCGGGTCCGGTCGGTCACGGCCGCGGCCATCGCCGTCAGGTCGTGCCCGTGCCCGGCGTCGTTCGGCACCCGCACGCTGGTCGCGCCGCTGGTCGCCGCGATGATCGGGTACGCCTCGAACGAGCGCCACGCGTAGAGCAGCTCGTCGCCGGGCAGGCAGGTGGCCCGGACCAGGTGCTCGGCCAGCGCCACGGAACCGCACCCCGTGGCAATCCGGTCCGGGTCCACCGCGTACCGCTCGGCCAGGGCCTGCCGCAGTGCCACCACGCCCATGTCCGGGTAGCGGTGCACCCCGGCGGCGGCCTGGGCGACCGCCTCCACGACACCGGGCAGCGGGCCGTACGGCACCTCGTTGCTGGCCAGCTTGATCGCCTCGGGCAGGCCCAGCTCGCGGGCCAGGTCGGCCGGGCTGCGGCCGGGTACGTAGGTGGGCAGCGCGTCCAGGTCCGCGCGGGTCAGCCGCAGCTCCGGCTGGTGACGTCCGGTGTCGGTCATGGGGTGTCTCCCGGGGGTGTGGTGCGATCGTTCGGGGTGGGGGTGCGGGGGTTGCGCGGGACCTGGACCACCACGGTCTGCGCCCGCTTGTCGTGCAGGGCCTGCCGGAGCGGATGGTCGAAGAGCGGAGAGATCGCGTCGAGCAACTGGAGCAGCAGACCGAGGCCGCAGCAGTACCACAACAGCGTCGGCAGGCCCAGGGTGTTCCACCGTCGCAACGACCGGCCCATCCCCAGCGGCTGGTCGGCGGCGAGCGGCACCGCCTTGATGCCCACCAGCCGCTTGCCCAGCGTCTGCCCGCTGGAGGCCATGGACGGAACCTCGTACGCCAGCCACAGCGCCGTGGCGAGCAGCAGGACGACGACCAGCAACGAGTCCGCCTGCGCGCCCTGGGGCAGCGGCTCGGTCGACACCTCACCCTCGGCGATGCGTCGCCGGTACTCGGCGACGGCCGGCCGCAGCTCCTGGGCGAGTCGCCAGACGAACCAGCCGTTCACGACGGCGTTGAGCGCGAAGACGACCGCGAAGTCGATGAGGCGGGCCACCAGGCGGGCCCCGTACCCGGCCAGCGGCAGCCCGTGCGGGCGCGGCTCCGGCGGGCGCCCCGGCCAGGTCGGGTACGGCC
>JAEYGD010000255.1 GCA_023402505.1 Actinomycetes bacterium
CGCCGTACCCCGGCCCTCTTCCCTGGTGACCCCCTCGACGGCGGTAGCTACCGTGTGTGTTCCACAGGCTCCACCCCGTAACGAGGTGATCCATGTCCCGATTCCGTTCCGCCGCCACCACCGTGGCCGTCGCGGTGACGCTGCTGCTCGCCGCGGCCGCCGGCTGCGACAGCCAGCGGGAGCCGGAGCTTCCGTCCGTGCAGGAGAAGCTCCGCGAGACGCACATCTGGGGCCAACCCGTCCTACGGATCGGGGTGGCGGACGACTCACCGCTGATGGGCGAGGTACGCAACGGCGTCCACGTCGGCTTCGACGTCGAGATCGCCCGCTATCTCGCCGCCTCCCTCGGCTACGAGGGGGAGCACCGGCTCGAATTCGTCGCGATCTCCACCGAGGACCGGATCCCGCACCTGCAGGGCGGCGTGGTGGACCTCGTGGTGTCCAGCTTCTCCATCACCGAGGAACGCAAGAAGGCGGTGAGTTTCGCCGGGCCGTACTTCGTCACCACCCAGGAGGTGCTGGTCCCGACCCGGCACAAGGACAACATCCGCACCATCGAGGACCTGCGGAACCCCAAGTACAAGATCTGCACCAGCGGCGGCTCCACCACCGAGGAGGAGCTGAAGAAACACCAGGTCGACGCGCTGGTGGTCAAGGACGTGTGGGACTGCGTCGAGGGCATCCGCGCCGGCAGGTACGACGCGGTCAGCTCCGACGAGACGATGCTCGCCGGTTTCGTGGCCCGCTACCCCACCGAGTTCGAGATCGTCGACATGCCGTTCGGCACCAGTGAACTGCTGGGCGTCGGTGTGCCGATCGGCGACCCGGCGCTGCGCGACCTGGTCGCGTACTTCCTCCACAAGAGCCACCAGCAGGGACTCAAAGGCGAGGCCAGCCCGTGGCAGGTCGCGTACAACCGGACGCTGGGCCCGTGGCTGCGGATCGAGAAGCGGCAACCGCCACCGCTCGACGTGCCGAAGCTGGTCGACTTCGACGACAAGACGCCCCAGCGATGAGCACGGCGACGGCGACCACCGGCAGCGATCCGGACGCTCGTCGTCCGGCGTTGCCGTCGCCTGACGGCCCGCCGGTCGGTGCGGCCAGCGGCGGCTGGGACCAGGTCGAGCGCCGGGCCCGGGCCAGCCAGTCGTTCTGGACGGCCGTGGTCGGCGTACCGGCGATCTTCTCGGTGCTCCGGCTCGGCGTCGAGGCCGGCGGCGAGTTGCAGACGACGCTGCTGCTGGTGGCCAACGTCGGGCCGGTCAACCTCCTCGCGGGGTTCCTCACCACGGCGGCCCGGCTGCTCTCGACCGCGCTCGTCGCGGTGTTCGCGCTCGGCGGGGTGCTCACCGCCAGCGTGCACGGGTTGACCCGCCGGCCGCTCTTCGCCCGGTGGATGGACATCACGCCGAGCTGGTTCATGGCGGCGAGTTTCCTGATGGCCCTGGTCACCTGGCCGCTGCTGTACCTGCCGCTGCTCCTGCCCGCCTTCGTCGCGGCGTTCCAGCTCAAACCGGAACGGTTGCACGAGCATCCCCTGGTGCGGGCCCTGCTGGTCGCGGCGGCGTACGCCGGCTACCTCTGGCTGCTCGTGCCAACCCTGCGGGCCGCCTGGCGGCAGGACGAGTGGCTGCCGATCGTGCTGCTGGTCGTACCGCCGCTGCTGGCCCTCTTCGTCGCCGGGCCGCTGCCCCGGGTGGTGATCCGGCCGCTCGCCTCGGTGACGCAGGTCGCCGTGCTGGTCGTGCTGGTCTGGGCGGCGCTGCCGGTGATCAGCACGCCGGTGCTGCCGCTGACGGTGACCACGGTGGGAGGCTCCGCGGGGTCTCCCGCAGGGGCCCCGGCCGGTGTGGCCGAGGAGATCCGCGGGCACGTCGTCACCACCGACGACGTCAACATGGTGATCCTCCAGGAGCGCGGTGGGGTGCGCTACGTGCCGGTGGATCAGGTCAGCGGCCAGGTGCTCTGCCCCTCGGAGGAGGAGCTGCCGCGCCACCAGCTGCGGATCCGTGACTTCCACGTGGAGGATTCGCTGCTGGTGGGGTTGGGCCGGCGGGTACGCCCGGTCCACCGGGTGGACGCCGCCTGCCGCTGATCTTCGTTTGAGCCGGGAGTGAGCCCGGGCACACCGTCACGAGCGAGCGATATTCCGGTCCGACATAATCATGACGGGCCGGAATATCGCTCGCTGCCCGGTCATCACCGGGAGAGCGTCGGGCACGACGATGCCCGACTAGTACGACTTGTCCTGGCCGAGGACGTGCTGGGCGACGAAGTTCAGGATCATCTCCCGGCTGACCGGGGCGATCCTTCCCGCACGCACGGCACCGAGCAGCGTCGCCACCCCGTACTCGGTCGTCATGCCGGCACCGCCCAGCGCCTGCACCGCCGTGTCCACCGCCAGGGCGGCCGCCTCCCCGGCCGCGTACTTCGCCATGTTGCCGGCGACGCCCGCCTCCAGGTCGCGGCCGGCGTCGTACAGCACGGCAGCCTTCTGGATCATCAGCCGGGCCAGTTCCACCTGCACGGCCGCGTGCGCCAACGGGTGTGCCACGCCCTGGTGCGAGCCGATCGACCGCCCGCCCCACACCTTCCGCGAAGCCGTGTACTCCGACGCCCGCTCGACGGCGTACCGGCCGGTGCCGGCGCCCATCGCGGCGACCGTGATCCGCTCCGGGTTCAGCCCGGAGAACAACGCCGGCAGGCCGGCGTCCAGCGACTCGCCGACCAGCGCGTCGCCGGGCACCCGGACGTCGTCCAGGTAGAGCAGGAACTGGTTCTCCGGGGAGAGGATCTCCATGTCCAACTTGGACCAGGTCAGGCCGGCCGCGTCCGTCGGCACGATGAACAGCGCCGGCTTCAGCTTCCCGCTCGCGGCATCTTCGGTACGGGCGACGACCAGCACGTGCCCCGCCTCGTCGACGCCCGAGATGTAGCACTTGCGGCCGGACAGCACCCAGTCGTCGCCGTCGCGCCGGGCGACCGTGCCCAGGCGGTGGAAGTTCGACCCGGCCTCCGGCTCGGTGATCGCGAACACGATCTTCTGCGTGCCGTCCGCCAAACCGGGCAGGTGACGCTTGCGCTGCTCCTCGGTGCCGTGCCGGTTGATGACGGTGGCGGCGATGGCGGGGGAGACCACGAGCAGCAGCAGCGGGCAGCCGGCCGCCGCCAGTTCCTCGCAGACGATCGCCAGGTCGGTGATGCCGCCGCCCCCGCCGCCGTACTCGGTCGGGATGTTCACGCCCAGGTAGCCCAGCCGCCCGGCCTCGCTCCACAGCTCCGTGGTGTGCTCACCGGCCTTCGCCTTCTCGACGAAGTAGCGGTGGCCGTACCGCTTGCCCAGCGCCCGCACGGCGTCGCGCAACTGGTCCTGCTCTTCGGTGAGGTCGAAGTTCATGACTGAGCCTCCTCAAGGGGGTTGACCACGGCGAGCACGGCTCCGGTGTCGACCTGGCCGCCTTCCGGGACGGGCAGCTCGGCGACCACACCGTCGGTGGGGGCGAGCACGGGATGTTCCAGCTTCATCGCTTCCAGGGTCAGCAGCAGGTCACCGGCGGCGACCCGCTGGCCGACCGCCACGTGCAACCGGGTCACCGCGCCGGGCAGCGGCGCCAGCAGCGACCCGGCGGCCAACTCCGCGGTCGGCAGGGGGAATCGCGGCAGCTCGACGAGGCTCGCCGCCCCGTCCGAGCCGTCCACGAAGACCTCCGACCCCACCCGGTGTACGCGGTACGCCCGCCGCACCCCGCCGACGTCCAGCACGACCCGCTCCGGGTACGCCTCGACGAGGACCACCGTTGCGTCACTCGACGGGTCCGTGGACCATTCGGCGAGACCGCCCGAGCGATCCAGCCGGTAGCGGACCTCGATCTCGTTCCCGTCCGGGCAGGCGAACCGGGTGACCTGCGGGAAAGCGGGCACGTTGCGCCAGCCCGACGGCAACCCGGCCAGCACCGGGGCGGCCGCCCGGCGGCCCGCGGTCGAGGCGAGCGCGGCGGCCAGCGCGGCAAGGGGGCGCTGATCGGCCGGCAGCAGCGGCTCGAACACCTCCGGGTGCCCGTCCAGGAAACCGGTGTCGATGTCGACGGCGGCGAACTCCGGGCTGCGCAGGACGCGGACCAGCAGGTCCCGGTTGGTGGCTACGCCGTGCAGGTCGGCCCTGGCCAGCGCGCCGGCCAGCGCCCGGGCCGCCTCCGCCCGGGTGGGCGCCCAGGCGATCACCTTGGCGAGCATCGAGTCGTAGTGCACGCCTACCACCGAGCCGTCGACCACGCCCGAGTCGAGCCGCAGGCCGGAGGCCGGCAGCGGGCCGAACTCGGCGGCCACCCCCGGGACGGCGAACCGGTGCAGGGTGCCGGTCGCCGGCCGGTGACCCTGGGCCGGGTCCTCGGCGCACAGGCGTACCTCGATCGCGTGGCCCACCGCCGGTGGGGTGGCGGACAGGGGCAGCGCAGAGCCCTCGGCGACCAGCAGTTGCAGCCGGACCAGGTCCAGGCCGGTGGTCAGCTCGGTGACCGGGTGCTCGACCTGGAGGCGGGTGTTCATCTCCAGGAAGTAGATCTCCCCGTCGGGCGCGAGCAGGAACTCGACCGTGCCGGCCCCGACGTAGTCGACCGCCCGGCCGGCGGCCACCGCCGCCTCGTGCAGCCGCTCCCGCACCTCGTCGGGAAGGACACCGGGCGCCTCCTCGACGATCTTCTGGTGGCGGCGCTGGATCGAGCAGTCCCGCGCGCCGAGGGCGACAACCGTCCCGTACGCGTCGCCGAAGACCTGGACCTCCACGTGCCGGCCGCGTTCGACGTACCGCTCGATGAAGACCGTGCCGTCACCGAACGCCGACGCCGCCTCGCGGCGCGCACCGGCGACGGCCTCGGCGAGCCCGTCGGCGTCCCGGACCACCCGCATGCCGCGCCCGCCGCCCCCGGCGGACGCCTTCACCAGCACCGGCAAGCTCGTCACCTCACCGGCGTCGGTCCAGGTGGGCAGCATCGGCACGCCCGCCTCGGCGAGCAGCGCCTTCGCCGCCATCTTGTCACCCATCGCGGCGATCGCCTTGGCGGCCGGGCCGACCCAGATCAGGCCGGCGTCGGTGACCGCCGTGGCGAACTCGGCGTTCTCCGCGAGGAAGCCGTAACCCGGGTGGACGGCGTCCGCGCCGGCCCGGCGGGCCGCGTCGAGGATCGCCTCGATCCGGAGGTACGTCTCGGCGGGCGTGTCGCCGGGCAACCGGACCGCGTGGTCGGCCTCGGCCACGAAGGGCGCGCCGGCGTCCGCGTCGGAGTGCACGGCGACCGTCTCCACGCCGAGCGCCCGGCAGGTGGCGAAGATCCGGCGGGCGATCTCGCCCCGGTTGGCAACCAGCAGTCGCTGAATCATCCGCGCTGCGCCTCCAATTGTGTTCGCGCTCACGGTGCCCGCCTTTCGTTCGCGGCTGCGGTACTCCGCTGCGCTGCGTTCCTCGCGCTCACGGTGCCCGCCTTTTCGTTCGCGGCTGCGGTACTCCGCTGCGCTGCGTTCCTCGCGCTCACTGGTCACATCCGGAAGACGCCGAAGCCGTCGGCGCCCTTCACCGGTCCGTTGTGGATCGCCGACAGGCACAGCCCGAGGACGGTGCGCGTGTCCCGGGGGTCGATGACGCCGTCGTCGTAGAGGCGGCCGGAGAGGAACAGCGCCCCGGATTGGGACTCGATCTGCTGCTCCACCATCATCCGCATGGCGGCGTCGGACTCCTCGTCGTACTCCCGGCCCTTCGCGGCGGCGGCCTGCCGGGCCACGATCGACAGCACCCCGGCGAGCTGCGCCGGGCCCATCACCGCGGACTTGGCGTTCGGCCAGGTGAACAGGAACCTCGGGTCGTACGCCCGGCCGCACATGCCGTAGTTGCCGGCGCCGTACGACGCGCCGAGGTTCACCGTCAGGTGCGGCACCGTCGAGTTCGACACCGCGTTGATCATCAGGGCGCCGTGCTTGATGATGCCGCGCTGCTCGTACTCGGTGCCGACCATGTAACCGGTGGTGTTCTGCAGGAAGATCAGCGGCACGTCGGCGGTGTTGGCGAGCTGGATGAACTGCGCCGCCTTCTGCGCCTCCTCGCTGAACAGCACGCCCCGCGCGTTGGCGAGGACGCCGACCGGGTAACCGTGCAGCTCACCCCAGCCGGTGACCAGCGCGGTGCCGTACGCCGGCTTGAACTCGTCGAACTCGCTGCCGTCCAGCACCCGCGCCAGCACCTCGCGCGGGTCGAACGGCACCTTCAGGTCGGTGTTGGCGATGCCGAGCAGCTCCTCCGGGTCGTACTTCGGAGGTTGCGGGACGGCCGTGCGCGGCGACGGACCGGCCTTGCGCCAGTTGAGCCGGCGTACGCACTGCCGGGCCAGCCGGATCCCGTCCCGCTCGTCCTCGGCGAGGTGATCGGCCAGGCCGGACGTGGTGGCGTGCATGGCCGCGCCGCCCAGCGACTCGTCGTCGGCGTCCTCACCGGTGGCCATCTTCACCAGCGGCGGCCCGGCCAGGTAGACCTGCGACCGCTCCCGGATCATGATCACGTGGTCGGACATCCCGGGCACGTACGCGCCGCCGGCCGTCGCGTTGCCGAAGACCACGCTGACCGTGGGTATCTTCGCCGCCGACAGCCGGGTCAGGTCCCGGAACACCCGCCCGCCGGGGATGAAGATCTCCGCCTGGGTGGGCAGGTCCGCGCCGGCCGACTCGACCAGGTTCACCATCGGCAGCCGGTTGGCCAGGGCGATCTCCCCGGCCCGCCGGGTCTTGGCGAGCGACCACGGGTTGACCGCTCCGCCGCGTACCGTCGGGTCGTTGGCGATGATCAGGCACTCGACGCCCTCGACCACGCCGATGCCGGTGACCACGCTGGCTCCCACCGGGAAGTCGGTGCCGTACGCGGCGACCGGCGACAGCTCCAGGAACGGGCTGTCCCGGTCGAGCAGCAGCTCGATGCGCTCCCGGGGGAGCAGCTTGCCACGCTTGTGGTGCCGGGCGACGTACTTCTCGCCGCCACCGGCCCGGGCCCGGTCCAGCGTGGCGTCCAACTCGGCGAGGCGCTCCAGCAGGGCCTCCCGGTTGGCCCGGAACGCCGGAGAGGACGGGTCGATCGCCGTGTCGAGTGTGCTCATAGGCCCATGCCCTTCGCGATGATCTCGTTCATGATCTCGGTGGCGCCGCCGCCGATGCCGAGGATCCGCTGGTCGCGGTAGTGCCGCTCGACCTCGGCGTCCCGCAGGTAGCCGAAGCCGCCGTGCAGTTGCAGGGCCGCGTCGACCACCTCGGCGCAGGCGGCCACGGCGACGTTCTTCGCCATCGCCACCTCGGTGATCGCCGGCTCGCCGGCGGCGACCCGCTCCGCCACCGCGAGCACGTACGCCCGGGCCGCCTCGGCGCGGGTGTGCATCTCGGCGAGGCGGTGCCGGACGAGCTGCCGGCTGGCGAGCGGGCGGCCGAACGTCTCCCGGTCCCGGCACCAGCGGGTCGCCAGCTCGACGCAGCGCTGCGCCGTCGCGTACGCCTGGACCGCCAGGGAGATCCGCTCGGCGGCGAAGTTCCGCATGATGGCGAGGAAGCCACCGTGCTCGTCACCGACCAGGTTGGACACCGGCACCCGCACGTCGGCGAAGGACAGCTCGGCGGTGTCCGAGCAGTGCCAGCCGAGTTTCTCCAGCCGCCGCCCCACCGTGAACCCGGGCGTACCCCGGTCGATGACGAGCAGCGAGATGCCGCCCGCGCCCGGCCCGCCGGTGCGGACGGCGGTGGTCACGAAGTCGGCGCGGTGACCGCTGGTGATGTAGGTCTTCGCACCGTTCACGACGTAGTGGTCGCCGTCGCGGCGGGCGGTGGTGCGCAGCCCGGCGACGTCCGAGCCACCGTCCGGCTCGGTGACGGCCAGCGAACCGATCGTCGTGCCGGCCAGGGTCGGGCGCACGTACCGGTCGACGAGGTCGCGGGCGGACCCGGCACTGCCGGGCAGGACCGCGCTGTCCGACGCGGCCGCGACGATGTGCGGCAGCGCGATGCCGTGCGTGAACAGCGCCGCGATCAGGCCGGAGGAACCACCCGCGCGGATGACCTCCTCGGTGACCACGGCCGAGTCGAGCAGGTCGCCACCGCTGCCGCCGAACTCCTCCGGGAACCCGATGCCGAGCAGGCCGATCTTCGCGGCGGCGGTGTGCAGGTCCCGGGGGACCTCGCCGGCCCGCTCCCAGTCGTCGAGGTGCGGCAGCACCTCCCTGGTCACGAAGGCGCGGGTCAGGTCGCGCAGCTGGCGGCGTTCGGGAGTGTCCAGGACGGTCACCGCGCCACCTCGCCGGCGGTCGCGGTCGGCGGGCCGGTCAGCAGGTGGGCCGGCAGGTCCACCACCCGGGAGCGCAGCAGCTCGCCGAGCGCCTTGGCCTGCGGGTCGAAGCGGGTGGAGGCGGCCACCCCCTGCCCGAGCAGGCCCCGGACGACGAAGTTGACCGCCCGCAGGTTCGGCAGTTCGTACCGCTCCACGGTCAGCGGGGCGGTCTCCGGCAGCAGCTCCGCCAGCCGCTCGACGGTGAGCCAGTCGCGCAGCCAGGCCCAGGTCGCGTCGGTGCGGGCCCAGACGCCGAGGTTGGCGTCGCCGCCCTTGTCGCCCGAGCGTGCGCCCACCAGCTCACCCAGCGGCCCCCGCCGGGTCGGGTGCGAGGACGGACGGGCCGGTACGCCGGTCGGTTCGCCTCCGGCCGGGTCGCGGCGTTGCGCGACGGACGTCTCCGGCGGGGGGATCGGCACGCGGGTGTCGTCGGGGAGGACCGCCACGTGCGGCACCTCGGTCTGCGGCACGGCGTCGGCGGTGAAGACACCGTAGGGCGTGGCGTCGCCGGGCAGCGTGGTCAACGTGCAACCCGGGTACGAGGCCAGGGCCAGCTCGACCGCCGCCGCCGAGAAGGCCCGCCCGGCCCGTGCCTTGTCACCGTCCCGGAGGTGTACGTGCAGCAGTGCGCTCGCCGCCTCCGTGTCGGTGGCGTCGGCGTGGTCGGTGCGGGCGAGCACGAACTCCAGCCCGTCCTTGCCGACCGCCTCCTCGACCTGGCCGCGTACGAGGGCGGCCTTGGCGGGGATGTCCAGCCCGCAGAGGACGAACGTCATCGAGTTGCGGAAGCCGCCGAGGTTGTTGACGCCCACCTTGAGCGTCTCCGGTGGTGGCGTTCCCCGGACGCCGGACACGCGTACCCGGTCCGGCCCGTCCGGCGTGAGGGTCACCGTGTCCAGGTGGGTCACCACGTCCGGCCCCAGGTACGCCGGCCCACCCACCTCGTACAGCAGCTGCGCGGTGACCGTCTCGACGGTGACCGCGCCTCCGGTGCCCGGGTGCTTCGTGATCACCGACGAGCCGTCCGGACGCAGTTCGGCGATCGGGAAGCCGGGCCGGTGCCCGCCGTCGGGCAGCTCGGTGAAGAAGCTGAAGTTTCCGCCGGTCACCTGCGCTCCGCACTCCAGCAGGTGCCCGGCGACGGTCGCCCCGGCCAGCGCGTCCAGGTCGCCGTGGCCCCACCCGAACCGGGCGACCGCCGGGCCGACCACCAGGGAGGCGTCGGTGACCCGGCCGGTGACCACCACGTCCGCGCCACCGTCGAGGGCGGCGGCGATGCCGAACGCCCCCAGGTACGCGTTGGCGGTCAGCGCGTCCGGCCGCTGGAGGGCGTCGCCCTCGACGTACCCGACCTTGACGTCCAGCCCGAGCCGCTCGGCGAGCGACCGGACGGCGTCGGCCAGGCCGGCCGGGTTCAGCCCGCCCGCGTTGGTGACGATCCGGACACCCCGGTCCTGCGCGGTGCCGAGGGTGCCTTCGAGCTGCCGGAGGAAGGTCTTCGCGTACCCGAGGGCCGGGTCGCGCATCCGGTCCCGGCCGAGGATGAGCATGGTCAGCTCGGCCAGGTAGTCCCCGGTCAGCACGTCCAGCTCGCCGCCGTCGAGCATCTCCCGCCAGGCGCTGAACCGGTCGCCGTAGAAACCGGAGGCGTTGCCGATCCGCAGCACCCCGGTCACGCGCGCACCCCCACCCCGGACCGGGGTTCCCGGCCGGCGCCGGGCGGGCCGGCGAACGCCTGCGCCACGTCCAGCCAGGCGTCGGCGACCGGCCCGGTAGCGGTGAGCGCGAGGTCGGCCCGGTGCCGGCGCTGCGTCACCAGCAGGCAGAAGTCGAGTGCCGGGCCGGTGACCCGGTCGGTGGCGTCCTCCGGGCCGTACGACCAGGTCGCACCGTCGGGCGCCGACAGCTCGACCCGCACCGGCGCCGTCGGGACCTCCCGGCCGTGGGCGGCGAAGGAGTGCTTGAGGGTACGGAAGCCCAGGTACGCGATGTGCCGCAGCCGATCCGTGGCGGGCCGGTCGACGCCGAGCGCGTCGACGACGTCCTGCCCGTGGGCCCAGGTCTCCATGAGCCGGGCGGTGACCATCGACGCGGGCGACATCCGGGTGCCGTACCAGGGCAGCTTCTCGCCCGGCGGGGCCGCCGCGAGTGTGGCGGCCAGGGCCGCTCGGCCGGCCCGCCAGCGGCGCAGCAGGTCGGCGGGCGGGGCGAGGAACTCCTCGGCGCCCGCGTCGACCAGCCGGTCGGGCTCCGGCGCGCTGGTCACCGAGGCGTAGAACGCGTCGGTGTCCGTCGCCGCGAGCAGCGCGACGTGGTCGGTCCAGGCCAGGTGCGCG
>JAEYGD010000038.1 GCA_023402505.1 Actinomycetes bacterium
GACCAGGTCGAGTGTCACCACGTCGCCGGCGAGCAGGGCCGGCTCGCGGACACCGGCGTTCGACACGTACGACCCCAGGCCGAGCGTGGTGGTGACCGCCGCCGCGGCGGCCAGCGCGACGAACGGCGACGCCGCCGCCCCGGGATGGTCGGCGGCGAGCAGGGCGTCGTAGCCGGCCGCCTCCGCCCGTCGGGCGAGCGCGAGCCAGTCGGCGGCGTCGGTGGGGGACGCCTGGAGGCTGAACGTGGTCATCCGACCACCCTGCCCCCACGGGCGGGCCCGGGGCGACCCTGCCCGGCCCGGCTCTGCCGAGGGCAGAGCCGGGCCGGCCTGCCGAGGGCAGAGCCCGAGGGCGACGCGCGGACGAGCGGCGGGCCGCCTCTTGGACAGAACCCGTCGGATGGCGGACTCTCGAACCGGGTAAGCACTACTGTGCCGGCGCACCCGAGAAGGAGGTAGCCGTGACCAGGGGCGAGAAGCGCGACCCGAAACCGACGTTGCTGTCCGGCGGCAATCCCCAGATCCCCAAGGGTGAGGGGAACCAGCCGGTACGCGACTACATCGCTGCCATGCCGGGCTGGAAACGGGACGTCGGGCAGCGCCTCGACGACCTGATCGTGCGCGCGGTCCCCGGCGTGCACAAGGCTGTGAAGTGGAACCAGCCGTTCTACGGGCACAAGGGCGAGGGCTGGTTCCTCTCGTTCCGCTGTTACACGAACTACGTGCAGGTGCAGTTCCTGAAGGGGACCTCGCTCGATCCGATGCCGCCGAAGGCGTCCAAGCACGAGGAGGTGCGCTATCTCGACATCCGTCAGGACGACGAGCTGGACGAGGGTCGGCTCCGCTCCTGGGTCGAGCAGGCCAGCCGGCTGCCCGGCGAGCGGATGTGACCGGGCGCGGCGACGGCGCGTCCGGGCCGAGCCGGCCTAGCCGCCGGGCCGGAACGACGGCGTGGGCATCGACGCCAGCCGGCGCGGATCGACCAGCGCCACGACCTCGACGATCCGCCCGTCGCGCACGCTGCACGCCATCACGCTCAGCGGCGCTCCGGTGCGGCTCCAGGTCATGACGCCCGGCTCCCCGTTGACCAGGACCCGGCGGGCCACGACCGAGGCCCGGGCCCCACGTTCGACGGCGGCCATCACCTCGGTGGCACCGAGCTTCACCGTGACTCCGCCCGGGGTGTACGACCGCCAGGTGATCTGCGGGTCGAGCACCCGCAGGAGAGCCTCGAAGTCCCCGTCCCGGACGGCGGCCAGGAACGCGTCGACCACCTGGCGCTGGCGCCGGCGGCCGTCGCTGGGGAGGTCGGCGTCGCGCACCTTGCGGCGGGCGCGGCTCGCCATCATCTTGGTGGCCGCCGGGGTGGCGCCGAGGATCTCGGCGATGTCCTTGAACGGCACCGCGAAGATGTCGTGGAGCACGAACGCCAGCCGTTCGTCCGGCCCCAGAGCCTCGAGCACCACCAGGAGGGCGAGGCCCACCGCGTCGTTCGCCACGGCCGCCTCGTCGGGGGACTCGACGTCCTCGCTGACCGTGAACTCGGGGAGACCCTCCTGCGGTTGGTGCCGGCGTGCGCGCAGCATGTCGATGCAGACCCGGGCCGCCACGGTCGTCAGCCACCCGGGCAGGTTGTCGATCGACGCGGCGTCGTGACGAGCCAGGCGCAGCCACACCTCCTGGACCGCGTCCTCGGCATCCGCCCGCGATCCGAGCATCCGGTGGGCCAGCGCCACCAGACGCGCCCGCTCGCCGTCGAACACGGCGCCCAGGTGCGTGTCCACCGTCATGGCTGTTACCTCCCGTGGCTGGGTTGCGTCAAAACTACGACGCGCCTCGACGAGGCGAGGTAACGGATGTGAGGAGCTGCCGTGCACACCGCACTGTGGATAGTGACCGCCGTCGTCGCGACCGGCTTCCTGATCGGCGGCGTCAGTCAAGCGCTGATGACCAAGGAGCGGTACCGGTCGCTCGGGGCCAGCCAGCACTGGGTCGACGACTTCGGCCGCGGGCACATCAAGGCGATCGGCACGATCAAGATCGTCGGCGCTCTCGGCCTGGTCCTGCCCGCGCTGTTCGACGTGGCGGTCGTGCTCGTGCCGCTGGCCGCGTCCGGCCTGATGCTGGTGATGGCAGGCGCGGGAACGACCCGGTTCCGGCGCAGCGAGTGGGGCTACCTGGTCGGTGACCTGGTGTTCATCGGCCTGCTCGGGTTCATCGCCTGGGGCAGGTTCGCGCTCGAGCCGCTGGGCTGAGGGGGCCGCGCGACGCGCGGGGCAGTGGTCCCGAGGGCTACGTCGACGGTTCGCCGGAGTCGTTGTCGTGCCAGCGGGACCGCCAGGCGGCCTCGTGGGCCTCGTGGGTGACGCGTTCCTCCAGCACGGCCGCGTTCAGGGCGTCCCGGGCCTCGGCGAAGACCACCACCTCGACCGCGACGAGACCGACGCAGATGGCGGTCAGCAGCGAGAAGGCGGCCAGGCCCGGCAGGTGCGACGCGATCGGGATGCTCACGGCGAGCGCCACCACCGCGCCGACCCGCGTCCACGACAGGGTGTGCAGCGTACGGAGCTGGAACAGCATGTTCGACGTCAGGTAGCAGATCACCCCGCCGAAGAGCAGCGGTACGCCGAGGTCGTGCGCCGGCTCCATGACCGGGCTCTTCGGGTCGGCGATCTCGTGCACGATCTCCTCGGCGCCCAGCGCGAACAGGATGATCCCGGCGATCATCGGCAGGTAGAGGTACGCGTACGCGTCGCGGGCCATCGCCACCCGCGGGCCGTCCTTGGCGGCGTGCAGGGCGATCCGGGCGGCCGGGCCGATCATGTCGTAGTGCGCCCACCAGAGGGCGGCGGTGAAGACGATGCCGAGCACGGCCGCCGCCACCGCGGGCCACGTCGGCGGCTGGCCGAGCAGGTTGCTGCCCACGCCGACGGAGATGACCGACTCGCCCAGCGCGATGATCAGGATGAGGTCGTAGCGTTCCGTCCAGTGCTCGGCCGAGGTGACGCCCCAGCCCCACGTCCCGACCAGGATGCCGGTCGTGTACTGGAGGAGCACCACGACCAGCCACAGCCCGTCCCGGGCCATCGTGGCCGCCCCCGGGTCGTGGATCACCGCCGGCACCATGGCGGCGGCGATCAGCAGCGCGGTGCTGAACACCACCTCCGGCGCGAAGCGGTACAGCTGTCGCCGCTCGTCCGGGCTGTCGTGGGTGACGTGCCAGAAGAGCAGGAAGTGCACGATCCGGATGACGATGTAGCTGGCCGCGACCACCACCGGCCCGGCGGCGCCCTCCCGGGGGTCGCCGAACGCCTGGGGGAGCGCCAGCGCGAAGCAGAACAGCGCGGCCATCCCGACGACCATCAGCACCGGCACGAAGCCCACGCCGAGGCGTACCCGGGTGGCGACCACGCTGTGGATCACCCAGGCCCACCAGAGCACGGCGAGCACGAGCATGGCGTGCAGCAGCGTCCGGCCGGCGATGTTGGCCGCGGTGGCCCGGGTGATGATGAAGAAGGAGAAGACGAAGACCAGGTCGAAGAAGACCTCGAACTTGTCCACCCGGGCGCCGGGGGCGATCGCCATCGCGGGTCCGAGCCGCCCGCGTAAGCCCTTTCCGCCCACCCGACCACTGTCCCAGCGCGCGGGCGGTGCGCGGGCGGGAATCGACTCAGCCGGTGGGCCGGTACCGCAGGCCGTCCGCGCGGCTGACAGCGTGTCTGACCTGCGACGACGGAGGGCTCCCCGGATCACCGGGGAGCCCTCCGTCGGCGGACCGGGGTGTTACAGGCCCAGCTCGGCCTCGAAGTTGCCGGCCTCCAGCCGCTCCTTGACCGCGACCAGGAAGCGGGCGGCGTCGGCGCCGTCGATCAGCCGGTGGTCGTACGACATCGCCAGGTAGACCATCTGGCGGACCGCGATGACCTCGCCCAGCTCCGGGTCGTTGACCACGACCGGACGCTTGACCACGGCACCCGTGCCGAGCATCGCCGACTGCGGCGACGGGATGATCGGGGTGTCGAACAGGGCACCCCGGCTGCCGGTGTTGGTCAGCGTGAACGTCGCACCGGCGATCTCGTCCGGGCTGATCTTGTTGGTCCGGGTGCGCTCGGCCAGGTCGGCGACCCGCTTGGCGATGCCGCCCAGGTTGAGGTCCCCGGCGTTGTGGATGACCGGCACCAGCAGCCCGCGCTCGGTGTCCACGGCGATGCCGAGGTGCTCCGCGTCCGGGTAGGTGATCGTCCCACCCTCGAGGTCCATCCGGGCGTTGACGATCGGGTACGTCTGCAGCGCCTCGACGGCGGCGACGGCGAAGAACGGCAGGAAGGACAGCTTCACGCCGTGCCGCTGCTGGAACGACTCCTTCGCCTGCGCCCGCAGCTTGGCGATCTTGGTGACGTCCACCTCGATCACCGTGGTGAGCTGCGCCATCTCGTGCAGCGACTCGTGCATCCGCTTGGCGATGGCCGCCCGGATCCGGGGCAGCTTCTCGGTGGTGCCACGCTTGGCGCTCGGCGTCGGCTTGGCGGCCGGCTTCGCCGCGGCGGCCGGGGCGGCCTCGGCGGCGGGCGGCGCGGCCGGCGCGGCCTTGGCGG
>JAEYGD010000040.1 GCA_023402505.1 Actinomycetes bacterium
GCGTCGCCCACCCCACCCGCCGCCGCCCTGGCCGCCCGCTACCGGACCCGGTCGACCCGGCTGCTCGGCTACACCGCCGAGGTCGTGGTCGACAACACCGGCGCGGCGTCGGCGAAGGACTGGACCGTCGTCGTCACCCTCAAGGACGGCGCCACGGTCACCGCCGCCGAGGGCGCCGACTGGCGGCAGGACGGCAGCACCGTCACGTTCAGCGGCGCACCGGTGCCGCCCGGCGGGACCCGGACCTTCACCTTCGACGTCCGCGACGCCACCCTGACGAAAGGACCCGAGAGCTGCGCGGTGGGAGCGGACACCTGCGCCGGTCTGTGACGCCCCCGCCATGACCGGGAGGTACGCCAAGGTGGAGCACTTCCAGCGCGAGGTCGCCGCCTACGGTGCCGCGCTGACCGGACTGGACGCCGCCAGCCGGATGCTCGGACTGGACGGTCAGCGTGCGCCGGTCGACAACCAGCGGTTCCGGGCCGGCCGGCGGGGCGGCAACCGCGCCGACTGACCCGGCCACCGGAACCGGTGGGCCGAGGACCCACCCGTGGGTGGCCGGGGTCGGCGCCGCCGACAGCCGGCGGGGCGTGTCGACCACGCCCCGCCGTCACCGTCTCCGGTCAGGGATTGGTGATGCCCATCGTGTAGCTGCCGGAGCCGCTGTACGCGTGCACCTCGAACCGGTAGTAGCCCGCCGTGCCGGTGTAGCTGAGGCTCTCGTCCGGTCCGGGGGTGTACGAGCCGGCCACGTCCACCCACGTGGAGCCGTTCCACTTCTGCAGGTAGAGGTCGAAGTCGACCCCGGTCGGCCCGTCCAGGCAGCCGCGGTGCGTGCCGGAGACCGACGAGTAGTAGTAGCTGCCGTTCGGCTGGTAGCGGCTCTGCCCGGAGGAGATGCTGCCGGTGTAGGTCGACTCGTACCCGCTGCAGCCGGTCGGTGGCGGCGGCGGGGGCTCGCCGCCACCGCTGCCGGTGCGCAGCGTGAGCCCGTACGCCGAGAGGATCTCGTTGACCGGTTGGAAGTAGGTGGTCCCGCCGGAGGTGCAGTTGCCGGAACCGCCGGAGGTTACGCCCTGGGCCTGCTGGCCGGACAGCCAGGACCCGCCGGAGTCGCCCGGCTCCGCGCAGGCGTTGGTGCGGGTCAGACCGGTGACCGTGCCCTGCGGGTAGTTGACCGTCTGGTTCTTGGCCTGGATCGAGCCGCAGCGCCAGCCCGTGGTCGAGCCGGAGCGGCACACCGCCGCGCCGACCGCCGCCTCGGTGGAGCCGGCGACGGTGACGTTGCCGCCGGAGTAGTTGTTCACCCACGGCTGCGGGGTCCAGTTGGAGTTCGTCTGCACCCAGGCGTAGTCGTTGCCGGGGAACGACGAACCGCGGAAGGTGCCCTGGGACACCTGGTTGTAGCCCTGGGTGGCGGTGCCGGTGCTGCCGCAGTGCCCGGCGGTGACGAAGCCACCGGTCACCGAGAAGCCGACCGAGCAGCGTCCGCCGCCCATGTAGTAGGCGTCGCCGCCGCGGACGTCGTAGAGGGTCCGCGGCGTCTCGGCGGTCGCGACGACGCGCACCGCGGCGGCGTCGACCCGGCTCGCCCGGACGAACGCCGAGGCGGCGGCATGGTCACCGCGGGCGAGCACCACGACGGTGTTGGTGGTGACGTCGACGTACCAGCCCGGGACCGACTCGGCCGGCGCCTTCGCCGCGTGCCGGTCCAGGGTCGCCTTGATCCGGTCGAGTTCGGCGCCGCTGCGGCCGACGACGCGCGCCTGCGCGCCGGAGGCGCGTACCCGGTCGGCGGCCGCCTTGCCGGTGACCGCGACGACGAGGCCGTCGGCGGTCAACCAGCCGCCGGCGTACGACGTGCCGAGCGTCCGGCGCAGGGTGGCGTCGGTACGGCTGCCCTTCTCGTCCCGCGCGATACGGGTACGGACCTGGTCGGCGGTCAGCCCGAGGTCACGCCGCATCGCGGCGAGCATCTCGGACGACGCCGCCTCCGCCGGAGCGGCGACGGTCGTGCTGGTGGGTGACGCCGCGGCGGGTGGCGCCGCGACGGTGAGGGCGCCGAGGGGCAGCAGCAGGACTGCTGCCGCGGCGGCGAGGCTCCGTCTCATGCGTGGCCTCCTGTCGGAGTGGCCGCGACGCGGGACGGGGGTACGTCGCGGCGGTGACGGTGGGAGCGGCGGTCGCGCGCCACCCGTGGGGGTCAGGGGCGGAGCGGTGGCACCGGTGGCCGCCGACCGGGCCGGTGTCCCGCCGCGCGTCCGCGGTGGGATACCGTCCGGATCGGGCTGACCAGCGTCAACGTAGCGCGTTCTGATAGAGAGAGATCTATACCGGTTCGCTCATATCAGGGCCGGCGCCAGACCTGGTTGGGTTGCCCCACGCCGCGCCGCCCGGGGTGGTCAGAAGCGGGACCACTTCTGGTTGGCGCCGCCGGTGCAGTCCCAGAGCTGGAGCTTGCCGCCGTTGCCGGTGACCCGGTCCCGGACGTCCACGCACCGGTTGGCGCTGAGGTTGACCAGGTCGCCGGCGGCGGTGAGGGTGAACCGCTGGGCCGGGTTGCCGTTGCAGCTGACCAGGTTGACCTCGGTGCCGTTGGTCGTGCCGGCCCACGCCGGGTCCATGCACTTGCCCATCGCCCGTACCGTGCCGTCGGCGGCGAAGGTCCACGCCTGCGCGGCGGTGGTGTTGCAGTCCCAGATCTGCAGCTTCGCGCCGTCGACCGGGTTGGCGCCGGGGATGTCGATACAGCGACCGCTCTGCTGGCCGCGCAGCCGGGTGGTGCCGCCGCCGTCGCCCGCGGTGTAGCCCCACACGCGGACGTAGTCGACCAGCATCTGCTGCGGGAACTGGGTGCTGCCGTCCGGGTATCCGGGCCAGTTCCCGCCGACCGCCACGTTGAGGATCATGAAGAACGGGTGGTCGAACACCCAGCGGTTGCCGCCGAGCCGGCCGGGGTCGACGCGGTGGTACTCGACGCCGTCGAGGTACCAGACGATGGAGTTGGGCTCCCAGTCGACGCGGTAGGTGTGGAAGGCGTCGGCCAGCGGCTGGCCGATCGTACGGCTGCCGGTGATGCCGCCCCCACCCGAGTAGCCGGGTCCGTGGATGGTGCCGTACACGGTGTTCGGTTCGCGGCCGATGTTCTCCATGATGTCGATCTCGCCGGCGGTCGGCCAGCCGACGCTGCCCATGTCGTTGCCGAGCATCCAGAACGCGGGCCAGATGCCCTGGCCGCGCGGGACCTTGATGCGCGCCTCGAAGCGGCCGTACGCCTGGGTGAAGGTCGCCGACGTCAGCAGCCGGGCCGACGTGTACTCGCACCGTCCGTAGTGGCACTGGTAGTTGGCCGGGTTCTCCCGACGCGCGGTGACGACCAGGTTGCCCTGGCCGTCGTGGACCGCGTTGCTGGTGCTGCTGGTGTAGTACTGCCGCTCGTTGTTGCCCCAGCCGTGCCCGCCGATGTCGAACCGCCAGCGGCTCTGGTCGACGGGCGTGCCGGCGGGCGCGTTGAACTCGTCCTGCCAGGTGAGCCCGCCGATCGCCGCCGCGGCCGGCTCGGTGTGCTGGGGCAGGGTGAGGCC
>JAEYGD010000327.1 GCA_023402505.1 Actinomycetes bacterium
CAGTTGCAGAAGGCGACGTTCCGGCTCACCGGCCGGATCATCGCCGGCTGTGCGGGGCAGCCCTGCCCCGGACCTGCGACGACGGTCGTGGCGGACCGGGACGCGAAATCGCATTCCGGTCCGCCGGCCGCCGGACCGGTGCGAGGATGGGCGCGTGTCCGCCTCGCCCGGCGCCCGCCGGTCGAACCGACGCGGCAGGTGGGGGAACATGTCGAACGACGAGGAAGTGCGTCCCTTCCGGCTCGACACGCCGGAGGACGCCATCGCCGACCTGCGTCGCCGGATCGCGGCCACGCGCTGGCCGGGCCGGGAGCTGGTCGACGACCGCTCCCAGGGCGTGCAGCTGGCGACCGTGCGGGAGCTGGCCCACTACTGGACGACCGAGCACGACTGGCGCGGGTTCGAGGCGAGACTGAACGCCCTGCCGCAGTACACGACCGAGATCGACGGCGTCGAGATCCACTTCGTCCACGTACGCTCGCGGCACGAGGACGCCCTGCCGTTGATCATGACGCACGGCTGGCCGGGGTCGGTCGTCGAGCTGCTCGGGACCGTCGGTCCGCTCACCGACCCGACCGCGCACGGCGGGCAGGCGCAGGACGCCTTCCATCTGGTGCTGCCGTCGCTGCCCGGCTACGGCTTCTCCGGTGCGCCGGCCGAGCTCGGCTGGGATTCCAACCGCATGGCCGGCGCGTGGGCGACGCTGATGAGCCGCCTGGGCTACTCGCGCTACGTGGCGCAGGGCGGCGACGTGGGCGCCTCCGTCACGGACGCGATGGGCCGCCAGGGCCCCGCAGGGCTGCTCGGCATCCACGTCAACCTGCTCGCCGGGGCGATCGCCCTCAAGGACCAGCTACCGGCGCAGTCCGAGCCGGAACGCGCGGCACACGAGCGGCTCGACGCGTTCATGACCGACGGCTTCGGCTACTTCCTGGAGCAGTCCACCCGGCCGCAGACGATCGGCTACTCGCTGCTGGATTCACCGGTCGGGCTGGCGGCCTGGATGCTCGACCACGACACGGACAGCTACTACAAGATGTCGCGCGCCTTCGTCGACGGCGGGCCGGTCGGTGGCCTCACCCGGGAGTCCATCGTCGACAACATCACGCTGTACTGGCTGACCGGCACCGGCGCCTCGGCCGCCCGCTGGTACTGGGAGTTCGGCCGGTTCGTGGCCGCGGCCGGCGCGTCCGGTCAGGCTCCTCCCCCGGTCTCGGTTCCGGTGGGCTTCACGACGTTCCCCGGCGAACTCTGGGCCGCTCCGCGCAGCTGGGTCGAGACGGTCTATCCCGGCGTCGCGTACTTCAACGAGGTCGACCGGGGCGGTCACTTCGCCGCCTGGGAGGAGCCCGACCTGTTCGCGGCCGAACTGCGGGCCGCGTTCCGGCCGCTGCGGGAGTCCTGAGCCCGGCCGTCGCGGCGCTCGGCGGCCACCCGGTCCGGCTACCGGCAGCCGTGCCTACTCGTCGTCGGCGAACACCACCTCGCGGCGCTTGCGGATCGCCGGCAGGACGGCAAGGACGAGGGCAGCCACGGCCAGGACCAGGAACACCGCCGAGATCGGCCGGGTCAGGAAGACCGACGCGTCGCCGCGGGAGATGATCAGCGCGCGCCGCAGGTTCTCCTCGAGCAGCGGGCCGAGGACGAAGCCGAGCAGCAGGGGCGCCGGCTCGCAACCGCACTTGATCAGGACGTAGCCGAGGATCCCGAAGAACCCGATCGCGTAGACGTCGAACGCGTTGAAGCTCAGCGAGTAGGTGCCGATCGCGGCGAACAAGATGATCATCGGGAAGAGCACCTGGTACGGGATACGCAGCATCCGCACCCAGACGCCGATCAGCGGCAGGTTCAGCAGCACGAGCAGCACGTTGCCGATCCACATCGAGGCGATCAGGCCCCAGAACAGCGCCGGCTCGTCGGTGATGACGTTCGGTCCGGGGGTGATGCCGTGGACGATGAACGCGCCGACCATCAGCGCCATCACCGGGTGGGCGGGCAGGCCCAGGGTGAGCAGCGGGATGAACGACGTCTGCGCGGCGGCGTTGTTCGCCGACTCGGGGCCGGCGACACCCTCGATCGCGCCGCGCCCGAACTCCCGCTGCCGCTTCGAGATGCGCTTCTCGACCGCGTACGAGGTGAACGAGGCCAGCACGTGACCGCCGCCGGGCAGGACGCCGAGCGCGGCGCCCACGCCGGTGCCGCGGGCGATCGGGCCGACGATCCGGCGCCGGTCCTCCCGGGTCGGCCAGAGGTTGCGCACCGTGCTGACGACGGCCGTGCGGGTGTGCTCGTTCTCCAGGTTGCGCAGGATCTCGGCCACCCCGAACATGCCGACGGCCACCGACACGAAGTCGATCCCGCCGTACAGTTCGCGCTGGTCGAACACGAACCGGGGCACGCCGGTGTAGAGGTCCTGGCCGACCATCCCGAGCAGGACGCCGAGGGCGATCATCGCCAGGGCCTTGAGCGCGCTGCCACGCGCCAGTGCGATCGACACGATCAGGCCGAACAAGACGAGCGAGAAGTAGTCCGCCGGGCCGAACTGCAGGGCGACGCGGGCCAGCGGTGGGGCCGCGACGGCCAGCACGAGGGTGGCCAGGGTGCCCGCGACGAAGGAGCCGATCGCGGCAGCGGCCAGGGCCGGGCCGGCCCGGCCCTGGCGGGCCATCTCGTGGCCGTCGAGCGCGGTGACCGCCGCCGACGACTCACCCGGCAGGTTGATCAGGATGGCCGTCGTCGAGCCGCCGTACTGGGCGCCGTAGTAGATGCCGGCCAGCATGATCAGGGCGGTGACCGGCTCGAAGCTGAAGGTGATCGGCAGCAGCATCGCCACCGTCGCGGTCGGCCCGATACCGGGCAGCACGCCGACCGCCGTGCCGAGCAGCACGCCCACGAAGCAGTAGAGGACGTTCTGGACCAGGAAGGCGGTCGAGAAGCCCAGCACGAGGTTGTCGAGAAGTTCCATGCCTCAATCCGGGTGGCGCGTCAGAACGACAGCCAGGGGCCCCACAGCGGGATCCGCAGCTGGAGTCCGACGACGAAGATGAGCGTGCTGGCCACGGTCAGCCCGGCGGCCACGGCCAGCGCCGTGAGCAGCCGCACCTGCCGGCTGGCCAGGGTGATGAGCAGAGCGGTCACCGCCGACGTCGGCACGAATCCGAGGCGCCGGACGGTGTAGCCGAAGAACACGACCGCCAGCACGAGGACGCCGACCGCGCGCCACGGCACCGCCCCGAACGAGGCCACCTCGCCGGCGACGAGCCCCTTGCCGACGATCAGCAGGCCCAGCGCGGCCAGGATCCCGCCGACCAGCAGCGGGAAGTAGCCGGGCCCCATTCGCAGCGGGGTGCCCAGCTCGTAGCTGAGCGACCCCACCACGAACGCGGCTCCGATGAGGACGAAGACTCCTCCGGCGAGGACGTCCGGGACGGACCGTCGGTGTTCCACGTCCACCTCAGGAGGCCTCGACCCCGGCGTCGGCGATGATCTTCGCCCAGGTGCCGAGCTGCTCCTCGAGGTGGGCCCGGTGGGCCTGCGGGGTGGCGTCCTCGGCCGCCACCGGCGCGGTGCCCAGCTTGGCCATCTGGTCGATCACCTTCTGGTCGGCCAGGGCCACCTTCAGCGCCTCGGACAGCTTCGTCACGATCTCCTGCGGCGTGTCGGCCGGGACGTAGAGGCCATGCCAGACGCTGACCTGCAACTGCGGCAGCCCCGCCTCAGCGGTGGTGGGCAGGTCGGGCAGGCTCTTCACCCGCTCCGGCGTGGTCACCGCGTACGCCTTGATCTCGCCCGCGGCGATCTGGCCGCTGGTGTTGGTCGTCTGGTCGCACATGAAGTCGACCTGACCACCGACCAGGTCGGTCAACGCGGGACCGGTGCCCTTGTACGGGACCTCCTGGAGCTTGACGCCGACGGCGTCCTGGAAGAGCAGGCCGCACAGGTGGGAGGCGGCGCCGACGCCGGCGTTGGCGAGGGTGACCTTGCCGGCGTTCGCCTTCACGTGGTTGACCAGGTCCGGCAGCGTCGCGGGCGGGAAGTCCTTGCGGGCGACGATCGTCATCGGCACCTCGGTGACGAGCCCGACCATCTCGAAGTCCTCGACCGGCTGGTAGCCCAGGCTCTTGTACAGGGCCGGCGCGGTGGACATGCCGATGTGGTGCATGAGCACGGTGTAGCCGTCCGGCTCGGCCCGCGCGACCTCACCGGCGCCGACGGTGCCGCCCGCGCCCTCGACGTTCTGCACGACGATCTTCGCGCCCAGCTTCGCCGCCATCGGCTCGGCGATCATGCGGGTGACGGTGTCGGTCGGGCCGCCGGCGCTGAACGGCACGACGATCGTGATGTTCTGCTCCGGGTAGCTCTCGGCGTCGCCTCCGCTGCCGCCACCACCGTTGCCGGAGCAGGCGGCCAGCAGGGAGACGGCGCCGATCGCGGCGATCAGCCGCGCGGCGGGCCGGTGCCTGGTCGTTGTCATGTCGGTGCCTCCTCGTCGACGCATGCATCCGTCGGTGCGTACGCGGCCCCAGTCTCGGCTGACGGGGACGCTGATGGTGTCAGAGAAATCCCAAGAACTGGCGGGCTGACCGGAGCCGCGCCGGGCCGTACAATTCGCCGGTATGCGGATCACCGTCATCGAGGATGACGACCGCGTGGCGCGGGGCCTGGTGACCGTCCTGGCCCAGGCGGGCTTCGAGGTGCACCGCGTCGCCACCGCCGCAGAGGCCGTGCGTGCCGCCCCGTCCGATGTCGTCCTCGTCGACCTGGGTCTGCCCGACGGCGACGGGATCGACCTGATTCGTCGGCTGCGGGACCGCCCGGAGACCGCCGTCATCGCGGTGACCGCGCGGTCGGAGGAGCACGAGCGGGTGCGGGGCCTGCGCGCCGGCGCCGACGACTACATCGTGAAGCCGTTCGGCATCCCGGAGTTGCTGGCCCGCATCGACGCCGTCCTGCGGCGTACCCGGGCGGCCCGGGCACTGAGCCACCCGGACGGGCCGCTCGTCCTCGGCCCGATGCGGATCGGCGTCGGCACCCGCGAGGTCACCGTCGACGGCCGGCCGGTGCCGCTGACCCGCAAGGAGTTCGAGCTGCTCCTGCTGCTGGCCCGGCGCGCCCCGAACGTGGTGAGCCGCGACGTCATCCTCGACCAGATCTGGGGCGCGGCCTGGGAGGCGTCGAGCCGCACCCTGGACACGCACATCGCGGCCCTGCGACACAAGCTGGGTACGGCCGTGCTCATCCGCACGATCCACGGGGTCGGCTATCGGCTCCTGGCCGACCAGCCGGAGCTGATCGGCTGACGTCGTGCACCGCCGCCTGCTGGTCGTCCTGGTGCCCCTCGCGGTGCTGCTCGTGGCGGCGCTCGGGGTGCCGCTCAGTGTCACCGTGGCCGAGCGGGAGATGCAGGAGACCTACGTCGACCGGCTGGGCGACGTCGGGCGGTTCGCGTCGCTGGCCGAGACCGCGCTGTCGACCGGTCGCGCCGAGGCGCTGCACCAGGAGCTGACCCGGTACCACCGGCTCTACGGCATCCCGGCAGCGCTGATCGACACGTCGGGCACCGTGCTGCTGGGCCCGGGCGACGCGTACCAGGAGGCGGCGCGGGCCGAGCCGGCGCTGCCCCGGATCGTGACCGCGGCGCTGGCCGGGGCGAGGTCCGAGCCGTCCTGGGAGTGGGCGCCGTGGGACGACTCGGCCCTCGTGGTGGCGGAGCCGGTGGGCCGGGACAGCGAGGTCGTCGGCGCCGTCGTGACGATCTCCGACCTGTCGGGGACGCGCGACCGGATCCTGGTGCGCTGGGCGCAACTCGCCGGGCTCGGGCTGCTGCCGTTGATCGCGTTGGTGGCCGTCGCCTGGCCGGTGTCGGCGTGGGTGCTGCGGCCGGTGCGTGAGCTGGACGCGGCGAGTTCCCGGATCTCCCGCGGCGACCTGACGATCCGGGCCGACGCCGAGGCCGGCCCGGTCGAGCTGCGGCGGCTGGCGGGGACGTTCAACACCATGATGGACGCGGTCGAGAACGCCGTGCAGCGGCAGCGGGCGTTCGTGTCCGACGCCTCGCACCAGTTGCGCAACCCGCTGACCAGTCTGCGGCTCGCCGTGGAGAGCCTGGACCCGCACCTGCGTCCCGACGGGCGGCACCTGTTCGGTGTCGCCGTCGACGAGCTGAAGGCGATGCAGCGGATGTTGAACTCGCTGCAGGCCAGCGCGCGGATGGAGAGCATGCGGACGGCGTCCCCGGTCGACCTCGACGCGGTGCTGGCCACCCGGGTGAGCCGGTGGCGGGCGCTGACGGCCGACGCCGGGCAGACGCTGACGGTCGACGTGCCGCCGGGGTTGCGGCTGCTGGAGCCACCGGGCGGGCTGGGCAGCGTCCTGGACGAGCTGGTCAGCAACGCGTTGCGGCTGTCGGGCGCGCGGGTGGTGGCGGTGTCCGCCCGGGCCGACGGGGTGGGCCCGGGCAACGCGGGCGTGGTGACGATCGCGGTGCGCGACGACGGCGAGGGCATCGACGTGGCCGAGCGGACCCAGGCGGTACGGCGGTTCTGGCGGTCGCCGCGGCATCAGAACGTGCCCGGGACCGGCCTGGGCCTGGCGATCTGCGCCGACCTGGTCGGGGCGGCCGGCGGCGAGCTGCGGCTGGAGGACGGCCTGGCCCGTCCGGACGGTTCCGGGTCCGGGTTCGCCGCGGTGGTGGCCCTGCCGGCCGTCGCGCCGGCGGCGTCCGCCCCCGGTCCGTCGCCGGCCTGAGGCCGCGTTTCAGCGCTTGCGGTCGCGGAACCAGGCGGCCGCGCCGGGGTGCAGCGGGACCGACGCGGTGGAGATCCCGGTGCGCACGTTGATGTGCCACGCTTCCGGAACGGCCTCGGTGTCGTCGCGGCTCGCGGAGGTGATCGAGCCGGTGTGCGTGAAGATCGTGTCGGTGATGGCGCGGACGAGGTCGTCGGGCAGGTCGTTGCGCGCCAGGAGCACGTTCGGCACGGCGACGGTGCGGGTGGCGCGTACCCCGGCGTAGGCGGTCGCGGGGATCATGGCCGGCGCGTAGGGGCCGGGGTAGGCGGTGAACAGTGCGTCCGCCTGCGCGGCCAGCGGGATCAGCCGGACCGGGTGCCGGTGCGCGAGTTCGGTGACGGCGGGGGTCGGGACACCGGTCAGGGAGAACATCGCGTCGATCCCGCCGTCGCGCAGGGCCGCCGCCGATTCCGCCTGGCTGAGGTACCGGCCGTCGGTCTCCACGCCGCCGACCGCCAGGACCCGCAGCGAGGTGAACTCGGTGCCCGAGTCGCGGGCGCCGAGGGACACCCGTCGGCCCGCGAGATCCGGGAACCCGTCGATCGGCGAGCCGGCCATGACCACGAGGTGCAGGTGGCTGTCGTAGAGCCGGCAGATCGCCGACAACCCTTCGGGCGCGCTGCCGTCGGTCGTGATCAGCGCGTCCAGGCTGGTCAGGCCGAGGTGCACCACACCGGCCCGCAGCATCCGGATGTTGTCGGTGGAGGCGCCGCTCGGCACGGTGGTCACCGTGGCGCCCGGCACCTGCTCGGAGATGTGCCGGGCCAGCGCACCGCCGATGCGCCGGTACACCGCCCCGGCCGGTCCGGTGGCCAGCCGCAGGTGGACCTCGTCGACGTCGGGTCGCCGGGAGCAGCCGGCGAGCAGCCCGCCGGCGGCCAGCAGCACCGCCCGCCGGCTGGAGCGTGCCGTCGGCGTCATGCCGAGATGATACGGACGACGCCGGCGGTTCCCGCCCGTCCGGTTTCCCGGCCGGGCGGGAACGGGTCGGCTACACCTTGAGGTAGCGGGTGAGGTCCACCTTCGCGATCGAGCCGGCACGCACCTGGGCCACCGCGACCGGCTGGCCGACGACGCGGTCGGGCAGGTCGACCTGCACCAGGTAGGTGCCGGGACGCAGGTGCACGAAGCCGAACCAGCCGTCGCCGTCGGCCCGCCGGACGATCGGCGCTCCGCCGGTGGTCAGCGGCCGCAGCGTGACGGTCGCCTGGTCCAGCGGTACGCCGGTGCGCAGCGCGACGCGGCCGGCCAGGTGCCCCTCGTCGGGGGTCGCCTTCCACGGCATCACCGGCACCGCCACCTCGTCGGCGAACGGGGCGTCGGGCCCGGTGGTCAGCGCCTCGGCGAGCCGGTCGCGCTCCTGGTCGCGGAACGCCGCCGGCTGGTTGACCCCGGCGCGGGTCGGGTTGGCGTACGAGTAGCCGCTCCAGCCCGCGGGGGTGTTGCCGGCCGCGGTGGGGGCGAGCGCGTCGCGTGCCTGCTCGACGCTGTCGGGGATGTCGTTGAGATACAGGGCCGGCCCGATGACCGCCTGCCGGTCGCCCTGCCAGTCGGCGAGCACCTCGGTCCACTCGTCGTACATCTGCTTCTGGTCGGGCATCCAGTTGCGCTTGTAGTTCATGGCCACGACCGTGTCCATGATTCCCTCGTCCAGCCAGCCCTTCCAGTCCTGCAGCACCTCGGCGTACGGCCGGGTCTTCTCCCAGCCGCCCATGGTCTGCGGCCCGTAGCTGTAGGTGATGCCGTCCATCGACAGGCGCGCCGCCGGGTCCACCTCCCACATGCCGAGGTAGATCTTGCGGACCAGGTTGGTCATCTGGGTACGCCGCCAGTCGGCGAACTGCGCGTCGGACGGCAGCGGCGTGTCGGTGCGGCCGGTGGCGGCGCGGAAGCGGGCCAGCGAGGTCTCGCTGTAGCCCCAGTCGCTGTGCGTGGTGGTGGAGTTGAAGTCGGGGTAGCGCACGTAGTCGAGGTTGATGCCGTCGACGTCGTACTCGCGCAGGATGCTCTGGATCGCCTTGACGATGTAGTTGACCGCGCCCGGGTTGGCCGGGTCCATGTAGGCGTTGGCGCCCATGAGTTCCTGGCCGTCGTGGCGCTTGTTGAGCCAGCGGTCGGCGCCGGTGGCGGACAGGCCGTGCTTGTTGAAGACGTGCTCGGGTGAGGAGTGCGGGGTGGCCGAGTTCCACATCGTGTTGACGTTGACCCAGGCGTGCACCTGCAGGCCCGCCGCGTGCCCCTGCGCGATCACCTCGTCGAGCGGGTCGTAGGGGGCGGGGGCGATGGCCGCGTCGGTGCGCGGGTAGAGGGCCCGGTTGCAGAAGCAGTCGTAGCGCCGGGCCACCTGGACGATCAGGGCGTTGGCGTTGATCTTCTTGGCGTCCCGCACGAGCTCGGTGACCTGTGCCGGGGTGTAGATGCCCTCGTTGAACGCGTCGACCCAGTAGCTGCGCCACTGTTCGGCGGGCTGGGTCTGCGGGGCGGCGTTCGCGGGGGTGGCCATGCTGAGCGCGAGGACGGTGGCGGTCAGGGCGGCTAGTACTCGTCGTTTCATGTGCCCTCCATGCCGGAAGGTGTGCTGAAGGATAACTACAGCGATTGACGTAAAGGCGAAGGTAAGCTACGGACCGCTCCGAGGGCAAGGGATCGGACCCCTCGGCGACGAGGACCCTTGCTATGGCTATCGCGTGATCCATTTGAGACACTGGTCATGATCTATGCTTCCCCGCACCGGGTGGGACGATGAGCGATTCCGCGAGCGGTTCGAAATACCTGGACTTCCTCTACGTCGAGGGGGAACGCCTCGGGTGGGTCTTCCGCGACCGGAACCTCTACCGGTACGCCTTCCCCGAGCCGTACCCGACCGTCGAACCCGTGCGGGACGCGGTGTTCTTCAAGGCCGCCACAGCGACCGTGGACAAGTGGCGCCGCCTGCGGCGATGGGTGGGCATCGGGTTCGGCGTGACGGTGGTCCTCCTCTGCCTCGGAATCGTCGGCAAGGGGCCGTCCAACCTGATCGTCATCATCGCGATCGGGCTCGCGGTGATGCTCGGTGGCGCCTACCTGAGCTGGTCCAACAGTCGCGCCCTGGAGGATGGTCCGCAGCGGGAGCGCGAGCGGCAGCTGCGCCGCTACGAACAGGCGTGCGCGTTGTGGGAGGAGTACCGCGAGCGGTTCGACGCCGCGGAGCGGGAACGCGTCAGCGGTTATCTCGAATGGGGAGCGGCGCTCCTGCCGCCGACGGCCCGCCGGGTCGACGTCGTCGGCGGCACCGTCTGGGGCTGGGAGGCACTCCTGACCGTCATGGGCGCCTCGATGCTACGGAGCAGGGGCGCCATGACGCTCGTGGACTTCTCCGGCGAGGCCGCCTGTCACGAACTGGTCTGGCTGGCCCGTGCGGCTTCGGTCGACGTCACCGCCGTCCGGCTGCCCGACCAGCTGGGCGAGACCACGCTGCTGTCCGAGGTGGAGGCGCAGGGCCTGGTCGACGGCCTGGTCGAGGCGATGCACGGCGACGCCCCGGCCGGCCGACGGGCCGACCGCGCCCAGGACGACCGCATCCTGTCGACCGTCTGCCGGGCGCTCGGCGAGGACGTCACGATCCACCGGATCGCCGCGGCGATCGGCGTCCTGCTCGACGAGCCGGGCGACTTCCCGGAACTGAGCGCAACCGAGCGGGAGCACATCGCCGGCTCCCTCTTCTCCGACGAATTCCGGCGCCAGGTCCACCCGAACCTGCGGCGGATCGAATCTCATCTGTATCCGCTACGCGAACTGCTCGCCGCGACCGATCCGGAAAGCATCCGCCACGATCTGGGGCGACCCGGGTTGACCTGCCTCGTCTACCAGAACGCCGCGTACAACGTGCGGGAGGAACTGCTCAAGGAGCTGGTCTTCCAGGGGCTGATCCAGCGGCTCGCGTCGCCCGAGCCGTTCGTCGGTCCGCTGGTCGTCGCCGGGGCGGACGACCTGAGCCACCGGCACATCGAGCGGCTGACCGACCTGTGCGTACGACGCGGCGTTCGGCTGGTGCTGATGTTCCGGCATCTGCGGGACTCGGCGGTCCGGGCGGTCGGGTCGGACGTGGTCGTGTTCATGCGACTGGACAACCACGAGGAGGCCGCCCGGGCGGCCGACTTCATCGGCCGGCAACACCGCCTCGTCCTCAGCCAGCTCACCCGCACGCTCGGCGGCAGCCAGACGCACTCGCGGGGCACCGGCATCGGATTCTCCGACCAGACCAGCCACGCCGGGTGGATCCGGCACGTCAGCACCGGCCGGAGCTGGACCCACACCAGGACCGTCGCCGACAGCCTGAACTGGAACGAGTCGCAGAGCGAGCAACGGGTGTACGAGTACGTGGTCGAGCCCCGCAGCCTGCAGGACCTGCCGGACTACGCGTTGATCGAGGTCACCCAGGGCACCGGAGGGCTGTCGGTTCGCAGTGTGGAGTGCAACCCCGACATCGTCTCCCTCCCCCGGGTCACCACCGGTCCGCTGCCGGACCTGCCGCTGCCGGACCAGGCGGCGGCGGCGGCCGTGTGGTTCGACGAGCCGCACGGAACTCCGCCGGACGTGCCCGGACAACGGCTCTCGCGCGGACGCCAGCGCCCGGACCCGGCGGACGGGTCCGAACGGGCCGAGGAGCCCTACCCGGAGGAGTGGCGGTGACGCCTCCGCGGGCGGACCTGCGCGGCTGGCTGGACCAGGCGACGGCGTACCGGATCGTGGAGCTGCCCCGGAGAGCGGACCGAACACGCGTCGATCCGGCGCGATGGCACCGGATGGCCGCTGTCGTCGCGGCGTACCACGCGGCGGGAGCGGGTGCCGACGGCCGTGTCGTCGTGGGCTGGTGCCGGCCGCACGGGCAGAGCGGGGTGCACGTCTTCACCGGCGGCGGTGTCGAGACCGCGGGTGCCGCCGGGGGCCCGGGCGCCGGCGGGCGGCACCGGTCCAGCCTCTTCGCCGGATCGGCCGGTCTGGCCTACCCGGCGGGTGGACTGGCCGCGCTGCTCGACGCGTTCCCCTGCTGGACACGGATCGCCGGGACGACGGACCGCCTGGTCGAGGAGCACGACGACCGGGACCCGGCTGCCGACCTGCGGCCCCGGCTCGACGAGGGCCTGCTCGGCGTCTGGTCCGGCGCCTTCGCCTGGCTGCTGCTCGCCGAACCGGTCCCCGCCGACGAGGTCACGGAACAGGCCCGGCAACTCGCCACTCAGGAGCGTGACGCCAAGTCCCGCAGTTCCTCGCCCACCCAGGCGGTGCGCGCCCTGCGGCTCGAACGCCGGCACCGGGAGCTGGCCGCCGCCGAGACGCTCGGGTGGTGGCGGATCGACCTGCTGGCCGCCGGTACGGCACCGGAGGCCGCCGCCGCCGTGGCGGGCCTGTTCTGCGCGTCGGTCGACCTGCACGGTCTGCCGTACGCGCTGGCGCCCACCCGAACCTCGGGCGGCCTGACCGACCTGTTGCGGCGAGCCGGACCGGCCACCGGGACCGGCGAGCCGGCACGGTCCCAGCCGTTCCTCGGCAGCTCGGCGCTGGTGGCCGCGCTGGCCGTCCCGCCGAGCGAGGAGGTGCCCGGCGTACGCCTGACCGTCCGGTCGGAGTTCGACGTCACCCCGGAGACCACCGCTGGCCCGGCGGCCGGTGAGTTCGGGGCCGGGTCGATGACGATCGGGGACGTGCTCGATCGGCACGGCAACGTCGGCGACGAGTTGCGCGTACCGACGAGCAGCCTCAACCGGCACACCTTCGTCTGCGGCGCGACCGGGACGGGCAAGTCGCAGACCGTGCGGCACCTGCTCGAACAGGCCGCCGTAGCGGGGCTCCCCTGGCTGGTGGTCGAGCCGGCCAAGGCGGAGTACCGGCGGATGGCCAACCGGCTGCGGACGACCGGTGTCGTCGCGGTCCGCCCCGGTGCGGCGGCGGCGCCGCCCGCAGGATTCAACCCGCTGCGGCCGGTGCCGGGATTCCCGCTGCAGACTCACGCGGATCTCGTCCGCGCCCTGTTCGTCGCCGCCTTCGACGCGGACGAGCCGTTCCCGCAGGTCCTCGCCGCCGCGCTGACCCGCTCCTACGAGCAGCTCGGATGGGACCTGGCCCTCGGTGAGCCGCGGCGGCCCGGACACCGGCCGCGCTATCCGACCCTGGGCGACCTGCAGCAGGTGGCGGAGGAGGTGGTCGACGGGATCGGGTACGGCCGTGAGGTCGCCGACAACGTCCGCGGGTTCATCCGGGTCAGGTTGGCCAGCCTGCGGCTCGGTACGACGGGCAGCTTCTTCGAGGGCGGCCACCCCATCGACGTCGGACGGCTGCTGGGCTCGAACGTGGTCTTCGAGATCGAGGACGTCGGTGACGACCGGGACAAGGCGTTCCTGATGGGTGCCCTGCTCATCCAGCTGACCGAGCACCTGCGGGTGCGGGCACGCCGGGAGGGCTCCCCCGCCGCGACGACGCTGCGGCACCTGAGCGTCGTCGAGGAGGCACACCGGCTGCTGCGGCGCACCGACCGTCCCGGCCCGGCAGCGCACGCGGTCGACCTGTTCGCCGGACTGCTGTCGGAGATCCGCGCGTACGGGGAAGGCCTGGTGATCGCCGAGCAGATCCCGGAGAAGCTCGTACCGGACGTCATCAAGAACACCGCCGTGAAGGTCATCCACCGGTTGCCCGCGCGCGACGACCGGGACGTCGTCGGCGCGACGGTCAACCTCACCGACCGCCAGTCGGAGTTCGTCGTGACGCTCCCGCCCGGCGTCGGTGCGGTCTTCACCGACGGCATGGACCGCCCGGTGCTCGTACGCGTGCCGGACGGCACCGACCGGGAGACGGCCGCGCCGGCCGCGACCGCGGACACCGCGACGATCATCGGCCGGCGCAGCGCCAGCTGCGGCGCCGCCTGCCGGGCCGAACCCTGCACCCTGCGGGACATGCGCGGGGCCCGGCTGCTGCTTGCCGACCTGCCCTGGTTGGGGCTGTGGGCCGAACTGGCGGTGACCGGGCACCTCACCGGCTGGCCGACCCCGGCGCTCCGCGCGCACCTGATCCAGGTCCTGCAGATGATCCCGGTACGCCTGCGCGAGTGCGCCGTCTCGCACGCGGTCGACGATGCGGTCGCCTCCCGATCGGCACTGCTGTCGGCTCGCTGCGACCCCGACGACCTCGCGAAGCACGTCGTCGATTCGCTGCACTGGACGGCGTTCGGCGGCGGGCACTGCGCGAAGCAGGAGCCCGGGTTCCTCGCCCATCCGTACCGCTGGGCGGTGCTGCGCGACGACCTGCGGGCCGAGGCGAGCGGAGCGGCTCCCGGTGCCGGGCGCTCCGCCCGGAGCGCCGAGTGGGCCCGGCGCTACGGTGTGGACGTCCCGGGCCGTACCCTTGCCGACCAGCTCGCTGCCGTCTCCACGTGGTTCGACACCGACCAGCGGGACCGGGACGCTTGCCGGGTCGCGACCCTCGGATCCCGTACGCCGTCGTTGATCGAGACGGCCGTGGGGGTCGGCTGCGACGCGTTGTCCTGGCCGGACCGGCTCGCCGAGACCGTCGACGCCCATTTCGCCGCCTGCCGGTGGCCGGTGCGGATCCTTCCGTTCCGAGAAGGGGTGACCAATGGGTGACCGCTGGTACGACCCGCTGCGAGGAAGCGACCGGGCGGACGACGACGGCCGCGACAAGCAGCCCGGCGAGCGCACCGGATCGGGCGACGACCGCGACCGGCCGGATCGGGAGCTGGAGCGGAACGACCGGCCGGAGCGTGAGCTGGACCAGGGCGACCGGCCGGACGGCGCGAGCGCGCCGGGTGCGGGTGGAACGCTGGACCGGGCCGAGGAGCGCGCGGCGACCGACGACGCGTCACTGCGCGAACGGTTGTCGGCCGGGACGCGCCGAACGGGCGAACTCGCGGCGGCCGCCCTGGTCTCGGCGAGCAGCATCCTCGGCTGGCAGAAGACCGACGACCGGCTGCCCGTACAGGCCGCGGCGGAGGCCGCGGAGGTCTTCGAGGCAACGGCGTCGGCCGGCAAGAGGAGAAAGGACCGCGAGAACGCGGTGGCGGAGCCCAACCGGGAGCTCGACCCGCAGGAGCAGTTGCCGCCGGACCGGGAGGGCGACCGGCCGGCGGCGGACCGGACGGATGGTGACGGCCCCGCCGGCACGCCCTCCGTCGAGGTGGACCTCCCCGGTCGAGGTCCGGCCGGCGAACTCGGCCCGGACGCGACGGACGACGACTGAGCAGGCCCGGGTTCTGATGGTCGCCGGCCCGCACCTGGCACCCCGCAACGGCCATTCGATTGCATCTATACTCCCGCCATGGACGGCGGATCCCGGTCGTTGGCCGGCAGGCGGGTCCTCATCACGGGTGCCGCCCGCGGCATCGGCGCGGCGCTGGCCCGCCGGCTGCACGGGCGGGGAGCCAGGGTCGCCGTCGTCGGGTTGGAGCCCGACCTGCTGGCCGAGGTGTCGGCGGCGTGCGGCGACGCGCCCTGGCGCACCTGCGACGTCCGCAGCCGGGCCCAGGTCGAGGCCGCGGTCGAGGAGGCCGTGGACCGGCTCGGCGGGCTCGACGTCGTCGTCGCCAACGCGGGAGTAGCCGCCCAACTGCCCCTGGTCGGCGGCGACCCGGAGGTGTTCGAGCGGACGAACGCCGTCAACGTGCTCGGCACCTACTACACCGTCCGCGCCGCGAGTCCGCACATCAGCCACCCGAACGGCTACGCGGTGGTGGTCGCGTCGCTCGCCGCGGCGGTGCACGCGCCCCTGCTCGGGGCGTACAGCGCTTCCAAGGCCGCGGTCGAGGCGTTGGGCAACACACTGCGGGTCGAACTGCGGCCCTCCGGCGCCCGCGCCGGCGTCGCGTACTTCGCCGAGCTGGACACCGACATGACCGCGCGCGGCTTCGGCACCGAGGCCGCGACGGCGCTGCTGCGCGGCAGCCGGCTGCACCGCGTCGCCTCGCTGGAGGTCGGCGTCGCCGCGCTGGAACGCGGCATCGCCCGACGCAGCCGGCGGATCGTCGCGCCCGGCTGGGTGCGCCCCGCGCTGCCGCTGCGGATGGTGGTCCAGCCGCTGCTCGACCGGAGGTTCCAGCGTGGGCTGGTCGACGCGCTGCGCATCGCGCGGACCGAGCACGCGCCGTTGACCACGCCGCAGCCGGCCGACCAGCCGTGACCGCCCCCCGCATCCACCCCGGCGGCCGGCGCGACGTCGGCTCGTTCGGCTGGGTGTTCAGCCGGGCGGCCGGCCGGGTCATGGGCACCGGCCCGCCCAACCTGTTCCTCACGCTCGGCCGGCACCGCCCCCTGTTCCGCGGCTGGCTGCGCTTCGCCCGCCGCCTGATGCCGGGCGGCGTGCTGCCCCGCCGGGAGACCGAACTGGTCATCCTGCGGGTGGCGCACCTGTGCGCCTGCCGGTACGAGCAGGACCACCACCTGACGCTCGCGCGGCGGGCCGGTGTCAGCGACGCGGAGATCGAGCGCGTCACCGGCGACGACGTCGGCACCGGGTGGTCCGCCCGCGAGCGTGCCGTCCTGGTCGCGGTCGACGGGCTGGTACGCGACCGCGACCTCACCGACGAGGCGTGGGCGGCGCTGCGCGCCCACCTGGACGAGCGCGAGTGCATCGAGCTGTGCCTGCTGGTCGGGCACTACGTCATGCTCGCCACGACGATCACGGCGCTGCGCATCCAGCCCGACTCACGGCCACCGGTGCCGAGCTGACCCGGCGACCACTGCTGGTCACCGGGTGGGCCGGGCCCGGCAACGTCATCCCCCTTGTCACGGAGGTCCTGGATGAGCACGAACCCGGCACCGGTACGGGGCATCGCGACGTACGCGCACCGGGGATCGTCCGGGATGGCGCCGGAGAACACCGCCGCCGCCTTCGAGCTCGCGATCGCCGAGGGCGCCGACTACGTCGAGACCGACGTGCAGCTCAGCGCCGACGGGGAGCCGGTGCTCATCCACGACGTGACGCTCCCCCGCACCACCGACGCGAAGCTGGCGTTCCCGGACCGCGCACCGTGGAACGTGCACGACTTCACCGTGGCCGAGCTGAAGAAGCTCGACGCCGGGGCGTGGTTCGACGCGGACTTCACCGGTCAGCACATCCTCACGCTCGACGAACTGCTCGACCTGCTCGGGGACCGGGTCGGCCTCAACCTTGAGCTGAAGTCCCCCGCGGTGCATCCCGGGCTGGTGCGGACGGTGGTCGCTCGGCTGCGCCGGCATCGCCACTGGATCGAGCCGGGCAGCCGCCCGCGGCCGCTGATCGTCGGATCCTTCGACGAGCAGGCCCTGCGGGACTTCCACACGCGGCTTCCCGACGTCCCGGTCTCGCTGATCACCTACGACGTGCCGGCGGACGGGAGATTGGCGGACCTCGCCGGGTGGATCTTCTCGGTCAACCCGGACATCGACCGGCTCCGACCCGAGGACGCGGCCCGTGTCATCGAGGCGGGCATGGCCCTGGTGCCGTGGACGGTCGACTCACCGGACCGGTGGCGGTGGGCCCTGGACCTCGGCGTCGACGGGATGATCACCAACTATCCGTACGCCCTGCGGACCATGCTGCTCGGCCACGTCGACGACGAGGGGCCGGCTCGGTCAGAGCCGGCCCCTCGTCCCGAGGTGTCCCCTCGGCGGTGACGCCGCGGTCAGCCGACCGACTTGTTGTAACTGTCGATCGCGGGCTGCACGCTCGCCGCGGCGTCCCTCATCGCCTGGTCGGCCGGCTTGCTACCGACGATCGCCGCTTCCAGGCCGTCCTCCGACGCCTTGCGCGCCTGCGGCATCACGCCGAGCAGGCAGCCGGCCGACGCGACCGACGGCGGCAGCGCGTGCAGCTGGTCCACGGCGGTCTTGAACTGCGGGTACTGCGCCACCCAGTCCTTGTCGATCTGCTCGTCGAGCGCCTTGGCGTTGACCGGCACGTACCCGGTGCCGGTGTGCCACTTGGCCTGCTGGGCCGGGGTCAGGGCGAACTTCACGAACTCCCAGGCGGCCCGCTTCTCCTTGTCGCTGTGCCCGACACCGTTGATCCACAGCGAGGCGCCCCCGATGATCGGCCCACCCGTCGACGAGCTGCTCACCTTCGGGTACGGGGCGGTGAGCACGGTGAACTTGCCCTTGGCCGCCTCGATGTAGCCGCGCATGGCGCCGGTGGACTCCAGGTGCATCGCCACCGTGCCGGCCTTGAAGGCGGCCTGGGCGTCGTCGGTCTTGCGGCCGGTGTTCGTCGCGTAGCCGCCCTTGACCAGGTCCGCCCACCACTGGGCGACGCGTACGCCGGTCTCCTGGTCGAACTGCACCTTCGTGGCGAGACCCTTGCGGCCGTTGCCGTTGTCGCAGTACTCCTTGCCGTCGGTGGCGATCAACTGCTCCACCAGCCAGCCGTAGATGGCGGCGCCGAAGCCGTACTGGACGGTCTTGCCGCCGGCGTCCTTGACGGTCAGCTTCTTCGCCATCTCCCCGATCTCGTCGAGGTTCTGCGGCGGCTTCGCCGGGTCGAGGCCAGCCCGGACGAAGGCCTCCTTGTTCAGGTACAGCAGCGGGGTGGACGTGTTGAACGGCATCGACTGGAGCTTGCCGTCGATGGCGTAGTAGTTGGCGATGTTCGGTTCGATGTCACCCGCGTTGAAATTGTCCTTGTCGATGAACTTGTGCATCGGCACGGTCTGCTTGGAGTCGACCATGAAGCGGGAGCCGATGTCGTAGATCTGCACCAGCGCCGGAGTGCTCTTCTGCTGCACCGAGGCCTTGTACTTGGCGATGGTCTCGTCGTAGTTGCCCTGGTAGATGGGCTTGACCTCGGCCTTGCCACCGCTCTGGGCGTTGAAGTCGGCGACCAGCTTGTCGATCGCCTCGGCGTTGGCGCCCTTCATGCCATGCCAGAACTCGATGGTGGTCTTGTCGGTGGCCTTCTCGAGCACCTCCGCGCCGGGCGCCTCCAGCGCGTCCTGGCCGGAGTCGGTGCCGGACCCGGATCCACCGCACGCGGTGAGCGCGGCGGCGGCGGCCAGGGCGACGAACGCCGTCAGCACCCGGCGGGATCTTGGTTGTCTCACGGTTTCTCCTCTTGACGAATTAACGCAGCGCGCCGGCGGTGAGGCCGCGGACGATGTAGCGCTGGCCGAACAGCACGACGGCCAGCGTGGGGAGCAGCGACAACGCGACGCCGGCCAGGACGAGGCCCGGTTGCGCCGCCTCGGCGTCGTTGAGCTGGGAGATACCGATCTGCAGGGTCTGGTACTCGGCGTCACGGATCAGGATCAGCGGCCAGAAGTACTGGTTCCACGCCGAGAGGAAGACGTAGACCCCGACCGCCGCGATCGAGGGCTTGGACAGGGGCACGATGACCCGCCACAGCAGGCGCCAGTGGCCGCACCCGTCGATCACCGCGGCCTCCCGCAGCTCGGTCGGGAACTGCAGGAAGGCCTGGCGCAGCAGGAACGTGCCGAACGCCGAGGCGAGGAAGGGCAGCACGAGTCCGAGGTAGGTCGACCCGCCGCGCGCCAAGCCCCAGCCGGAGATGGCCAGGTAGTTGGGGATGATGATCGCTTCCCACGGCACCATGAGGGTGGCCAGGAACAGACCGAACGTCGCCGCCTTCGCCGGCAGGCGAAGGAACGCGAAGGCGTACGCGGCCAGGATGCTGGTGACGATCTGGGCCACCGTGATGACCCCGGCCTGGACCGCCGAGTTCACGTAGAAGCGGCCGAGCGGCACCGAGCGGAAGACGTCGGTGATGTTCTGCCAGTAGAGCTCGCGCGGCAGCAGCGCGGGCGGGTAGGTCGCCAGGTCACCCGGGCCCATCACGGCGCCGACGAAGCCGTAGTAGATGGGGAACAGGACCGGGATCAGGGCCAGGCCGAGCACGACGTAGACGGCTGCCTGCCCGAGTCGGAGCTTCTTCATCGATAGTGGACCCGCCGCTCGAGGATGCCGAACTGGACAGCCGTACAGCCGAGCATGACGATCAGCAGCACCACGGCCTGGGCGCTGGCCGACCCGAAGTCGGAGGAGCCGTACGCGAACGCCTTCTCGTAGATCGAGTAGACCAGCGTCGTCGTGGCCTGGTCGGGGCCGCCCTTGGTCAGGATGTGGATCTGTCCGAAGCTCTGCAACGCGTGGATCGTGGACACCACGACCAGGAAGAACAGCTGCGGGGAGAGCAGCGGCACGGTGATCCGGGAGGCCAGCCGCCAGCCGGTCGCGCCGTCCAGCCGCGCCGCCTCGACGACCTCGGGTGAGATCGCCGCGACGCCGGCGGAGAGCACGAGGACGTTGTAACCGAAGTTCATCCACACCGTGGCGGCACACACGGCGGGCAGCGCGATCGACGGATCGGTGAGCCAGTTGACCCGGTCGATCCCGACGGAGCCGAGCACCCCGTTCGCCACGCCGATCGCGGGGTTGTAGATGACGGCGAAGACCACCGACGCGGTCGCGACCGAGAACGCGAACGGCAGCGCGAACGCGGTGCGCAGCACCCGTACGCCGCGGATGCGTGCCTCCAGCAGCAGCACCACGAAGAGCGCGCCCAGGACGGCCGGCACCACTGAGAACAGCGTGAACAGGCCGGTCGTGGCCAGCACCTTGCCGAAATCGGCGGACAGCATCCCCCGGTAGTGCTCCGCCCCGACGTACACCGACGGCGCGCCGAAGAGGTCGTTGCCGTGCACCGACAGGTACAGCGTGCGCCCCAGCGGCCAGAACACGAACAGCGCGAAGACCACGACCGACGGCAGCAGCAGCAACCACCCGAGACCGGACTCGGCGAAACGCGCCGGCCTGCCTCGCCGGGCGGTGGGGCGAGAAGCCTCCGGGGTCGCTGCGTGGTCGTCCGGTGTGGCGGTGACGGTGGGAGGGGGGTGCACGGGCAGCACAGTACCAACGGCATCGACTGAAAGAAATCATTCGATGCCGCACCTGGCTCCGGAATTTCTTTGCAGGGCTGACCGCTCTCCCCACCCGTGACCAGCTTGAACGCGGTGTACGCCATCGGCGTGTCGCGCGAGGAAGGGCATGTACCCGGTCGAGCAGTATGTCTGCCAGTCATAATCATGCCGCTCAGTCATATCGCTGCTCGGGGATACGCCGCCGGCGCGCTCCAGGAGGCAGCCACCGGTGCCCAGGGCGGATGAGACAGCGGCTTCGCGCCGGTCCATTCGGGCGTGAGCCTCTACTCCGTGCCCTGGTCGGCGGCGCTGCTCTGCAGGTCGGTCAAGGTGGATGCCGCCGCGTCGCGACGTGCGGTGAACGCCTGTGGCTCGATGGCTGCGAGCTCGTCGAAGTACCGCACGCCTTCCGCGACGGCCTCGATGATCTGCTGCGACGAATCACCGAGAATGCGTGCCACGTGTCCGACGTTCCACAGGGATGTGGCGAGGTCGGGGAGGTGGGCGTCGCGGTTACCGGCGACCAACTCCCGGCGCAGGGTGACCGCCTCGTCGCCGGCTTCCCGCGCTTCGGCCCGCCGGCCCGCCTCCGCCAACAAGGTGGCGTGGTTGTTCACCGACATCGCGAGGTTGGGAAGGTGGGAATCGCGGTTACCGGCAACCAACTCCCGGCGCAGGGCGACCGCCTCACCGCTGGCCTCCAGCGCCTCGGTCCGCCGCCCTGCCTCCGCCAATCGGAGAGCGTGATTGTTCACCGACATGGCGAGATTGGGAAGGTAAGCATCGCGGTTACCGGCAACCAACTCCCGGTAAAGGGCGACCGCCTCACCGCTGACGTCCAGCGCCTCGGTCCGCCGGCCCGCGTCCGCCAGCCAGACCGCGTAGTTGCTCACCGACATGGCCAGGTCGGAAAGGTGGCCATCGCGGTTGCCGGCGACCAACTCCCGGCGCAGGGCGACCGCCTCACCGCTGACGTCCAGCGCCTCGGTCCGCCGGCCCGCCCTCGCCAACGAGGCAGCGTGGTTGTTCATCGACATCGCGAGGTTGGGGAGGTAGACGTCACGGTTGCCGGCGACCAACCCCCGGTAAAGATCGACCGCCTCACCGCTGACTTCCAGCGCCTCGGTCCGCCGGCCCGCCTCCGCCAACAAGACGGCGTGGTTGCTCACCGACATGGCGAGATTGGGGAGGTGGACGTCACGGTTGCCGGCGGTCAACTGCCGGTAAAGCTCCACCGCCTCGCCGCTGACTTCCAGCGCCTCGGCGCGGCGTCCCGCCTCCGCCAACCGGACGGCGTGAGGGATCAGCACTGATCCTCGGTTGTCTGGCGCGTCTGTCCCCGCCGTGGCGCGCAGGGCGTGGGTGGTCAACGCCAGTGCGATCCGGCCGAACTCGATCGATGGGTACGGCACTCGATGGGCCGTGCGCCGGGCCCAGTCCGGGTCGAGTTCAGCCGTGGCGAGCAGGTCTGCGACCCGGGGAGCCAGCGTTCCAGGGAACTGAAGGCCGACCTGGAGCACCGCCTCGGTCATCACCGGCAGATCCGCGGTCAGCGCCACGTCGATCATCTCCGCGGCACCCGGCTGGTGGGTACGCGCGCGGCTCAGGACCGTCAGCGCCCGCACCGCCTGACCGACCGCCAACCCGGACAGGATTGTCCTGCGCTGCGCCGGGCGGCTTTCGCGAAGGACCGCGACCGCGAGGTCCTCGGCGAGCAGGTCCGGTTGCAACGTTCCCAGTTCGTCGCCCGTCCCCGCCGGGTACAGGCCGTACAACCAGTCCACGTACCCGTCCACCACCTGCGGCAGCGCCCCGCGCGGGCCCGGCACCCGGCGGACCACCTCCACGGCCTGCTCGCGGTTGTCCGCACCCAGCAGCGCAGCCACGGCGACCAGGCGCCGCAACACGCCATCCGCACCCGGCTCACCCGCACCTGGCAGCCCGTCGCGGCGGGCCCGGTGCCGCCAGTATCGGGCCTCGTGGCCCAGCACCTCGCCCAGTACGTCGTACCGGGTATCCCCACGCGGCCCGCCCAACACCGCCAGCAGTGCCTGCGCGTGCAACCGCAACACCGGGACATCCGGATCCGGCGCAGCTGACGGGACGTCATCCGGAGGACGCCGATGCAGTCGTCCGGCGAATGCCACCACCGCCTCGGCCATGATCTGCTGCGGGGTGTGGCCCTCGATATGGGCCGGCAACTCGATCACGTTCGCCGACGCGGTCAACGCGTCCACCAGATGCGCCTGCGGCGGGTACGCCGCCGACAGCGACGACCACCACAATCCGCCGGACCGGGCCAACAACAGCACCCGTACGTCACCGGCCCGCTGTGCGGCGCACAACAGGTGCGCCAATGCCTGCGGGTCGCGGGTTTCGGCGTAGTCGACGGTCAGCAGCAACCGGCTCGGCCGGTTACCCGCCTCGAGCAGGCCGACAACCGTCATCTCACCATCGGGCGCCACCGGCCACCACTGCCAGCCCGTCAACCGGCCGGCGAAGTGCCGTGCCAACCGGGTCTTACCCACTCCACCGGCACCCACCAGCAGCCGCACCACGCTCGCGTTCGGATCCGCGCACCACCTGTCCAACGCCGCCAGCAGCCACCCACGGCCGATGAACCCGACCACCGCCGCCTGCGGATGCAGCAGCCACGCCACCGACTCCGGCAGCTCCGCCGCCAACGCCCCACTTACCACCCGATCCCGCTGGTCCCGCCGATCGCGCGCGGCCCGAATCCGTTCCAGGACCGACGGCGTGAACGCTCCCGCCACCGCCGCCACCGCACCTGCGGCTACCGTCCAGCCCACCTTGTCGTCCGCGACCAGCGCCCACACCGCCGCTGCCGCGACCCCCGCGGGGAACAGCACCGCCCACCAGTAGCGCCGGACCAACCCCAGCCCGTCCCGAAGCACAGCGACACGATACTGAAAGTGATCACATCGACACTCAGCCGATCAGCCGGGTGCATGTCCTCCACAGTGGTTTGACCGAGCGGTAGCTTGGTCAGCGGCGCAGGCGGCGGGAGCACTCGCCGCCGTGACCGTCGCGGAGCACGCAGCGCCGCCCGCCAGGCATCCGCAGGTCGCAGAAGACGCGGTGCCGCAGGTGCTGCTTGTCCTCCTCGGAGACGGTCATCTCCCCCGGGTCCATCATCGGCAGGACGGTGATCCAGCGGCCGACGACCCGGGCCAGGCGCTGCGCGGCCGGCAGGTCGGCGGCGACCACCGGCAGGTGAACCACGTACCGTCCGCTCACCGGCGGCCCCCCTCGGCCTGCTCGGACTGCCACCGGCGCAGCGCGACCCTGATCCGCAGCGTCTCCCGCCGGCTCTGCGCAAGCGCGTCGTAGACGGCGGCCAGGTCGACGGCGACCCGGTCGAGGAAGGCGTACACCTCGTCGGGGTTGAGGCCGCGACGCCCGAGCCGGGCGGGCGAGAAGCGGCGCTCACGCACCTGCCACGGCAGCAGGCCGGGGTACGCGCGGGAGCGGTACGTCGTGCCACCGCCCACCAACGGCCTCTGGTTGCGGACGCTCATCTCTACCTGCCTTCCTGCTTCCAGGGCTCCCCTGACCTGATCTCCTGCACAGCCTACACGACTAGGAAGCATATAAAGAGTGCATTCGCACAGTGAGCATGTGTTCAGCTCGCATGCTCTTAACGTGGCGGCGTGGGAGAGCTTCGGCTGGTTGCGAGCCAGGAGATCCAGGACATGCTGGGTGTCTCACGAACGCGCACGTACCAGATCACCAACTCGAAGTCCTTCCCGGACCCGGTGGCCGTTCTGTCCGTCGGCCGCATCTGGCGGACCGACGACGTGGAACGGTGGATCAAGGAACACCGCCGGGACCTGCAGGACAGCGAGGAGAAGTAGCCGCCTCCCGACGTCGGTGTGAGACGCTGCCGGGCGTGGACGAGCTGACGGAGCGGGTGCGGGCCTTCGCCGACGAGCGGGACTGGCAGCAGTTCCACACCCCCAAGAACCTGGCGATGGCGCTCGCGGGTGAGGTCGGCGAACTGCTCGCGGAGTTCCAGTGGCTCACCCCCGAGCAGTCGGCGGACGTGATGGCCGATCCGGAGGCCGGTGCCCGGGTCCGCGCCGAGATCGGCGACGTGATGATCTATCTGACCCGTCTGACGGACGTCCTCGGTATCGACCTGGTCGCGGCGGCTCTGGCGAAGCTCGACGAAGCCGCCGTCCGCTACCCGGTCGAGCAGGCGAAGGGCTCCGCCGCCAAGCGGTGAGGGTACGTGCGGAGAGTTGATCTCTTCGCTACAGTCCAGGCAATCAAGGCGCGTTTCGACGGGCTTCCGGTCACGGCCGGACACGCCCCCCATGCGCACGATCACTTCGTGCTGCCCGGGGGCAAGTGTTGTCTGCGTTCCGCTCCTCCGCCGACGGTCTGCTCCGCCTGGCGACGAACGGCACTCTCGCCGATCGGATCGCCGAGCACATCGGTCACGCCGTGAGCCCCGGCGAGCGCCGCGCCTGGCAACGCAGCCTCGCGGTGCTCGGCCAGGACCTCGCCGACGCCGGGCTCGGCCAGGTGGAGGTACTGGTCGAGTACCAGCTGCCGCTGACCAGCAAGCGCGTCGACGCGGTCCTCGCCGGCATCCACCCGAGGACCGCCGAGGACTCCTACGTGGTGGTGGAACTCAAACAGTGGTCGCAGGCCGAGGCGTACGAGGGCTCGGACCGGCTCGTCCTGGTCGAGCACTCGCGGGGGCCCAGGCTCCACCCCGGCGTCCAGGTCGGCGACTACTGCGAATACCTCACCGACTTTCTCGGCGTCCTCGGCGGCCGGCACGATCCCGTACCGGGCGTCGCGTACCTGCACAACGCGATGGACCGCGACGTCGCCGACCTGTTCACGCGGCCCGCGACCGAGCAGAGCCGCATCTTCACGAAGCAGCGGCGCGGGCAGTTCCTCGACCACCTGCGCACGCACCTGGCGCCCGCACCCGGCGCGGGCGCCGCGGACCGCTTCCTCACCAGCCCGGTCCGGCCGAGCAGACAGCTGCTCGCGTACGCCGCCCAGGAGCTGAAGGAACGCCGTCACTTCACGCTGCTGGACCGGCAGCGCCTCGCGTACGAGTTGGTGCTGCACGCCGTGGAGCGCGCCCGGGCCGCGGACCGCAAGTCGGTCGTGGTGGTGTCGGGCGGACCGGGCAGTGGCAAGAGCGTCATCGCCCTGTCGGTGCTCGGTGAGCTGGCCCGGCAGAACCGCGCCGTCATGCACGCCACCGGTTCGCGGTCCTTCACCCAGACCCTTCGGCGGTACGCCGGGCGGGGCTCGACGCGACTCAAGAGCCTGTTCGGATACTTCAACAGCTTCATGTCCGCCGAGCGCAACGGCTTCGACGTGCTGATCTGCGACGAGGCGCACCGGATCCGGGAGACGTCGGTCAACCGGTTCACGCCCAAAGCCAGGCGGGACCGGGCCCGGCCGCAGATCGACGAGCTGATCGCCGCCGCCCGGGTGCCGGTGTTCCTGCTCGACGAGCACCAGGTCGTCAAGCCGGGCGAGCTGGGCAACGTCGAGGTCATCTCCACGTACGCCCACCAGCTCGGCCTGGCGGTGGAGGTCGTGTCGCTGCACGACCAGTTCCGCTGCGGCGGCAGCGAAGCGTACGAGCAGTGGGTGCTCGACCTGCTCGGTCTCGACAACGCCGAGCCAACGGTGTGGACCGGCGACGGCCGTTTCGAGCTGCGGCTGGCCGACACGCCGGAGGAACTGGAGGCGTTCCTCGCGGCCAAGCAGGCCGCCGGGCAGACGGCGCGGATGTCGGCCGGCTACTGCTGGCCGTGGAGCGACCCGCGCCCCGACGACAGTCTCGTGCCGGACGTACGGGTGGGCGCTTGGGCGCGACCGTGGAACGTCAAGAGTGACCGCAGCGTCGGCGACGCGCCGGGCAGCGCGTTCTGGGCCACCGATCCGAACGGATTCGGCCAGGTGGGCTGCATCTACACGGCGCAGGGCTTCGAGTACGACTGGTCGGGTGTCATCATCGGCCCGGACCTGGTGGCGCGCGACGGGCGGTTGGTGACCCGCCGCGAGGAGTCGAAGGACCCGGCGTTCCGCAGCCGCAAGTCGGTGGGCGACGGGGAGGCCGACCGCCTGATCCGCAACACGTACAAGGTGCTGATGACCCGCGGCATGCGCGGCACGGTCGTTTACGCCACGGATCAGGAGACACGTGCCTACCTGGCAGCCCTGGTCCAGGTCGTACGGCCGGTCGAGGCGGTGTTCACTCGACCGCCTCGCCCTGAGCGATCGAGAGCCATGGGTGAAATTTTCCAACCCTGATGCCGTCCGATATTGAAGCTTCTTTTCACGACCGGCTACCCTCTCGGGACGATCTACCGTCCACTCGGGAGGTTTGGAGCATGCGCAAGTTCATGGCGGCGGCCGGAGCGACGGCGATGCTGACGGCGGGACTGCTCGTCGGTGCCGCGCCGGCACAGGCGGCGACCTGCACCCTGGTGCAGTCCGAGATCTACAACGGCGCCAACATGATCAGCTGGGCCCGGGGCCTGCAGGGCTGTTCGGGTGACGTCTACTGGGAGATCCACTCCGGCGACAGCGGGAGCTGGCAGGTCGTGGACAGCGGCACCACCCACTACGCCAACCAGGTCCGCAGCTACTACGGCGACCTCGACCTGCCGTGCTACCTGCGGGTCTACGCCCAGTACGGGACGCAGGAGAAGCTGACGCGGCCGGTGCGCAACAACAACTGCGCCGTCTGAGTGAGCACGCCAGGGCGGGGCGACACGGTCGCCCCGCCCTGGCGCGTCAGGACGGCGGCACGACGACCGAGCGGCTGCGTGGCCGGGCCGGATCAGCGCGTACCGAGGAGAAGGCGCGCCTCGCCCGCCACCGGCGGCGACATCGCCGGGGTCCAGGCGGTGAACAGCTCCCGGAAGTACGCGCGGTGACGATCGAGGATCGACGGATCCTGCGCGAAGACGTCCAGTTCGTTGACGACACTGAGGTCGACGAAGCGCCGCAGGTACTCCCCGTGCAGGGTGCTCACCTCGCCGGTGAACCGGTCGTGTACCTCGCCGGTCGTGGCGAGCCGCCGCCAACCGCGCCGACGGTCACACGCCCCGTACCGGTACACCAGGTCCGCGGCGGTCACCCCGACGAGGTCGGGCAGGGTGGCCCGGTCGCGGTGGTCCAGGAGTACGACGTCGAACCCGTCGGTGCCGTAGACGGCGTGGGTCAGGCCGGCGAGTTGCACGTCGGTGTCGCCGCCGAGGGCGGCCAGGCGTTCCTGCACCCGGCACAGGTGCGCGTAGAGGGTGCCACCGGGATGGTCGATCCGCTCGGTTCCGCGCTCGCGGAGCCAGGCCCGTACCTCATCGGTGTCCATGCCCCGACCCTAGGCACCGTGCCGTCGAATCGTCCAATCGGCCATTCTTGACGGGACCAGTCGCGCCGAACGAGGGACGGAGTGTGTCCACTTAGGTATCTGCTGTGATGGCACGGCTCGATACGCTTAACGCCCCCTTACCCGGCACGAATGGGTTCATCGGAGAGCCGTCGCGGGAGGCTGCGCATGCTCGACCCGAATGCAGCGCGATTAGCTGGAATCGATTGTCTGCGGGAAGCGATCATGACGGTGCCGATACCGGGTGCACCGCCTCGACTATCGAAAGACGGCGCGGCGGTCGGGTTGGCTTTCCTGGACATCGCCCTGCGCCAGAATCACATCCGCCGGCTGACCGAGCGGCTGACGCTGATCGAACATCGGACGGCCCGGTGCACCACCGAGGTGGATGTCAGCCTCGGCATGCTCGACCAATCTCAGCGCGAGGCCGGCCTGCTCTACCAGCACATCCGCTCGCGGGGTGCGTACGACTCACCCACCGCCCGCGGGCAGGACGAGGGGGGCGGGCCGGGCGCGACAGGGAGCGTGATGTGGGTGCCGATCTCACTGGCCCGCCGGGGGCACGCTCCGGTCCACGTCGTCGACGGCGACGGGACCAAGCTCCCCCGCCTGACGCAGTACGAGACGTCGCGGTTGCTGGCCTCGGCCATGTACCGCCTGTTCCGTCTGATTCTGCTGTCCCACCCGGACGTCGGTGAACGCGGGAATCCGCTGCACGATTTCCTCTTCCGGATCGACAAGCCGAGGTGGCTCGTGCAGGCCGCGCTCTTCACCCTGCTCACCGAACGCAACAAGCCGGCCGCCACCAGCCGGATCAGCAAGCGTCGAACCCGGGGCACCGTGGACGGGCTCGACACCCGGTACCGCCGGAGCGCTTTGGACATCTTCGACTATTACGAGTCGTCGCTGCAGGAATACGTCGGCCTGCTCGACCTCGCGGTCAACGATTATCTGCTAGTGGTGGCTCTCGACGCCGGTGAGGACGAGTACCTGCTCGCCTTCGACTCGCCGCTGCACGTCCGCTATCAGTCACCGCGCACCATGTTGCAGCCGTTCCGGACGGCGAGCGGAGCCTACTGGGTGCAGTACCAGACGCGACTCCCGGCGAACCTCCGCGCCTACCACCTCGTCGCGGAGACCGAGTCGACTCTCGAGATCGACACCATGTGCCTGAGCAGCGACGCCGACAGGCCGATTGTCAAAGGGCTGTCGGGAGACCTGGTCACGCTTGCCGAGCGGGTTCGTGCGGAGAAGAACGCCCCCACCGGCCGGCCTGGTGAGAAGAAGGTGGAACTCGAGCTGCAGAGCGGCCTGCGCCGGCTGTCCGAGCTGCTGCGCCGGCGACGCTGGGAGGCGAGCAAAGCCGGGATCACCCTCGCCGCCTCCGAGCTGCCCGCGACGGAGAACCTCGTGCATGCCGCGACCTCCGGCGAGGCGAAACCGAGCGGTGGAGGCGCCGACAATTCGCTTTTCCACCACGACCTGGTGACGCCGGAGCGTCTCGCCCGCGCCGCCGAGGAGATTCGCGGACAGGAACTCCAGCATGACCTGACCGTCGAGACCGAACCGGCCAGTCAGCGGGCCCACGTCTACTGGCGGCGTGACCCGTCCAGGGTGGATGCCCGGCACACTATCCTGCTCTCGGCCGACATGTTCATCCGGGACAACAGCGGTTCGAGCGCTGCCAGCATCATCAAGTTCGTCCTGTCCGTAGCGGGCATCTCGTACCTGATCGGTTGCCTGCGGTTCGGCGACCCGTTTCCGTTCGTCGGATCCGGCGCGATGCGGGGAGCGACGGAAGCCGACGCCGTCATCGCCGTGCTCCTCCTGGCGCCCGGCTTCCTCTACACCCGACTGGATCTCCCGGAACGCCAGTCGATCGCCGGTCAACTCCGTAAGCTGCCCCGCCTCCTCGCCCAGTTGTCCATCGCCGCTGCCGCCGTCCTGGCCGCCACGTTCGCAGCCACCGAGAACACGTCCCTGATCCGCACGGCGCTCGCCCTGGCCGTGGCCGTCCCCGTCCTCTCGGTGCTCCTGATGCTCGGGATGTCCCGGGTGGTCAAGCGGGACATGCACCCGATCACGTCGAACCTGCCGGCATGGGCCCGAACCGGGGCCCTGAAGGCGCCAGACGTGAGCTGGCAGAGCCGTTTCGCCGGCTGGTGGTGGCGACGCCGGGGAACGGTCGCCGACGCCGCCTTCAGCACCACTAACGTCCAGTCCGCCAACTCCCGGGAGGCCGGATCATGAGTGCACCCGACGGCCGGGCACCGGCCGGGCTCGCGCGCCCGGTCTCCGTCCGGAGCCTGGCCGACATCGCACGAGCCGGCTTTTCCATGGTGCGGCAGCCCACGATGCGGGTGGCCTACGAGGTGCACCACGTCGCCGACCGGCCCGGATACCTGTACGAGGTTCTGAAGAGCCGGCAGAGCACGGATCCGGGGAAGGCGCCGGACGGGACCGGCGCACCGGATCAGCCGGAGCCCGAGCGCTTCATCGAGAGCCTGACCACCGCCGCACACGGCGCCGGCCTCGTCATCGGCACCCGCACAGTGTCCGGAGCGCCGGTGGCGTCGTCACCGCCAGGTGCCACCAATCCCGTCTTCGTGAGCCGCGTTCCACGGGTCGCACGCCAGTTCAGCAGCAGCGCGGTCCCGAATGTCAGCTTCGTCCATGACTCGACGTACGTGTTCGAAGGACTGATCGCGATCGGGGCGCGCGACGCCCCGCTCCAGACGCAGCACGGACGCGCCGTCCTGGATGTGATGGACAAGGTCGCCGAGCTGGCCGCCGACATCGCGCACGGCCCCATCCTGTCCCTGCAGTCACCGGTGCAGCTGCCTCATCGGCCGGGTAGGTCGAGTGACGACGACGACCGGGACGAGTTCTTGCAGGACGCGAAGCCGCGGGGCTGGCCGCGCGTGTCCGCCGTGGCGGTGCGGTTCACGATAGCCCTCCCCGAACCGTCCGCCGCTCTGCGTTTGCGGCTGATGGACGCGGCGTCGACGTTCTGCGACGAGAACGGCTTCGCCCTGTGGGTGGGCGACGCCCGCTCGGGCTTCCGCGCCGGCAACTGGTTCTCGGTCTGCCCGCACAACCCGAAACGACTGGACGAGTACTTCGAGCACTCGGTCGGGGCTGGAGGGGATGCGCCGCCGGTGCGGAGCCTGCCGGTGACGTTCGTCGGGCCCGCCCGGGTCGGCGCCGTCAAGTCCATCGTCAGGTACCTCCGCCATTACGCACCCGTCGGAGTCATCGCCTGTTCGATGTCGATCATGGACGACGTGACGTTCATCCATCTCCAACTGACCTCGGAGGCGATCAGGAACGGGGACGCGACAGCGGTGGCCAGGAAGCTGGACGAAGCCGTGGCCGGCGCCGGTCAACCACTGCGCCCACAGCAGGTGGAGCCGCTGAAGCTCCTTCCGAAGCTGTTGGAGCACCTGGTCGGCACGGCGATCGACGCACCACCGAACGGCCTGGTCACCGACCTCACCAGGAAGGTCGGCGACTTCCACCTGTTGTCGGGTCCCGCCAGGACCATCCCGAGCAATCTGCCTGGCATCCGTCGGGCGCTGTGGGTCGCCTGGGAGGTCGAAGGGCGGGAGGCTGAACTCAGTGTCCCCTTCCTGGCCCTGTACGAGGCACTCCAGACCCTGATGCCGTGGGTCGACGAGAAACAGAAACCGGACGGGCCCAACGTCGAGTACCTGATCTGCCGGCGGGTGCGGCACGCCCTGCTGCGGGGCAAGGGCAAGATCTCGTTTCCCAACCGGATCCGACCGATGATCGCCAAAGACGATCTACAGGCCGGGCTGACCGAGTTCAGTGAACGGATCGAGGAAGCGTGGCGGGCGAAACTCGGCCCGCGGCATCGCGTCCGGGAGCTCACCGTCTCCTGGCGGGAGAACTGGCTCGGTCACTGGACGTCGTCACTCGACTGAGCTGAGAGGCCGCAGCGCCGCCAGCTGGATCTGCAGCGCCAGCCGGGCGCGCGGCGAGTCCAGGTCGACGTCGACGACCTCGGCGAGCCGGCGCAGCCGGTGCCGCAGCGTGTTGGGGTGCACGTGCAGGTGGCGGGCGGCCTTCGTCGGGTCGCCCTGCTGCTCCAGCCAGGCGGCGACCGTGGCGAGGTAGTCGGTGCCGTGCCGGCGGTCGTGCTCGACCAGGGCGGGCAGCGGGCCACCGACCAGCAGGTCGCCCTGCGGCACGGCGGCGACGACGCGGTGGACGACGACGTCGGCCCAGGCGTCCTCGAACCGCAGCACCGCGGGCCGGTGCCGGGCCGGGGTGTGCAGCGCGAGCAGTTCCGCCGCCTCGGCACGGGAGCGGGGCAGGTCGGCCACGTCGGCGGCGACGCTGCCGGAGGCGGCGCGCAGCCCCGGGTCGTGCGCGGCGATGTCGTGGACCAGCCGTTCCAGCCACCGCCGGGAGCCCGGCACGGTGCCCTCGTCGCCGACGACGGCGAACAGGACGTCGTCGACGTCGGTGATCAGTGGCTGCCGCCAGCCGTGCCGGCGGGTGATCGACTCCCACAGGGCCAGGTTGTCGACGATCTCCCCGGTGCCGCCGTGCGCACCGAGCGCCACGACCCGCCACGGGCCGTCGGGCAGGCCCAGGTCCCGCGGGATCGCCCCGCCGGGCGTACGCAGGGCGGCGCGCAGCCGCTCGGCGGCGACCCGGCGGGTCACGTCGGCCTGCACCCGCAGGCGGAGCAGGTGCAGCGCCAGCCCGGACGCCGCGCCCCGCAGGTCGCGCAGGCGCTCCTGCGGCACCGGGCCCTCGACGACGGCCCAGATCGAGCCGAGCAGTTCCCCGCCGGCGCGGATCGGGATGATGAGGCGGGGCAGGGTGCCGTCCGGGCCCTGCGGCACGTAGACGAGCTGGCTGCCGGTGGCGAGCTTGCGGAAGACGCCACGGGAGCGGAAGTACGCGACGACGTCGCCGGGGACACGGCGACCGACGATGGTGGAGACGCGTGCCGGGTCGGTGCGGTCCTGCCGGGACGAGTACGCGAGGACCCGGTACTGGGCGTCCTCGATCGTGACGGGCGCGTCGACGATCGCGGCGGTCGCGTCGGCGAGGGCGAACAGTTCGTCGTACACCCCGGCGTCGCCGGTGTCCGGCGGGCCGGGCGCGGTGGCCCGGTCGATCACGCCGCGCAGCAGCCAGACCAGCTGCGTCCACGAGCCGTGCCGTTGCAGCTCGACCAGGGTGAGGCCGCGGGCGGCGGCGGGCGCGGTGACGTCCGGGTGGGTGGCCAGCGGCGGCTTCAGGACCAGGCCGGCGGCGGCGACCCCGGCGCTGCGTTCGACGGCGGTGAGCGCCTGCTCCGGCGTGCTGATGCCGGCGCCGAGGACCAGGTCGCCGGCCTCGCCGATCGGCGCGTCGTCGAGTTCGGCGAGGGTGACGTCGCGGACCTCCACCCCGGCGGCGGGCACGACGATCTTGAGTAGCGCCGCGCCGACGGCGTCGACCACCCCGGCCACCGTGATCATGCCCGGATCATGCCACGGCGTTGTCCGCCGCGGCCAATCATCGACGACATCATTGGCCTGGGCGGACAATGACGGAACCGGTGGTGCGGGCCACGATGGGCGGAACCGCTCCGGAGGAGAGACCGATGTCCGCCATGCCGTCCCCGTCCGCCCCGCAGCACGTCGCCGTCGTCGGCGCCGGCATGGTCGGGTTGGCCACCGCCTGGTTCCTGCAGGAGCGGGGGGTGCGGGTCACCGTGCTCGACCGCACCGGCGTCGCGGCGGGCGCGTCGTGGGGCAACGCCGGCTGGCTCACCCCCGGCATCACCACTCCCCTGCCCGAGCCGGCCGTGCTCAAGTACGGGGTGCGGGCCGTGCTGAGCCCGTCGTCGCCGGTGTACGTGCCGCCGCGTGCCGACGCCCGGCTGCTGCGGTTCCTCGCCGGCTTCACGCGGCACAGCACCGCCGCGAAGTGGCGCACCGCGATGCGGGCGTACATCCCGATGAACAGCCGCGCGTTCGACGCGTTCGACGCGCTGGCCGACGGCGGTCTCGGGGCGAGCACCCAGGAGGCCAAGTCGTTCCTCGCGGCGTACCGGACCGAGAAGGAGCGGTCGGTGCTGCTGGACGAGCTGGCGCACATCCGGTCGGCCGGCCAGGAGATCGAGTTCGACGTGCTCACCGGTGCCGAGGCGCGGGAGGTGGAGCCGTCGCTGTCGGACACGGTCGGCGCCGCGATCCGGCTGCACGGCCAGCGGTTCGTCAACCCCGGGGAGTACGTGCACGCGCTCGCCGACGCGGTCCGTGCCCGCGGTGGGTCGCTGGTGACCGGGGCGGACGTGGTGGACGTCCGCGACGAGGCATCGGGCGTGCGGGTGGTGACCGCCGGTGGCGGCGACGAGCGGTACGACGCGGTGGTGCTGGCCACCGGCACCTGGCTCGGCGGGCTGGCCCGGCGTTTCGGTGTCCGTACCGTCGTGCAGGCCGGCCGCGGCTACAGCTTCAGCGTCCGGATCGAGCACGTCCCGTCCGGGCCGGTGTACTTCCCGGCGCAGCGGGTCGCCTGCACGCCGCTCGGCGACCGGCTGCGGGTGGCCGGGATGATGGAGTTCCGCAGCGCCGAGGCGCCGCTGGACCAGCGCCGCATCCGGGCCATCGCCGAGGCCGCCCGGCCGCTGCTGCGGGGCACGGACCTCGACGCCCGCGCCGACGAGTGGGTCGGCTCGCGGCCCTGCACGCCGGACGGCCTGCCGCTGATCGGCTCGACCCGGTCGCCGCGGGTGTTCGCGGCCGGCGGGCACGGCATGTGGGGCATCACCCTGGGCCCGCTGACCGGCCAGCTGCTCGCCGAGCAGATCACCACCGGCCGCAGGCCCGTCGAGCTGGCCCCGTTCGACCCGCTGCGCTGACCGTCGCCGGCGGCGGCTCGTGCGCGGCGGCCGGCGGCCCGTGCACGGC
>JAEYGD010000353.1 GCA_023402505.1 Actinomycetes bacterium
GGGCGGAGCGACCCGGCGCGCCGGCTGAGCCGCGGTCACTGCTTCTCGGTGAAACCGAACTGGATGATGCCCTCGTCGTCGACGGTGGCGTCCACGGAGGCGTCCCCGAGCAGTTCGGCGGCGTCCGAGTCGAGGAAGATCCGGGCCCCCTGGTTGTCGACCACGTGGTCACCCTCGACGGGCCGCTCGACCAGTTCGACGGTGAGCGAACCCGCCTCCGGGTCGGCGGCGATCCGGACCCCGCCGTCCTCCGCGACGTCCTGCTGGTTGGCGAGGTCTCGGATCACCAGCACGGCGTTGTCGGTCATGGTGAGCATGGCGGAAACTCCTCCTGGGATGCGCGACCGGCCGCCGACGGGGCCGGGTAGCCGGGACGGCCGGATCCGCCGTCGTGGCTCGGGGCCCGCGACCGGGGCCCCTCACGCCTACGGTGCCCCCTGCCGCGGTCCTCGTCAAACCGGGCTGCCGGCCCGTACCCGATCGGATGAAATCCGGCGAAGCGGCAAACCGGCCCCGGGCTCCGTGCTACCTGTCCGAAGATTTTCTTCGCGTCGTGCTCTTTCCTGGCAGATATCTCCGTGACAGCATCAGCGCATGCATCGTCGTCTCTTCCCCCGGACGCTCGCGCTGGTGGCGCTCGTCGCCGCCGCGGCCACCGCCGGCGCACCAACCGCCACCGCCGAGTCGCCGGCCCCCACGGCGACCCGGCTCGACGCCACCCTCGACGCGATCCTGGCCGACGCCCGCCTCGCCGGCGCGCAGGCCTCCGTCGTCGTCAAGGACGCCGCCACCGGAGAGACGGTCTACCACCGCAACGGCGACCGCCGGCTCATCCCCGCCTCCAACACCAAGCTGCTGACCTCGGCGGCCGCCCTCGACCTGCTGGGGCCCGAGCACCGCTTCCGCACCGGCGTGCACGCCGGCGGCCCCCGTCGCGGCGGCGTCCTCACCGGAAACCTCTACCTGCGCGGCGGCGGCGACCCGACGATGCTGGCCGCCGACTACGACGCGCTGGCCGCCCGCCTCGCCGCCGCCGGCGTCCGCCTGGTGACCGGGAACCTGGTCGCCGACGACACCCGCTACGACGACAGCCGGCTCGGTCCGGACTGGACCTGGGACGACGAGCCGTACTACTACGCCGCGCAGGTCTCCGCGCTGACCGTCGCGCCGGACACCGACTACGACGCCGGCACGGTCGTCGTCAGCGCCGCGCCCGCCGCGACGGCCGGCGCCAAGCCGCTGCTCAGCACCACCCCGGCGACCGGGTACCTGCGGTTCGACAACCGCGCCACGACCGTCGCCGAGGGCGACACGACGCTGTCCTTCGAGCGCGCGCACGGCGGCAACACCGTCGTGGTCACCGGCCAGATCGCCGTCGGCGACGCGCCGGCCAGCGACTGGGTGACGGTCTGGGAACCCACCGGGTACGCGGCCGACGTCTTCCGCTCCGCGCTGCGCAAGCACGGCGTACGGGTGCTGGGGCGCACGGTCCTCGGGGAGCCCACCCCCGCCGGCGCGACCGAGGTGGCGCGGCACGACTCGATGACCCTGGCGGAACTGATGGTGCCCTTCCTCAAGCTCTCCAACAACGGGCACGCCGAGGTGCTCACCAAGGAGATCGGTCGGGTGCTCGCCGGATCCGGCACCTGGTCGGCGGGGATCGCCGCGATCAACGGGTACGTGACCGGTGCCGGCATGGACCCGGCGACCTTCCGGCAGCGGGACGGCTCCGGGCTCTCCCGGCGCAACCTGGTGCCGGCGACCGAGTTCGTCGACCTGCTCACCGCCGTCCGCTCGGAGCCCTGGTTCCCCGCCTGGTACGCGGCCCTGCCGATCGCCGGTGAGGCGGAGCGTTTCGTCGGCGGCACGCTGCGCAGCCGGATGCGGGGCACCCCGGCCGCCGGCAACGTGCACGCGAAGACGGGCAGCCTGACCGGTGTCTCCGGCCTGTCCGGCTACGTCACCGACGCCGACGGCCGGGTGCTGGCCTTCTCGATCCTGCTCAACAACTACCTGGCCTCGTCGGTGAAGGGTCTGGAGGACCAGATCGCCGTGGCGTTGGCGTCGTACACGGCGACGGACGCGGCGACCGCCCGCGTCGCGCCGCGCACACCGCCCGAGCCGCCGGGCCCCGAGGACCGCGAGTGCTCCTGGGTGAAGCCCATCGCCTGCTGAGGGAGTACGGGAGGGCCCCGGTACGACTGCGGTCGCGCCGGGGCCGTCCCGACTCTCAGCTGGCGGCGCGGGCGCGCAGGTGCGCGGCCGTGCGGGCGGCGTCGTAGCCGGCCGGCACCCCGTCGACGATGATGGCCGAGCCCTCGATGTGCCGGGTCCGCAGCGGCAGGATCTCCTGGTACGCAGGAGAGTCGTACCAGGCCCGGGCGGCGTCCCGGTCGGGGAACTCGATGACGACGATGGTGCCCGGCCACTCTCCCTCGATCACGTCGACCTGCGGGCCGTGGACGAGGAACCGCCCGCCGAACGGGTCCAGGGTGGCCTGGATGCGCTCCAGGTAGCGGTGGATGTCCTCGTGGTCGAACCTGGGCGTACGCAGGTGGGCGACGGCGAATGCGAGCATGACCTTCCTCCCCGGGTCGTCAGGCGGTCAGACGCGTTCCAGCACCACGACCGGGATCTCCCGGTCGGTCTTGGCCTGGTAGTCGTCGTACGCCGGCCACACCGACACCATCGTGGCCCACATGCGCGGCTTCTCCTCCGGGGTCGCGGTGCGGGCCCGGGCGGTGAACCGCTCCGCGCCGACCTGCACCTCGACCTGCGGCTCGTCACGCAGGTTCAGGTACCACGCGGGGTGCTCCGGTGCGCCGCCCTGCGAGGCGACCAGCAGGTAGGCGTCACCGTCGCGGCCGTAGATGAGCGCGGTGCGCCGCAGCGCGCCGCTGCGCCGTCCCTTGGTGGTCAACAGCAGCGTGAACACGCCGGGCCGCCACTCGTGCCCGTCGGCCCCGTCGGTCTCCACGTACCGCCGGATGTGGTCGGCCACCCAGCCCTCGGGGCTGTCCAGCACCTGCTCGCCCGTCGCCATCAGCGCTCCCGTCCTCAGTGGTCGATCTTCCGCCCCACGCTACCCCGCCGGTCGCCGGGGGACAGGGTTCAGCGCAGCGCCACCGCCTGGAGGGTGATCCCGGCACAGTCGTCGGTGAAGGCGTGCTCGGCGGTCCAGGTGACCACGAGCCGCGCGCCCCGCGCGGCCTGGAAGCGGATCGTGAACTCGGCGGACCGGCTGGTGTGCGGGTCCTCCAGGCGCAGCGTGCGGGCCGGCCCGCCGCTGGAGAGCCGGACGTCGAGGCGCCCCCTGGCCCGCCAGGTCCCGGCGTAGACGTGCAAGGTGCGTGGCTCGCCGCTGGCGGCGACCGCGAGGGTGAAGCCCTTGCCGGCGCCGCAGGTGAACGCCCCGTGGGCGCTGCCGTCGGCGGACCGCACGGGGTCGCCGTCGCGCCACCGGAAGGTCTCCTGGCTGGCGTCCCAGGAGCCCCGGCGGCCGTTGCCGCCGTCGTCGCGGATCTCGCCCGAACCGCCGCGCTTGCGCACCGTGGTGCCGTCGCCGCGCAGTCCCCAGTGGATCCAGTCGCGGCCGCCGACGGCGGTCAGGTCCACCTCCGCCGGCGCCTCGCGGTGCGCGAGCGTGAGCACGGGCGCGGGTGGCGTGGGCGCGGGGGTGACCGGCGTGGGTGACGGGCTCGGTGGCCGCTGCCGGGGGCGCAGCCCGGGCGAGGCCGGCGCGGAGGCCGGACCGCCGTCGACGACGGCGAGGCCGGTGGGCCGTCCGACTCCGGCCGGGACCCTGCCGGGGTCCGGCGCGGCCGGAACCGGCCCGTCGCCGGCGCTGAGGTAGGAGGCGAGTGCGACCAGGCAGGCGAGCGCCGCGATGCCCTCCAGTGCGCGGCGGCGGCTCCGGACGCGGAACAGGCTGCGGAACGCGCCACGGGTCCGCCCCGGGATCGTCGACGACCGGTGCCGGGCGCAACGGTCGAGGCCGCGCCGGCCGTGCCGTGGCCCACCGGTGCCCGCCCGCGTGAGGTCTTCCTCCGGCACCGACCCTCCACTCCCCAATCGGCCGCAGCGCCCAAGCCGGCGCAGACGTTACACGGTCGTGCGGGGTTTCACGTTTGCACCAGTTCGGACCTTCCGCCACCCCGCGGCCGTCCGGTGCGTCCACTTCGTTACCTGTCGGTAGCGTCTCCGGTCCCCCACGTTCGGGGGCGGGGCCAGCTCAGCCGATCTGGAAGCCGAGCGCCTGCGCGATCAGCACCGCCTGTTCCGCGTCGATGACCGCCCCGGCCCGCTCCACCGCCGTCGGGTCGAGCGCCGTCAGGTCACTCCCGCGCAGGTCGGCCCGGGTGAGCCGGGCGCGCCCCAGTTGGGCGCCGGAGAGGTCCACGCCGCTGACCGTGGCCCCGGTCAGGTCGGCCCCGGTCAGGTCGACCTCGCGCATCCGCACGCCGGCGAGGCGTACGCCGCGCAGGTCGGCGCCGGGAAGCGCGACGAAGGACCAGTCGCCGCCATCGACCGTCAGCGGCCGCAGATCGCACTGGTCGAAGGTGCTGCCGACCAGCTTGCAGCCGGTGAACTCGGCCTCGAAGAAGTTGCAGCGGCGGAACACGCACCGGGTGAAGGCCGAGTCGGTGTGCCGGGAGGCGTTGAAACGCACGTTGCCGAACGTGCACCCGGTGAAGACGGCGCCCCGCGTGAGCGCCTCGGTGAGGTCGACGCGCTCGAAGTGACAGCCGACGAAGTGCCGGTCGGTGATCTCCTCGCCGTACCAGTCGTCGTCGCGGAAGGTGGTCTCCTCGGTCAGCTCCGGCATCGGGTCAGGCTACGCACCGGCACCGACAGGTGTGGGCGGCCGCTCTTCCGACGACGCCGCACCGGCGGGTACGTTCGCCGGTGTGAGCGTGGCACGCAGCATCGACCCGGACCAGATCGGCTTCGACCCCGCGCGCCTGGCGCGGATCGACGAGCACTTCGGCAGGTACGTCGACGACGGCCGGCTCGCCGGCTTCCAGGTGGTCGTCACCCGCCGCGGCGAGGTGGCGCACTCCTCGACGTACGGGCGGCGGGACGTCGAGTCGGGCGCCCCGGTGGAGGCGGACACGCTCTGGCGCATCTACTCGATGACCAAGCCGGTCACCTCCGTCGCCGCGATGATGCTCTGGGAGGAGGGCCGGTTCGAGCTGACCGACCCGATCGACCGCTGGCTGCCGGAGTTCGCCGACCTCCGGGTCTACGCCAAGGGCTCGACGCTCAAGCCGTACACGGTGCCCGCGGTCGAGCCCATCCGGGTCTGGCACCTGCTCACCCACACCGCCGGCCTGACGTACGGCTTCATGCAGACCTCGGTGGTCGACGGGCTCTACCGGGCCGCCGGGTACGACCTGTACCCGCCCGCCGACGTCGACCTGGCCACCGCCTGCGCCGCCTTCGGCGAACTGCCGCTGCTCTTCCAGCCGGGCACCGCCTGGGGCTACTCGGTCGCCACCGACGTGCTGGGCCGGCTGGTCGAGGTGGTCTCCGGGCAGAGCCTCGACGCGTTCTTCGCCGACCGGATCTTCGGCCCGCTGGGCATGACCGACACGCACTGGTGGGTGCAGGGCGACACCGCCGAGCGGCTCGCCGCCCTGTACGCGCCCGACCCGCGCACCGGACGGGCCTTCCGGTACGACAAGCTCGGCGCCCTGGCGTACGAGAAGCCGAACCTGCTCTCCGGGGGCGGCGGCCTGATCTCCAGCGCCACGGACTACGACCGCTTCACGCGGATGCTGCTGCGTGGCGGCGAGTTGGACGGCGTACGCCTGCTCGGTCCGCGCACGGTGCGCTTCATGACCCGCAACCACCTTCCCGGCGGGCAGGACCTGGACACCCTGTCCACCGGCGGCTTCGCCGAGACCACGCTGGAGGGCATCGGCTTCGGGCTCGGGTTCGCGGTGGTGGAGGACCCGGTCCCGTCGCGGGTGCCGAGCAGCGCCGGTGAGTACTACTGGGGCGGGGTGGCGAGCACCGCCTTCTGGGTGGACCCGGCCGAGGAGATCACCGCGCTGTTCTTCACCCAGCTGTTGCCGTCGAGCACCTGGCCGATCCGGTCGCAGCTGCGCCAACTGGTCTACTCGGCCCTGGTGGACTAGGCCGTTCCCCGGCGGCGGGACTTCGCTGTCCATAGCCTTGGGGCGTGAGCAACATCGTCGTGTTCGGGGCGGGTGGGACCGCGGGCTCCCGGGTCACCACCGAGGCGTTCAACCGTGGGCACCGGGTCACCGCCGCGGTGCGCCGGCCGGAGGCCACGTCGTACTTCCCGGCGGGCGTGCGGGTCGTCACCGGAGACGCGACGAGCGAGCGGAGCGTACGCGAGCTGGCGCCGGAGGCGGACGCGCTGGTGGTGGCGATCGGCGGCGGGGAGCACGGCCTGTGGCTCGCCGCGGCGCGGGCCCTGGTGGTGGCACTGCGCGACGTGCCGGACCCGCCCCGCGTGATCCACATCGACGGCGGCGCCACCCTGCTCACCCCGAAGGGCACCCGCTACCTGGACGAGCCGGACTTCCCGGACGAGTACCGGGACGCGGCGCTCGGGCAGGCCGAGGCCCTGGACTACTACCGCTCGTCGGCCGACGGGGTCCGCTGGACGTACGTGTCGCCGCCGCCGCTGGAGTTCCACCCGGGCGAGCGCACCGGCCACTACCGGACCGGCGGCGACCAGCCGGTCACCGACCACGAGGGCCGGTCCGTGCTGACCTACGAGGACCTGGCGGTGGCGGTGGTCGACGAGATCGAGAGCCCGCGCCACGAGAACGCCCGGTTCGCCGTCGCGTACTGACCGCCGGTGGCGACCGTGTCAGTGCTCGGGCGCCACCGCAGCGCGGCGTGGCTGGGCCGGGACCCGGGGCCGGACCGGCGGGCGCCACGCCCGGCCGTTGGCGTAGATGACCCGGAAACCGAGGTACGAGGCGAGCGGCGCCCAGTGCGCCGAGCCCATCCGGAGTTCGGCGGCGTTGTGCCGGTGCCCGTTGGCGAGCACGTCGAGCAGCACGGTTTCGAAGGCGGCCGATTCGACCCAGTCGACCTCGCGGGTGAAACCGCAGACCAGGGCCGCGCCGGTGATCTCCAGGAAGTCGCGTAGGACGGCGTCGGAGGCGCGCAGCACCGAACAGCTGCCGAAGTAGAGCCGCCGCCCCTCGCACCGGCCGGCCATCCGCTCGGCGACGTCGGCGAGCGGCACCGACTCCCAGTCGGTCAGGCAGAGCCGGCTCGGCTCCCCGTGCATCGCGAAGAAGCCGACCCGGTAGTCGGCGTACTGCTTGAGCAGCCACCGGTCGACGAAGTAGAACAGCTCGTCCCGGGTCGCCGCGTCCTTGTGGATGAAGCGGATCTTTCCCAGGCGTTCGAGCAGTTCGAGGGTGGGCAGGACGGAGCCGCGCTCGTTGAGGTCGCGGTGCCACTGGCCCTCGACGCAGAAGACACCGCCGCGCGCCATCCGTCCACCTCCCCTCACTCGCGGCGCTGACGTTACCGGCTCCGGGTGCGGCGGGAACATCACCCACGGTGTGACCGGATGCGACGTTCCGTCCGGTTCCGGCGTGGCTGCTGCGGTCCGGAGCGGAATGGCCGATTCGCAAATCGCCGCAATTCACAGGTAAGACTCAGCAAGCGCGGAATCTGAGGACAATTCTCGTTAATTCCTGCCTAAGCGACTGATCAGTGCCAGGGTGGAAATCGCGGGACGTCCCGGTCGATGTCCCACCCCATCGTTTCCTAACGGGAGGACTTCTGTGCGCATGAAGACCCTCAAGCGGGCCGCTGTCGCATTCGCCCTGGCGTTGCCCGGGGCCGCGATCGCCACCGTGGTCGCCGCACCGGCCGCCCACGCCGATGCCTGTTACACGTGGACGCGGAACCTCTACCAGGGGCGGTCCGGCGACGACGTCCGTCAACTCCAACTCCGCGTCGCCGGGTGGGCCGGCAACCGCGACATCGTCGAACTCGACGGCCGGTACGGGCCGAAGACCGCCGCCGCCGTACGGCGCTTCCAGTCGGCGTACGGGCTGCGTGCCGACGGCGTCGCGGGCCCCCAGACGTACCGCAAGATCTACGATCTGCAGGACAACGACTGCACGCCGCGGCACTTCAGCTTCAACGAGATGGACGACGGCTGCGGCCGCAACGGCTGGACCGGAGGTCCCCTCTCCGCGGCCGAGACCCGGCAGAACGCCCTGCGGACCATGTGGAAGCTGGAGGCGATGCGGCGCGGCCTCGGCGACCGCCCGCTCTACGTGACCAGCGGCTTCCGCAGCCGCGCCTGCAACGACCAGGTCGGCGGCGCCGGCGACAGCCAGCACCTCTACGGCAACGCCGCCGACGTGGTGTCGCGCAGCCGGTCCCTGTGCGACGTGGCCCGCGACGCCCGCAACCGCGGCTTCAGCGGCATCCTCGGGCCCGGCGCGCCGGACCACGACGACCACATCCACGTGGACTCGCGCCGGGAGAACAACCGCGACGACACGGCCAACACGACCGTCTGGTCGGCGCCGGACTGCGGGGTCGGCACCCGCACCCGCGTCCGCATGGACTGAACC